>DKTP01000156.1 GCA_002473085.1 Anaerolineales bacterium UBA7227
GCGCGGGTGAACGCGCGGGGCGAACGCGTGGGGCGAACGCGCGGGCGAACGCGCGGGTGAATGCGCGGGGCGAACGCGCGGGGTGAACGCATGGGCGAACGCGCAGGTTCGCCCATGCGAATTGGTGGGTGAACGCGCGGGGTGAACGCGCGGGTGAACGCGCGGGCGAACACATGGGCGAACGCGCGGGCGAACGCGCGGGGCGAATACGTGGATTCGCCCCGCGCGGGGCGGTGATCACGGAATGGGTTATTCCAGCGGCTTGCGGAAGGTGATTCCCATCTTCACCTGTTTGTAGCCGCAGCTTTGATAGACGCGCAGCGCGCCGCTGGTGTTCTCGCTGTCCACGCCGAGGGCGGTTTCGGTCATGCCCATTTCCTTGAACATTTTCATGCTCTGGACGATGAGCGAGCGCGCCAGCCCGCGCTTGCGCCACGGGCGGCGGACGAAGATTCCCTCGGTGTAGCCGCGCTTGCGGTTGTACTCCTCGTTCTCTTCCTTGTTGACGAAGTTCTGCACCGCGCCCGCGATCTGATCGCCGTCCCAGGCCACTTTGAACAGCGAGGGGGCGAAGTTGGGCTGGTGGAGCCAGGCGTCGAAGCGCGCCTCGGTCGGCGCCACGTAGCCCCAGTGGTCGCGGAAGGATTCCGAGTCCGCGTCGAAGATGGCGCGCAGGTGTCCATCCTCCACGGGGCGGACTTCCAGACCCTCGGGCATGGGGAAGTCGGGGAAGGGCTCGGAGAGGCTGCGCGTCATGTCGAACCCGTAGCGGACGGGTTGGTATCCCGCGCCTTCGAGCAAGGCGATGGTTCCTTTCTCAGTGTCCATCGCCCAGGATTGAAAGAAGCGCGGGCCCGCGTAGGCCTGCTCCGCGGCGATCTCGCGCAGGCGCGCTTCGCCGAGAGCAAGCATGGACGAGCCGAGGCCTTTGCGCCTCCATTCGGGGAGGAGGAAGCCGAACACCACGTAGAGGCGGGCGCCGTCCTCCTGGTGTTCCCAAAAGACGCGGTTGTAACCGATCATCCGCCCGTCCGCTTCGGCCATCAGCATGTCGCGGTACGGGTCGCAGTTTTCGAGGTGAGAGTAATTGTTGACCATCGCTTCGAGCGTGTCGGAGCGTTCGATGTTGTCCGCAGCCTTGCTCCCGTTGATGACGGCCAGCATGAACGGGTAATCTTCGGGACCGCGGAAGCGGCGGAAGACCAGCCCAGGGATGGCGGGCGCGGCGGGAAGTTCAGCCGTGAGAGTTGGCGTTGCCATGATGTTTTTCCTTCTTGAAAGTCACTTTCCATTCAACTTCAACCATTCCTCGCGCAGGATGCCCATCTCGATCTCGTCCCAGCGGCGGCCATTGCGGAGCAGGAGTTGGCGGCGGCGGCCCTCCTCGCGGAAGCCCGCCTTCTCGTACGAGCGGATGGCGCGCGGGTTGTACTCGAACACGTCGAGCGTGACGCGGTGCAGGTTGAGTTCCATGAACGCGAAACGCAGGGCAAGTCGCATGGCGTCTGTGCCGTAGCCCTTGCCCCAGTAATCGCGTTCGCCGAAGCCGATCCCCACCCAGGCGTTTCCGTGCGCCCAGATGGGAGAAAGGCCGACAAACCCGATGAGTTTGTCTTCGACAAGTTCGCGCACGTGGAAGAAGTAACTGTGGTTCTGGTCGGGATCGAGGTCCTTTTCCAGGAACTCCTTCCATTTTTTTTCGGACCAGGCGCGGGCGGGATCGAAATCCAGCAGGCGGTTGAATTCGCTGTCGCGGCCCCAGCGCGCGAAAGCGGCGGCCACGGTTTGCGGTTCCTCGCTCGTCAAGCGGACGAGTTCGCCTCGGAAGATGTCGGTCATGCCGCGCCTCCTTTCGCAAGCCGCTGCTCCCATTCGGAGTGGAGCAGTCCGTGGCAGGTCAGGTCCCAGCGGCGGTCGTCGCGGTAGAGTCCTTCGCGTCGGCGCGTCTCTTCCACGAAACTGAATTTGTGGACGAGGCCGAGCGCGGCTTCGTTGTATTCGGCCAGCGCGGCGCTGACGCGGAAGAGATTCAGCTCCGCGAACGCGAAGCGCAAGAGCATGGACAGCGCCTGCGTCCCGTAGCCCCTGCCGCGGCAATCCGCCTCGCCGATGCCCAGCCGGAGCCAGCCGTTGCCGTTGTTCCAACTGATCCACTCGATCATGGCTTTGCCGATCAGGCGGTCGTCCTCGCGGGCGCGGATGGTGAAGTAGAACAGGTTTTTGTCCTCGTCCATTTGCTTTTCGATGGCCTCGTACTTCTTCTTGACCAGCGCGGGCGAAAGCGGGCGGGCGGGACTGAGGTCCATCAGGCGCATGAATTCGGCGTCGTGCGTCCATCTGGATTCGACGGCGGGATGCGCTTCATGGTCAATGGGACCGAAGCGGATATCCTTTGCCTCGAGCAATTGGGTTTGAAAATCGAGCATTCTTCCTCCGAAAAAACAAAACGGCCGCAGGTCTGCGTGACCCGCGGCCGTGAGACGGCAAAAACAAAACGACCGCGGGCTTTTGCGCCGCGGCCGTTGACGAAACGAGTACGTATAGACTAACGACGGGCAGGCGCAATACGACAAGGCAAAACGCCGGAATTGGCGCTAAAGGTCTTGATGCGGATAACGGTTTTCACCATGGGTCGTGCGCCTCCTTTCGTGAGATTTGCTTTTACAAGCAGGCCGAGTCTATCAGCGCGGCGGCGGAACGTCAAGGTTTGCAGTAAAATTTCATCATGTCTACAGACCAACTTCAGCGCGCCCTGCAACACGGCGAGATCGAACTCAAAGGCCAGTTCCTGCTCGGCTCGAACTACACCTTCCTCGTCAACGTCCGCCACGAGGGCGAGGTCCTCCCCGCCGTCTACAAGCCGACACGCGGCGAGCAGCCGCTCTGGGATTTCGAAGACAACACCCTCGCCCTGCGCGAGACTGCCGCCTACCTCGTCAGCGAGGCGCTGGGCTTCGGCCTCGTCCCCTACACCGTCCTGCGCGGCGACGGTCCCTTCGGCGCGGGCTCGCTCCAGCAATACATCGAATACGACCCCAGCCGCCACTACTTCAACTTCACCGACGAAGAAAAGGAACTGCTCAAACCCGTCGCGCTCTTCGACCTGCTCTGCAACAACGCCGACCGAAAAGGCAGTCACGTCTTCTTCGACTCGGCGCGCAAACTCTGGGCCATTGACCACGGACTGTGCTTCCACGCTGAAGACAAACTGCGGACGGTGATCTGGGACTTCGCTGGCGAACCGATTCCCGATTCCCTCCTCCCGCCTCTCTCCCGACTTTCAGCCGTCCGCGCCGACCTGACGCCTCTCCTCAGCCCCGACGAAGTCGCCGCCCTCGAGTCTCGCGCCGAACGTCTGCGCGCGACGCGCCGCTTCCCCCTCCTTCCCGAAGACCGTCGCGCCTTTCCCTATCCGCCCTTGTAAGCGACGGCCGCGCCGCCCTTTAAGACCGTTTCTTAACTACACAGATTCTCGCGGATGAAACCATGAGCTATTTACCCGTGCGGATGAACTCGCGCCGCTTCTGGCGCACGTCCACGCCAAAGACGATGAACATGGAAAGCAGGGTCAGGACAAGGAATAGTACCATTCGTTCTCCAATTTCCGCCTATCATAACCGCATTTCAGGAAATTTGACCTGAGAATCAACTAACATCCGGCGAACAAATTTGAAAAGCCAGGACGCAACCGCCCCAATCCGCTCCCGTCCCTGTGCTATACTCGCGGCGATGAAAATCGGCATCGTCACCGACTCCACCTCCGACCTGCCCGGCGACCTGGCGCGGCGTTTCGGCGTTGAAGTCGTCCCCACCATCCTCGTCGTTGAAGGGAAACAATACGCCGACGGCAAGGACCTCAGCCGCGGCGACTTTTACGCGCGCCTGCCCGCGATGCAGACGTTCCCGACCACCGCCGCGCCCTCCATCGGCGAATTTTCCGCGCGCTACCAGAAACTCCTCGACTCCGGCTGCGACTTCGTCCTCTCCATCCACGCCGCCTCGCAACTGACCGCCATCTGCGACATCGCGCGCCAGGCCGCGGACGACTTCCCCGGCCGCGTCGCCATTGTGGACAGCGGCTCGCTCTCGCTCGGACTCGGCTTCCAGGCGCTGGCCGCGGCCGAGGCCGCCGAATCGGGCGCGGACGTCGAAACAGCCATCGCCTCCATCGCCGACGTCCGCCGCCGACTCCGCGTCTTTGCCGCGCTCGACACGATGGACTACCTCCGCCGCAGCGGACGCGTCCCGGCCGCGGTCACCCTCCTCGGCGGGATGCTTTCCATCAAACCGCTGATCGAACTGACCGACGGCCTGCTCAAACCCGCCGGAGCGACGCGGACGACGCGTCAAGCCGACGAGCGCATGGCCGCGCTGCTCAAAGCGGGACTGCCCATCGAACGTCTCGCCATCCTGCACACGGGAGCGGAATCCCGCGCCCGCGGCTTCCTCTCCCGCCTCATGGAAGAATGCCGCCGCGAACTGCCGCGCGAGATCCTGGTCGTGAACGTCGCCACCGTCATCGGCGCGCACGTCGGCCCCAACGGACTCGGCTTCGCGGCGGTGAGGGCAAAATAATCTGGTTGTGCTATACTCGTGATGGATGACGAAAGGACGCAGAATGGAATTTACAGTCGAATACGAACAGGAAGAGGATGGACGCTGGCTGGCGGAGGTGAAGGAACTTCCAGGCGTGATGACCTATGGCAGGAACCCCGATGAGGCTGTTGCACATGCCCAGGCATTGGCGTTACGCGTTGTCGCCGACAGGCTTGACAATGGGGAAAGCGTTCCTGCCCTGATGTTTTCTTTCTCGATGGCATGAGCGCTTGGAAGGCGGTTGCGGATGCCGCGCTAACCGCTCGAAAAATCTCTGCGCCTCGCTGCCAGCCTGACAAAATGAACGAACCCGATTCCCCGCCCCTCCCTCACGATGCCCGCGCCCGCCGACGCCGCGCCCGCCGCATGTTATTTCCCGCCGACGCCGAGGGCCAGGCCGCCGTCCTCGCGGATCTGGCGCGGCGCTCGTACCCGACCTTTGAACTGTTCATCTACGCCATCCTGAGCGGCGCTATCATCGCCGCGGGCTACCTGCTCGACTCGCAAGCCGTCATCATCTTCGGCGTTCTCGCCGCGCCGATACTCACTCCCTGGGTGGGACTCTCCATCGCCATCGTCACCGGCTCGCCGCGTTATTTCATCCAGACTTTTGCCGCGCTGCTCGTCAGCGCCATCATTGTCTTCCTCATCGGCCTGGCGGCGGGCTTTGCCGAACTCCCCTTCGGGCCTCGCACCCACAACGAAGTCCTTCTCCATGCCGCGCTCTGGCCTCCCGAAATCATCGTCCTCGCCATCGGCGCCGCCCTGCTCGTCGTGACCTTCGTCCGTACCGAAGACAAACCCTACCTGCCCAGCGTCGTCCTCGCGTACGCCTTCTACCTTCCCCTCGGCGCGGCCGGCTTCGGACTCGGCGCCCGCCTCGAGGGAGTCTGGCCGCAGGCCGCGCTCGTGGCGCTCGTCCACTTTGCGTGGGCGACCTTCGTCGGGCTGCTCACTCTCGCCTTCATGCGATTCCGTCCGCGCTCGTTTGGCGGATTCATTTTCAGCCTCGTCCTTTTGATCTCCCTCCTCGCGGTTCTGGCGACGTGGACGGGACTAGGCGGGGCCGCGCGCAGCCTCGTCAACGGGACTTCGCCTCCGCCCGCGCCGATTCCCTCGCCGCTTCCCTCCTTGACTTTCGCCGCGTCGCCCTCCCCGCGGCCGAGTCCCAGCCCGAGCGCTACCCCGCGTCCGCCCAGCCCGACCGTCTCCCCGACCGAGACGCAGGTCCCGGCCACCGAGTCTCCCGCCGAGACGTGGACGCCCTCCCTCACCGTCGAGCCGACTCCCATCTTCGCGCGCATCGACTCGCCTGAGGGCGGCGGGGCCATCGTCCGCGACGCGCCCGGCGGCGAGTACCTGATGACGCTCGGCAACGGGTATATCGTCATCCTCCTCGGCGAAACGGCGGACCGCAACGGCGTGACGTGGGTCAAGATCCAGGTGGACCGCAACGGCGAAAAAGTGGAGGGCTGGATCATCCGCTCGCTGCTCGCGATCGCCACCCCGGTGGTCAATTGGCAGCCGACGGAGACGCCGACTGTGACGCTCACGCCATAAAAGCAGATCGTGCCCAGGGCGGACACGTAGGTCCGCCCCAACGAGACCGCTCTAACGAGACCGCCCCAACAGGTCCGCCCCAACGAGCCCAGGGCGGACACGTAGGTCCGCCCCAACGAGACCGTCCCAACGAGCCCAGGGCGGACACGTAGGTCCGCCCCAACGAGTCCGCCTCAGCGAGACCGCCCCAACAGGTCCGTCCCAACGAGCCCAGGGCGGACACGTAGGTCCGCCCCAACGAGTCCGCCCCAACGAGTCCACCCCAACGAGACCGCCCCAACGAGTTCGCCCCAACGAGACCGCCCCAACAAATTTGCCCAACAGGAGAAAACATGCCCATCCATTTCGGCACCGACGGCTGGCGAGCCGTCATTTCGGATACGTTTACCTTCGATAATCTTCGCATGGTGGCGCAGGCCATCGCCGACGCGGTCGCGTCCGAGCATTGGACCAAGCCGAAGAACGGCGCGTCCGCTCAAAGTCAGGAAAGGATCGTGGTCGGCTTCGATACGCGATTCCTGTCCGATAGATTCGCGGGCGAGGTGGCGCGCGTCCTGGCCGCGAACGGATTCGTCGTCTATCTCGCCCAGTCCGATTCGCCCACGCCCGCCATTTCGTACGCGGTCAAGAATCTCGGCGCGGCGGGCGGGGTGATGATCACCGCGTCGCATAACGCCCCGCGCTACAACGGCGTCAAGTTGAAGGGCGCGTTCGGCGGGTCGGCGCTGCCCGAGCAATGCCGCCGCGTGGAAATCTACATCAACGACAACGAACAGCAGGCGCGCGGACCGAACCTGATGGATTTTCAAAAGGCGCGCGAGGCGGGTTTGATCCAGAGATTCAATCCGCTGCCCGCGTATTACGACCACCTGCGGACGCTCATCAAAAGCGACGTGATCGCCGATAATCCCCAGCGCATCGTGGTGGACTCGATGTACGGTTCGGGGCGCGGCGTGATCAAGGGCTTTTTGCAGGGGACGGGCTGCGAGGTGGCGGAAGTGCGCAGCGAGATGAATCCTGGCTTCGGCGGAGTCCATCCCGAACCCATCGCCAAGAATTTGGGCGCGCTGGCTTCGGCGATCTCCTCGGGGATGGGCGCTTTCGGCCTCTGCACCGACGGCGACGCGGACCGTATCGGCGCGATGGACGAGCGCGGCATCTTCGTGGACCCGCACAAGATCTTCGCGCTCGCGCTGAAATACCTCGTGGAGAAGCGCGGCATGAGCGGCGCGGTGGTGCGGACGGTCTCGACGACGCGCATGATTGACCGTCTCGCCAAACGTTATGGGCTCAAACTGTACGAGACGCCCGTCGGCTTCAACCACATCGCCGATTACATGATGAGCGAAGATGTGCTGATCGGCGGCGAGGAGTCGGGAGGCATCTCGTTCAAGGGACACATCCCCGAAGGCGACGGCCCGATCATGGGACTCTTGCTGGTGGAAATTGTGTCCGCCATGAACAAGCCGCTGAACGCGCTGGTGGACGACCTGCTCAAGGACGTGGGCCCTGCGTTCTACGAACGCACCGACCTGCGCCTCAGCCGTCCCGTCGCGAAAGCCGAGATGACCGAGTTCCTGACGAAGCAAGCCCCCGCGGAGATCGGCGGCGAGAAAGTGACCGAGATCAGTCAACGCGACGGCGTGAAATACATCATGGCCGACGACTCGTGGCTGTTGATCCGCCCTTCGGGGACGGAGCCCGTCCTGCGCGTCTACGCGGAGGGGCGGAGTCAGGAGATGGTGCAGGCGCTGCTGGGGTATGGGGAGAAGGTGGCGGAGAGGGTGGTGTGAGACGCATCTTCATCTCCGCCGACCACGGCATGGCGATCGTGTACTTCCTGCAAAGCGACGTCGTCCCGACGCTGCTCAAAGCGGGCGTGGAAGTCGTCGTCCTCACCGACGATGAAACCAAAGACAAAATCGCGCAGCGATTCGCGCAGCCGAATTTGACGTTCGAAGGCTTGCGTTTGAAGCGGGCGAATGAATTTGCCACTACTCATCAACCGCGCCTGCAATGGCTGCTCGCCTATCTGCGCCGCGTCGGCGGCTCGCGCCGCATCAACACCGAAGCCATGGACAGTCACATTTGGGAGGTCTGGGCGGAGAACTCGTGGAAGTTCCGCCTGGGGATTTGGATTCCCGCCGCGCTGATGATTCTCCTCCTGCGGAATTTTTCGTGGGCGCGCAAACTCCTCGTACGGATGCAAAACCGCTTCACCCCCGACCCTGGGCTGTATACCGACCTCTTCGACCGCTACCAGCCCGACATGGTCATCGCTTCGACGCCTGGCTGGCGGATGGACCGTTACCTCCTGCGCGAATCGGCCCGCCGCGGCATCCCGAACATGACCGTCATCGTCGGCTGGGACAACTCCTCCTCGTACAACGTCAGCGGCGCGGACGTGCAGTGGGCGACGTGCTGGTCTCAATTGCAAAAAGACGAGCTCGTCCTCGGCTCGGATTGGGATCCCGACCGCGTCCACATCGGCGGCATCCCCTCGTATGATGGATATTTCCGCAAGCAATGGCTCATGCCGCGCGACGAGTATTTCAAATTGCACGGACTCGACCCGAATCGCAAGTTAATCTCGTACGCCAGCAGTTTTGTCCACTTTGCGCCGAACTTTCCGAACATCGAAGCGCTGGCAAAATTGGTCTCGTCCGATTCGCTGACGGAGCCTTCGCAGTTGTTGATCCGCCTGCACCCGAGTCACTTTCAAGACAAGCCGAAGATTTTCGCGGAAGAGCGTCAGCGCGTATTTGAACTCGAAAAGAAATATCCGCATGTTCACGTTGTCCAGCCTGTGGCGTTGGGAGGCTCGCTCGGTTACTACGGCGGCGAAGATATGGACGAGAAATCGTCCATGATGGCGTATTCCGATGTGGTGGTGACCGTCTACTCGACGATGTTGGTCGAGACCGCCGTCCACGATACGCCGATGATCGCCGCCGTGATCGACGCGCCAAACGGTTGGAACAAGCCCAACAAATTTTCGCTCTCGCTAAAAGAGATCGGCAACTGGCCCACGCACCAAAGATTCCGCGAGGCGAAAGCAGGACGCGTGGCTGAGAACGAGAGTCAGCTTCGCGACGCGTTAAATGTCTATTTGGCGGATCCAAACGCGGACGCGGCAGCGAGGCGGAAGTTCGTCGAGGACGAGATCACCTTCACCGACGGCACGTCAGGCAGACGCACGGCAGAATTTATTCTGAAAGTTCTCGATACGTACAAGTCAACCACGCAACCATGAAAACAGGCAGCATGTTTCTCTTTTATTTCTCCATCACCCTCGCCATCGCTTCCAGCGCGTTTTATCATTTCGTTGCCAAGAATACGCCCGCGAACGTGAACTTTACGATCTCCCTCCTCGTTACGTATGCGGTCGCCTTTGGCGTTGTGCTGCTGACCCTCTTTTTCTCTCCCCTTCAGGGCGGTCTCGGAGCCGAACTGCGAAAACTCAACTGGGCCAGCGTCGGACTCGCCGTCGCCATCGTCGGCATCGAGTTCGGTTTTTTGCTCACCTACCGCGCAGGCTGGAGCGTGGGCGTGGCCGCGGTGTTGGTCAACGTGGTCGCGACGCTCATCCTCGTCCCTGTGGCGATTTTCTTCTTCAAAGACAAACTGACCTGGGTTAACATTATGGGGATTCTTGTCTGTTTGGTCGGACTGCTCATGCTGAACTGGAAGAGGTGAGGTTTATAATAGAGCCATGCAACGCGCGAATTCTCCATTTCAAATCCCCAGTGGATTGAAGCCTTATTTTCAGGAATACAACCTTGCGAACCTGAATATCGCGGATGACGCAAACCTCATCATCCAGCGCACGTTGGAGTTCGGCGCCTGGGATGAAATCCGCTGGCTGTTTCAAACCTATCGCAGCAAGCGGATCCGTCAATTTGTGCGCCAGTACGGCGAGCGCGGTTTGAAGCCTGTCACGTTTAATTACTGGAGAAAGCTGCTCGGAATCCGTAAATGGAAAAAATCTCCGTTCTTCATGGCAGAGGGGGAATTATGGAATCACTAACGCTTAAGAAACCTCATTGGGAATCCCTGACGCCTGCTACGCAGGAAGCGTTTCGCTTGCTCGATCAAGTTGAACTCGTCAGAAATTTTTATCTGGCTGGCGGGACTGGCCTGGCCTTACACATCGGTCATCGTTTTTCGGTAGATCTGGATTTTTTCTCGAAAGGGGAAAATGTGGTTGGCTCTGCAGAACGCGCCGTCTTTCGCTCTGTTTTGGATGATTCAACATTGGAAATCGTTTACGACAAAGATTCGACGTTTGTCGCAACCTGGCGCGGAGTTGGCGTTAGTTTCTTTTATTTGAATCTATATCCATTAGTACGGCCGACGCTTTCAATCGGCAACATAGATTTGGCAAGCGTGGAGGAGATCGGCGCGATGAAACTTGCCGCCATCATCAATCGCGGCACACGCAAAGACATGGTGGATCTGTATTTCATCCTGCAACAGATTCCTTTGGACGCGCTGTTTCAAGTTGCCGCGATAAAGTATGCAAAGGCGCGCTCTTTTCCCGTCAATGCCACGCGGGCTTTATCCTATTTTGACGATGCAGAGTCCACGCCGATGCCGCAAATGTTGGACAAAACTCCCTGGCCGAAGATGAAAAAATTCCTGGAAAAAAAGGCCCTGGAAGCGGGACGCAAGCGGTTGGAAGATTTATGGAAATCTTAAGCCGTCTCAAATCCGCCGCCCGCTTCCTCCTCAAGGGCGACCCCAAAAAGAAAACCCGCAATCCCATCCCCGCCATCACGGACGAGGAAGCAGCGGAGATCAAACAATTCTTCCCGCGCGAAAAATTCTTCATCTTCGGTCACGCCCGCTCAGGTACGACGCTCCTCATGCGCCTTGCCCGCCTGCACCCCGAAGTGCATTGCAATTATCAGGCGCACTTCTTCACGCGCCAGCCGCTGCTCAAATCGCTCGTGGATTCCGCCGAGATCGAAGAATGGCTGACGCGCAAGTCCAACCGCTGGAACGACGGACGCGACCTCTCGCCCCTCGTCCTGCGCGCCGCGGCGGACGTGATCCTCGAGCGTGACGCCGCCCGCGCAGGCAAGATGATCGTCGGCGACAAAAGCCCCTCGTCCACGATTCACGGTCAGGCCGTGCGCGACCTCCACGCGGTCTATCCCGACGCGAAACTGGTCTACATCGTCCGCGACGGACGCGACGTCCTGATCTCGGAACGCTTCCGCAACTTCGTGGAGGAATCCAAATTTCTGACCGCCGAAGACCGACGCATCATCTCTGACCTTCGGCTGGATCCCGCTCCGTTCAGCGACGGACGCCGCTCGATCTTCACCGAGACCTTCATCCGCCGCGTCGCCAAAGGCTGGATCGCCAATCTGCAAGAGACGGAGTCTGAGGGACAGAGATTGTTCGGCGAAAATTACTTTGCCCTGCGCTACGAAGATTTGCTTTCGACTCCGTTCGATGAGACGACCAAATTGTGGAAGTTCCTCGGCGTGAAGAAAGTGGACGCCGCGCTGGAAAAAGAAATCGTCACCGAGATGTCTTCCAACCCCGACGAAGAATGGCAGGAACGCCGCAACGGCGACATTTCCTCCTTCCTTCCCAAAGGACAGGCTGGGAATTGGTCGCGTCTCTTCACCGCGCGCGATAAGTCCATCTTCAAAGAGGCCGCGGGCGCGATGTTGGTGAAATGGGGATATGAGAAAAACAACGATTGGTAATGATAATGACGAACTTATTGGGACGGACCTGCGTTGGGGCGGACCTGCGTTGGGGCGGACGTGGGGCGGATCTGTTGGGGCGGATCTGTTGGGGCGAACCTGCGTTGGAGCGGACGTTGGGGCGGACACGCAGGTCCGCCCTGAGAAAACCTGGGCAGACATCTGGGCAGACATCTGGGCAGACACATAGGTCTGCCCCTACGAGGAAACATAGGTCTGCCCTTACGAGGAAACAATGAAATTTTTGATCGCTGGTCTTGGCTCCATTGGACGCCGTCACTTTCGCAATTTGGTCGCGCTGGGTGAGACGGACATCGTCCTCCTCCGCAGTCACCGCGCCACATTGCCCGACGACGAACTGACTGGCTACCCCGTCGAGACCGACATCCGCGCCGCGCTGACGAAGCGCCAGCCCGACGCGGTTATTGTCGCCAACCCGACCTCCCTGCACATGGACGTTGCCATCCCCGCGGCGGAGGCGGGCTGCGCCATCCTGCTGGAGAAACCCATCGCCGATTCGCTCGACCGCGTGGACGAACTTCGCGAAGCCGCCGAAAAGAGCGGGAGCAAGATTTTGGTGGGATTTCAGTTCCGCTACCACCCCACGCTCAATAAAGCGCGCGAACTGATACAGGCGGGCGCGCTCGGACAGGTCCTCGCCGTCCACGCGCATTGGGGAGAGTACCTTCCGCAGTGGCATCCATGGGAGGATTACCGCCAGTCGTACGCGGCGCGCGCCGAATTGGGCGGGGGCGTCCTGCGAACGCTCACACATCCGCTGGATTATCTGCGCTATCTTATCGGCGAAGTGAATTCGCTCTGGTCGTTCAACGGACATCTTTCGGCGTTGGAGTTGGACGTGGAAGATACCGCCGAAGTCGGGTTGAAGTTTGTCAATGGGGCGGTGGGGGGAGTCCACCTCAACTATGTGCAGAGACCCCCGGCGCATCGTCTTGAATTCATCGGGACGGGTGGGACTCTCCGCTGGGACAATACGGACGGCATCCTTCACTTCTTCAAAGCGTCCGCCGCGTTCGGGACGTGGAGCGACTCTCCGCCCGCGTCCATCGTCGAGACGTTCGCGCCGCCCGAAGGCTTCGAGCGGAACCAGCTCTTCGTGAGGCAAACGCGTCATTTTGTGGAGATCGCTGCGGGGGAGTCCGAACCGAGGTGCACGCTTGCGGATGGCGCGGCCGCCCTCCGTCTCGCGCTGGCCGCGCAAGAATCCCAAAAGTCGGGGCGGGTATTCAATTTTCGGTAGGGGCAGACCTGCGTGTCTGCCCTGTGTCCGTCCCGTGTCTGCCCAGGGCGAACACGCAGGTTCGCCCCAACGTTCGCCCCAACGTTCGCCCCAACGTTCGCCCCGACGCGCGTGTTTGTCTCGACGTTTTTAAATTCCAAAATTCAATTGCTGAATTTTGGAGTATAATTTGCGGGCGTTTGAAAAACCACGTAGTGACGACTTCAGTCGTCCTATCAATTTTGGAGTAGACAATGGCAAAAGCAAAACTGATCCCTCCTTACGGCGGCAAACTGGTGAACCTGGTCGTCGAAGGGAAAGAGCGCGAGGAACTCCTCGCCAGCGCGTCCAAACTGCCTTCCATCAAAATCACGATGCGAAACCTGTGCGACCTGGAGTTGATCGCTTCGGGCGGATTCTCGCCCCTGACCACTTTCATGGGCAAGGCCGATTATGACCGCGTGCTGCGCGAGATGCGTCTCTCGGACGGGACGCTCTTCCCGCTGCCCATCACGTTGACGGCGGACCCGGCCGAACTTCCCGCGGTCGGCGAGGAACTTGTGCTGCGCAACGCCAACAACGACACCATCGCCATCATGCGGCTGGACGAGGTCTTCCGCTGGGACGCCGATGTGGAGGCCGCGCTGGCGTACGGCTCCACCGACCCGAAGCATCCCATGGTCTCTGAAATGCAGCGCTGGGGCAAGGTGTGTATCAGCGGCCCGATCAAGGTCGTGAACATGCCGAAGTATTACGACTTCGTCAACCTGCGCCGTACGCCCGCCGAGGTGCGCGCCATTCTGGAGAATATGGGACACGACAACGTGGTCGCGTTCCAGACGCGCAACCCGCTCCATCGCATCCATGAAGAGTTGACCAAGCGCGCCGCCGCCAAAGTGAAAGGCTCGCTGCTCGTCCATCCGGTCGTGGGCATGACCAAGCCCGGCGACGTGGACCATTACACCCGCGTCCGCACGTACAAGGCGCTGGTGGACAACCACTATGACAAGAGCGCCACCCTGCTCAGCCTGCTTCCGCTTGCCATGCGCATGGCGGGACCGAAGGAAGTGCTGCTGCACGCCATCATCCGCCGCAACCACGGGGCGAATCATTTCGTGGTCGGACGCGACCACGCGGGGCCGGGGAACGATTCCACGGGCAAGCCGTTCTACGGTCCGTATGACGCGCAGGAGAACATGAAGAAGTACGAAGCGGAGCTTGGCGTCAAGATGATCCCGTTCGAGATGCTCGTCTATCTTCCCGACGAAGACCGCTACGTCGAAGAGAAGGACGTGCCGAAGGGCGCGAAGACCGCCAACATCTCCGGCACGCAGGTCCGCGACCAGTATCTCGCCAAGGGCAAACTGCTCCCCGAATGGTTCACCCGCCCCGAAACCGCCGAGATCCTGCGCGAGATGTACCCGCCGCGCCACAAGCAGGGATTCTGCGTCTGGTTCACCGGCTTGAGCGGGTCGGGCAAATCGGCCACCACGCAGGTGCTGACCACGCTGCTGCTCGAACGCGGCCGCGAGACCGCCATCCTCGACGGCGACGTGGTGCGCACGCACTTGAGCAAGGGACTGGGCTTCAGCAAGGAAGACCGCGACACCAACATCCTCCGCATCGGATTCGTGGCGGGCGAGATCGCCCACGCGGGCGGCATCGTCGTCTGCGCGGCCATCAGCCCGTACCGCGCCACGCGCAACGAAGCCCGCAAGATGGTCGGCGAGAACTTCATCGAAGTCTTCATGGACACGCCCGTCGAAGTCTGCGAAGAACGCGACGTGAAAGGCCTCTACGCCAAAGCGCGCCAGGCCATGGCCGACGGCAAGCCGATGGGTTTCACCGGCATTGACGACCCGTACGAGCCGCCCATCGAACCCGAGATCACACTCCAGGGTTACGGGGCCACGCCCGAGGAAAACGCCCGCAAGATCGTCGCGTACCTCGAAGAGCAGGGCTACCTGCTGCCACAGTAGTTGCTTGACATGGATACGCAATACGCAGTACGTACTACATATTGCGTGTTGCGTATCTTTCTTTGAATGACCTCCCGCCGACTTTCCTTCGCCTCCTTCCTGACGTTGGGCCTGCTTGCCGCTCTCGGATGTTTCCTCGTCCTCAAAGCGACTCCCGAAGGCCTCGGCCTCTCCGACGATTCCATCGCGTACATCGCGGGGGCGCGCAGCCTTCTGGCGGGAGACGGCTACCGCGCCGCCTGGCTCGAATCGAACAAACCCGTCACCCACTTCCCCCCGGCCTTTTCCGGGACGCTGGCGTTGATCGGGCTGACCGGGGCCAATCCCATCAATGCGGCGCGGCTGCTCAACGCCGCGCTGTTCGGCATCAACGCCGCGCTGCTCGGACTGCTCGGCTGGCGCGCGACGAAATCGTCCCTGGCGGGGATCGTCCTCGCCGCGCTGGTCGTCGTCAACGCCTCGCTCTTGCGCGTCCACGCGGTCGCGATGAGCGAGCCGCTGTTTTTATTTTTCAGCCTGATCGCGTTTTTGCTCTTCGCCTTTTATTTCGATTTCGGCAAACCGGCCTGGCTCCTTGCCGCCGGTCTCGCGAGTTCCCTCGCCTACCTGACGCGCTACTCCGGCCTCGCGCTGGCCGCCACCTTTGCACTGACGCTCATCCTCCTGAACGAGACCTGGAAGAAGCGTCTCTCCTCCGCCGCGCTTTTCCTCGCCGGCTTCCTGCCCCCGGCCCTCGCGTGGGGACTCCGCAACCGCCTCGTCGCGGGGAACGCCACCAACCGCACGTTCGTCTGGCATCCCGTCACGCCCGAAACGCTGCGGCAGGGACTTCGCACATTCTCTGAGTTCCTCGTCCCTGTGGAGGAATGGCGGCGCGAGTTGTTCCGAACGCCGCAGATCTTCACCGCGTTCGCCGTCCTGGTCCTCCTGGCGATCCTGCTGTGGATTTTAGTCAATGGCTTGCGGCGATTCTTCAAGCCGTCCATGCCCATGCCCGAAGCGATCGGCTTCACCAACGGGTTGTACATCTTCGGCTACCTCGCCTCGACGCTGTTCTCGATCAGCCTCTTCGACGCCAGCACGCCGCTGAAAGTCCGCATCCTCGCGCCGCTCTACTTGCCGCTCATGCTGCTCCTCGTCTGCGCGGGAACGTGGATGTGGAAAAATTTCAGCCTCATTGGACGCGCGGCCATCGTCCTCCTGACGGTCTATATTTTCGGCGTCTCCATCACGGGGCAGGCGCGCGCGGTGACGGAACTCTCCAAAGGCGGGCAGGGATACGCGTCGTTCAAGTGGTACGATTCGAAAGTCATCGCGTACCTGAAAACCCTGCCTGCCGATGCGCCCATTTACACCAACGAGCCGGGCGCGGTCTATCTCTACCTGGGACGCGGCTGCCGCGTCCTGCCCGAACGCGTGGACCCCGTGACGGGCCTCGCGTGGGATAATTTCGACGCGGGCATCGCATCCGTCCGCGACGACGTGCTTGCGGGCCGCGCCGCGCTGGCGGTCTTCGACGCGGCCGCCGACGCCGATTTCGACCTGTTGACGTCCGGCCTGCCGCTGGCGTTCAAAGGCGGCGGGGGCGCGGTCTTCTACGCGTCGCCGTAACCGAGGAGTATGATGACCATTCAGGAAAAATTTGATTTGACCGGACGCGTCGCCGTCGTGACGGGCGGCGCGGGATTGCTCGGCAGGGAATTTTGCCGTACGCTGGCGGAAGCGGGCGCGGCCGTCGCGGTCGTTGACCTGGACGCGGACGCGGCCAATCAGGTCGCGTCTGACCTGACCCGCGACGGATTCCGCGCGCAGGGGATCGCGGCGGACATCACCGATCCCGCGTCGGTGGACGCGCTGACCGTCTCCGTCCTCTCGACGTTCGGGCGGGTGGACATCCTCGTCAACTCCGCGGCCCTCGACCCGAAGTTCGATCCCGACGCGGCCGCGCGGGGGATCGCTCCCGGCGCGTTCGAGGACTATCCGCTCGAACAGTGGAACGCCGCGCTCAACGTCAATTTGACGGGCATGTTTCTCGTCACGCAGGCCTGCGTCAAACAGATGGTCGCGCAGGGCAGGAAGGGGAGCGTCA
The DNA here is from genome assembly GCA_002473085.1 of Anaerolineales bacterium UBA7227. GTDB lineage: Bacteria > Chloroflexota > Anaerolineae > Anaerolineales > Villigracilaceae > Denitrolinea > Denitrolinea symbiosum. The sequence continues at coordinate 17,185 of DKTP01000156.1, forward strand.
TCAATATCTGCTCCACGTATGGACTTAACGGCCCCGACCAGCGCATCTATGTCAAGGACGGGAAGCGCGTGGCGTTCAAGCCCGTCTATTACACTGTGACCAAAGCGGGAGCGCTGGGATTCACCAAATATCTCGCCGCCTATTACGCGGGGACGGAGATCCGCGTCAACGCGCTCACTCCTGGCGGCGTGTTCAACAACCACGAAGAATACTTCGTCTCCAACTATTCCGCCAAGACCATCCTCGGCCGCATGGCGCGTAAGGACGAGATGAACGGCGCGCTGCTGTTCCTCGCGTCCGACGCGTCATCGTACATGACGGGGAATAATGTCGTTGTGGATGGCGGTTGGACGGCGTGGTAAGATAATTAGAGAGCAGATGAGTAGAGAGCAGTCCACGCTCCAACTACCCTCTGTTCTCTACTCTCTTCACTATGACTGAAGTCCTAGCCCTCATCCCCGCTCGCGGCGGCTCGAAAGGCATTCCGCGCAAGAACATCCGCAACTTCGCGGGCTATCCGCTCATTGCATGGAGTATCGCCGCGGCGAAGCAGGCCGCGTCCGTGACGCGCGTCATCGTCAGCACGGACGACGAGGAGATCGCGGCGGTCGCCCGTCAGTTCGGCGCGGAGACGCCCTTCCTGCGTCCCGCCGAGTTCGCGCAGGACCACACCACCGACCTGCCCGTGTTCGTCCACTCGCTGAAGTGGCTGGATGAACACGAAAACTACAAGCCCGATGTGGCGGTGCAACTGCGTCCCACGTCGCCCATCCGCCCGCGCGGACTGGTGGACAAGGCCATCGCCATCCTGCTGGCGCATCCCGACGCGGACAGCGTGCGCGGCGTCGTCTCGGCGGGACAGAATCCGCACAAGATGTGGCGACTGCCCGATGGCGAAAACGCGCCGATGAAAAACCTGCTGGACGTGGACGGGATTGACGAGCCGTACAACGCGCCGCGGCAAATCCTCCCGCCCGTCTACTGGCAGACGGGTCACATTGACGCGGTCCGCGTGGCGACGATTCTCAGCGGCTCGATGAGTGGGAAGAATATTTATCCGCTCATCATCGACTCGGTCTTCACCGTGGACATTGACAACCTGCAAGACTGGGCGCGCTACGAACATCTCGTCGCCGCGGGCGGACTGGACATGGTTTGGGCGGGACGCGCGCGCCGTCCGATGCCCGCGTCTGTGAAGTTGATCGTTTCGGACTTCGACGGCGTCGTCACCGACAACCGCGTCTGGACGGACGAAAACGGCAAGGAAACGGTAGCCGCTTCACGGTCCGATTCGATGCACATCCGCACGCTGCGCGAGCGCGGGGTCGAAGTGATGATCCTGTCGTCGGAGCCGAATCCCGTCGTCCAGGCGCGAGCCGCGAAGATGGGCGTGGACGCCGTCCACGGGATAGACATCCGCGGCAAGGGCGAGGCGTTGACAAAGTTGCTGGCTGAGAGAAATGTCGAGCCTGCGAATGTGGTATACGTCGGCAACGACTTGAACGACCTGCCCTGCTTCGAGATCGCGGGCTGGGCTGTCGCCGTTGCGGACGCGTATCCCGAAGTGTTGCAAGCCGCCGATTATGTGCTGTCCAAACCTGGCGGTCACGGCGCGGTGCGCGAGCTGTGCGAGTTGGTGTTGAAGAAGATAGAGAGCGGAGAGTAGAGAGTAGAGAGTAGAGAACAGAGAGTAGTGAGCAGGGATTGGGAATTGATTTTGACCGCTCTCTGTTCTCTTGTCATCTCATAACTAATTGAAGGAGATCACATGACACGCGAAATCAAACTCGGAAATCGCATGGTCGGCGACGGGCATCCTGCCTACGTCATCGCCGAGATCGGAATCAACCACAACGGCGACGTCGGCATCGCCAAAGAGATGATCAGCGCCGCGGCCCACGCGGGCGCGGACGCGGTCAAGTTCCAGAAGCGCACGCCCGATGTGTCCACGCCCGAGGCGCAGAAGAGTCAAATGCGCGAGACGCCGTGGGGCTACATCCCGTATATCGAGTATCGCTACAAAGTCGAGTTCGACGCCGCGCAGTATAGCGAGATTGACCGTCACTGCAAAGAGAAGGGCATCGCCTGGATGGTCTCGGTGTGGGACGAACCCGCTGTGGATTTCATGGAGCAGTTCGACACACCCGCGTATAAGATCCCGTCCGCCTCGCTGACCGATCACGCGCTGCTCAAGTACGCTCGCAAGACGGGCAAGCCCATCATTATTTCCACGGGCATGTCCACGATGGAACAGATTCACAAGGGCGTAAAGGCCGTGGGCGAGGAAAACCTCGTCGTCATGCACTGCACCAGCGCCTATCCGTGCGAGCCCGAGGAGTTGAATCTTAAAATGATCGAGACGCTCCGTCGCGAATTCCCGAACACCCCCATCGGCTATTCGGGACACGAAGTCGGACTCGTCCCCTCGACAATCGCCGTCTCGCTCGGCGCGTGCATGGTGGAACGTCACTTGACCCTCGACCGCGCCATGTGGGGCAGCGACCAGGCCGCGTCCGTCGAACCTGGCGGCTTTGAGCGCCTCGTCAAATACATCCGCGTCACCGAGGCCGCGTTGGGCGACGGCGTGAAGAAGGTGTACGAATCCGAGAAGTCGTCATTAAAGAAACTGCGCCGCGTCAATGACGAGTAATGCGGGTTACAAGTTGCGTGTATACTTGCAAGCCTGTGGTGATCAATGCGACTGACTCAAAGCCTCCGCCGCGCTCTTAGACCTGTCGGGAAAAACCTGCAAGCCGTTGCGCGTTGGAAGAGATTCTCTTTCGACGACGCGCCGCCCATCTTCGGCAACGCCAAACCGAAGAGCGGCTCGCACCTGCTCCTGCAAGTCCTCAACGGCTTCACGCGCATCATGCCCTACCGCTACGTGGAGGCCGAACCCGTGCGGACGATTACCAAAGACGGACGCCGCCGCGCCAATTCTGAAATTCTGGGCGACTTGACGCGCGTCCCGCGCGGCGTGATCGGCTGGGGATACGTGGACGCCGCGCCCGAAAACGCGTCTTTCCTGACTTCGAGCGGGCGCGTCAACTTCTTCATCTACCGCGACCCGCGCGACCTGCTCGTCTCACAGGTCTTCTTCGCCACCGACATGCACGAAGAGCATGGCATGCACGACTACTATCAGTCCCTGCCCGATTTCGGCGAGCGACTTAAAGTTGCCATCACTGGCGTTGACCGCGACGGACTCTACATGGTCAGCGTGAAAGGACGCTACGAGGGCGTGTTCCAATGGCTCGAACAGCCCAACGTGATGTGCATCCGCTACGAGGATTTGGTGGACCGCCGCGAGTCCACGCTGGCGTCCATGCTCGACGAGGTGGAGCGGACAGGTTACAAAATCCCCACGCCGCGCGAGACGGCGGCCGCGATCCTGGTCGAGGCGATCCAGCCGAAGAAGAGTCGCACCTTCCGCGTGGGCAGGACGGGCAACTGGAAGGAATATTTCACCGACGAACACAAACGCCTGTTCAAAGACGTGGCGGGAGACCTGTTGGTGAGGCTGGGGTACGAGGCGAGTAATGATTGGTGAATTGAAATCGGCCTTGGGAAGTGTTGTATAATTCCCGCAAGAGATTTACCATGAACGCCCAACAGATCCTTGCCGACATCCACGCGCTGGAGGAGGATCTGCTCGCCTTCGAGCGCAAATACGGAATTCGCTCCGAAATATTCTACGCGGCTTATGTAAATGGCGAAGAACCCGAAAGGGATGAGTGGGTTCTTGATTTTGGCGAGTGGGGCAGCGTGTACAAGACCTGGCTGGAACGCCAGGCGCAGTATCGGAACGAAATCCGCCGCCTCCAGCATAATTCTTCCCCGCTGGCTGGCCTTATTCGGGTCTCCGCCGCATGAGCGATTTCTTTCGCACTCCTGAAGATTACGAATTATTTTTGTATACACTGGTCGAGCGGTTTTCTGAAATTAATCGCTCGACTCAAGTAACGCCAGAGAAAGAACTACTGGCGGACTGAGATGCGTGTCGTTTTCGATACGAATGTCCTGGTCAGCGCGTTGCTGTTCGAAGAATCGATGCCTGCCCAGGCATTCTTTTTTGCCGTTGCCAAAGAGGCGAAAAACGGACGATTTCCGCCAGTTTGTACGGAAGCCTTACCTTTATAACAAATCATGTTTCAAGATTTCTTCACCCAACGCCTCAAGCGCGGACTGGTCCGCCGCCTCAACAATCTCAAGATCGCGCGCGCAGCGTATCTCGTATCGCGTATCTCGCCTCCTCCCTCCGGCGCGCCCATCGTCTTCTTCAAAGCCTCCACAGGCATAGACGATTTCTCGTGGAACTCTGGCTTTCATCTGCTCGTCTCGTGGGCGCTGCGCCTGAAAGGGATTCCCGTCGCGTACTTCGCCTGTCACGCGGGGATGAGCAAATGTGTGCTGGGCGTCAACCGCGACGATGTGTACCGTCCCATGCCGTGCAAAACGTGCATCGCACAATCGAAGACGCTGTACGCGGGTGTGCCGGCAGACGGGGGGGCGGGGACACAGGTAAATTGGTTCGATTTTGAGCGGGACGAAAAACTCGCGTCAGCCGTCGCTCCGCTTTCTCTGCAAGAGTTGATGAAGTTCGAATGGCAGGATCTTCCCCTCGGCGCGCTCTGCCTGCCCGGTCTGCGCTGGATTCTCCGCATCCATCACCTGACCGACGACGAGTCGACGCGCTACCTGCTGCGCGAGTACATCCTCTCCGCGTGGAACGTTGCGCGGAAATTCTCGAAATTCCTCGACGAGACCCAGCCGCGCGCGGTGGTCGTTTTCAACGGGCAATTCTTCCCCGAAGCGACCGCGGCTTTTGTGGCGCGTCGCCGCGGACTGCGCGTCGTCACTCACGAGGTGGGACTCCAGCCCGCCTCCGCTTTCTTTACCGACGGCGAAGCGACCATCTACCCGATCCACATCCCCGCTGAATTTGAGATGACCGCGGAGCAGGACGCTAAACTCGATTCGTATCTGGCGAAACGCTTTCAAGGCGACTTCACGATGGCGGGCATCAAATTCTGGCCGGACATGAAGGGACTCGACGAGTCGTTTTTGCAGAAAGCCGCGGGGTTCAAGCAGATCGTCCCCATCTTTACCAACGTCATCTTTGACACCAGCCAGCCGCACGCCAACACGGTTTTCGAGGATATGTTCGCCTGGCTGGATATGGCGCTCGAAGTGATTCGCCGACACCCTGAGACACTCTTCGTCGTCCGCGCGCACCCGGACGAGACGCGCGTCCGCAAATCCAGCCGCGAGACCGTCGAGGATTGGGCGACGCGGCGCGGGGTCAGGGAGGAAGCGAACGTCGTCGTTGTGGGTCCGAAGGAGCCGTTGAGTTCGTATGAGTTGATCCAGCGCTCGAAATTCGTCATGATCTACAACTCGACCATCGGGCTGGAGGCGTCCATCCTGGGCGCGGCGGTCTTGTGCGCGGGCAAGGCGCGCTTCACGCAATATCCCACCGTGTTCTTCCCGCAGACGGTCGAAGACGTGAGGAGGACAATGGAGGGATTTTTATCGGCGGAGCGGATCGAGGTCCCGCCTGAGTTTAAGCGCAACGCGCGGCGGTTTTTGTATTACCAGCTGTTCCGCACGTCCCTGCCGTTCGGGGCTTTCCTCGCGCCCTCGGTGCGGACGACGCAGACGAAGTTGAAGTCGTTTGGTCTGGACGAGTTGCTGGAATCGGACGCGGCGAAAACCGTGTTGAAGGGACTTTTGGAAAACGGGGATTTTCTCCTGCCGCAGGACTGACTTAACGGCAACCCCCGCGATTTCTCGCGGGGGCGCCTTTCGCCAACTCAAAGGAGAGAGAGATGATCTACAGGCTTGCGGCCTGTGGATTTATAAGGGTGAGTAATCCGGGTTGGTGCCGCACCACTTGCAGGCGGCCTTGTCCAGCAGGTTGCAGACTTCGGCGTTGGAACAGCGGTGGGCGATGACGCGGGGCGGCTGGTCCGGGAGATGGTCGGCCGGGTACGCCATTTCGGTTTCCAGCGTGACCTCGCGGCCGGCGTTCTCGCAATACTCGATCTTTTCGACTTGCCAGGCTCGATACGCCATTTCAGCCTCCAGATTACGTCCATAGTTTACGGGATTTAGGATGAAATTTCCAGTGACACGCGTCATTTCCTGGTTTGACAATTGGCCTGATTCCGAATGACATTCCTCGTTTTTGTCCGATTAATGTCCTGCCTCCGTCAGCGGCGCGCCAGGCGCAGGATGCTCCCGCTCAGGGATGCCAAGTAGAGTTCGCCGACTTCGTCCACGCCGAAGGAGGAGACTTGCGCGCCCGTCTCGAACAGGATCGTGGAAACGGCGGTCTCGTCCGCCGCGCCGACCGTCCGAAGCGCGCCCCACACCTTGCCGGAGCAGAAGTCTCCGTAAAAATAGACGCCCTGCCATTCGCGCATGGCGCCGCGGTAGACGTATCCGCCCGTCACCGAGCAGCCCTCGTTGTGACTGTACTCGAAGAGCGGCGGACGGTAATTTTCGGGGACGGCGCCTGTTGTGTAATCGTGCATGCCCTCGAAGCGGTTCCAGCCGAAGTTGACGCCGCCGGGCGTGCCGGCCGGCAGGAAGTCAATCTCCTCCCACTCTCCCTGTCCCACGTCGCCGATCCACAGGTCGCGGGTTTGCGGGTCGAAGGAGAAACGCCAGGGATTTCGCAGCCCGTAATGGAAGATCTCGTTCCCGAAGGGATTATCGGCGGGGATGGCGTACGGGTCGCCGTTGTCCACGTCAATTCGTAAAATTTTTCCGAGCAAAGTTTTCAGGGACTGTCCGTTGCCGTACGGATCGCCGCCCGAACCGCCGTCGCCGAGCGCGATGTAGAGGTAGAAGTCCGGGCCGAAAGCCAGCCCGCCGCCATTGTGATTCCCGAAGGGCTGTTTCACCGTCAACAGGCGGACTTCGCTATCCGGGTCGGCGTTTTGGTCGAGCGGCGCGTGGAAGCGCGCGATCACCGTGTCTCCGCCGCGTTTGGTGTAGTTGACGTAGAAGAAACCGTTTTCCTTGAAAAGGGGATGGAACGCCAGCCCCAGCAAACCCTGTTCGTTGTCGCTGTCGTCCACGCGGTCGCGGATGTCGAGAAACGGCTCTGCGACCAGCCGTCCGTTTGCCAGCGTTCGGATGACGCCCGGCTGCTCCACGATGAACAGGCGTCCCGAGCCGTCGCCCGCGTTTTGGATGTCTACGGGACGCTCAAGTCCATCCGCGACGATTTCCCACTGGTACGAATCGGGATTCGGGAAATCCGTCACGCCTCCGGGCTGGACGGTGGGGGCGGGTTCCGTTTCCGGGGCCGCCGTCGCCGGGGACGGGGCAGCCGGCGCGAGCGTGGCGGGAAGCGGCAGGGTCGGGACGTGTGTGGCCGGCGCGGGTGTCAAAGCCGGCGCGCAGGCCGTCGTCAAAATGAGAGTCAGGATCGCGAGTCGTCTCATCGCTTTTCGTCGGGCAGTTCGGTGGTCTCCGCCTCCACGATCTCGTCGGACGGCGAGACGGCGGGATTGACCGCCAGGCGCTGCATGTGTTCCTGCACCACGTCGGGCGGGCAGAGTTCCACGAAGAGATAGTTGCCCAGCGACACGATGGCGATATCGTCCAGCGCGCTCAGCCCCGGGATCGCGGAGATCAGGTCGATCGGAAAGACGAGATACGCCAGCGTCGCCACTGGCAGAAGCTTGATGAACGCGTTGACGCGTCTGTCGCCCATGAGCCGCAGGATGAGTTTGAGGCGCACAACGAGATCGTGCAACATCCCGCCGGAGGGCGAGACGACGATGCTGCCGGGTTTCTTTTCAGACATGGTATCTCCTGGAAAATAAGGTACGCTAAATTATACGCTGAACGGGTAAGTTTTTTGCAAATTGGGCTGTCTGCCCAATGTATGGAAATTCGAAAATGGAGCGATTACAAATGGAAATGATCATTGACTTCCCCGGCGGCGCGCGCGTGGACGCGCACTTCCGCGGCCACGACCTTCCCACCGACCAGCCTCCCCAGGGCGGCGGCCAGGATTCAGCCCCCATGCCTTTCGAGGTCTTTCTCGCCTCCATCGGGACTTGCGCGGGCATCTACGTCCTCGGTTTTTGCCGCCAGCGCAACATCCCCGCCGAGGGCATCCGCATTGTCCAGCGCAACCACCGCAACCCGTTCAACGGCGCGCTCGAAAAAGTGGAACTGGACATCCAGGTCCCGCCCACGTTCCCCAAGCAGTATCACAGCGCCCTCATCCGCTCGGCGGACCTGTGCCTGGTGAAGAAGACGCTCGAAAATCCGCCTAAATTCGAGATCACTACCACCGAAGTCCAGCCAGCCTGACGCGCCTTCGGAGACCTCGTTTCCCAAACGCCCGGAACAAATTGGGGCGCGGAGAACGAGGTTTTGCTTTAAAATCCGCCCATGCCCTTTTTGATTGACGGCCACAACCTGATCCCCAAACTCGGTCTCAGCCTGCGCTCGGTGGACGACGAGATGGAACTGGCGACGATCCTGCAAGCCTGGAGCCGCGCCGAACGGACGAACGCGGAGGTCTACTTCGACGGCGCGCCGGCCGGTCAATCCGGGACGAGGAAGTGGGGACGCGTCGCCGGGCATTTCGTCCGCCTCGGGACCACCGCCGACGCGGCCATCCGCGCCCGGTTGAAATCGCTCGGCCGCGCGGCCCGCAACTGGACGGTGGTCACCTCGGACCGCGCCGTCCAGGCGGAGGCGCGGGTGGCGGGCGCGGCCGTCGTCTCGTCGGAGGCGTTCGCGGCGCGGGTGAAAGCGTCGACGCGCGCGCCCGCTAAACGGTCCGCGGGCGAGGCGGCCATGTCGGACGCGGAGGTGGAGGAGTGGCTCCGGCTCTTTCGTGAAAAAGAACGCTAATTTAGATAATTTAAGTCCAGTTTACTTATGCAGTTTTAATGTATTTTGGAGAAATAAGGTGTATATTATCGGCAAGACACCAACCTTCCCTTTTACTGGTATTTCGGTGTCAACCACCAGGATGGCAGGCATGTCCCCCCCATGCAGGCTGTGGTGGTGTCCCTCCCCCCTCAAGGTTATGCGGCATGTCACTGACATGCCGCATAACCTTTAAACAGCGTACCGTACAACCCCCATCGTGAATGCCGAGACTGGACGAATCCCCTTGGGATATTCGCGTCACACCGCCCTTGTGGGCGGCGCTAGGGTTTGCAAATTCGCGGCCTTCGCGATGAGAATCGGCTAAGTAGTCCCGATCGGCGTAAGAGAACGCCGACTATGCAGGTGGATTTCCAAACGCTTACGATCAACTACTTAACTTTGAGAAAGCCATGAATTGCCCCAAAAAAGGTCTTGCATTTTGAAAGAAGTCATAGTAATATTGGCGTTGGCAAATGGTTGGGTGCCCCCCTCACCCAGCCATTTGCCACTTAAACGGCAAAGTAAAAGTCGGGTTTCGCAAAGAAACCCGACTTTTCGTTTTACGGCTCTTCCACAAATTAACGGGAAAGGGTCTAAACGCAGAGGGACACAAAGGCGCTTTACAGGATTTTCCTTCGTAATCCTTCGCGTTGAAAAGAGAAACGGAAGAACCGTTCTTATTTGGGCCTGGACGCCGCGATCTCGATTAGCGTCGTCGTGTCGTGCGCGTCGTCGCCCGTCAGGAATTCGGGGCGGATTTTGTCGCGGGCGCGGGCAAAGGCCTCCGGCTCGCGCGCCAGCGTTTTGACGGTTACGTCCGCAAAATATTTTTCGAAGACGCACCGGTAATCGCGCAGGCGGAAGCGGTTTAAATTGCTGGTGGGATTGAGCCAGGCCTTCCACGTCCGCTCGGAAAATTTCAGCATTTCAAAAGGCAGGTCAAAGTAGTGGTCGCGCAAGTCCACATAGTGGAGGTGGACGCCGCCCGGCGCGGTCAACGCGGCGAGCGCGGCGGTCAACCCGTCCACGTCGTCGAGATGCTCGTAGACGGAGGAACTTAGCGCGAGGTCGAATTTCGCGGCGCGGACGTTTTTCACGTCGTCGTGGATCAGGGTGAGGAACGCGTCGTTCGCCGCGACCTGGCCGCCTTGCAGGCTGAAGTAGTCGGGATAGGCGCGGACGAGTTCGCGGTTGCGACGGTCGTCGGGAGGGGCGAAGCGGTCGAGCAGGACGACGTGGGCGGCTCCCGCTTTCAGGAGTTCCGCGCCGACCGCGAAGTTGCCTCCGTAGCCGAAGACGAGGACGCGCTTCCCCGCGAGCGACGCGCCGCGCGTCTCGAGCGCGTCGCGGTAACGCGCCGCCGCGCTGGCTGGTTCGCGCGTCTCCAGCCCGGGGCGGATGACGAGTCCGCGACGGAGGAGGAAGCGGGTGACAGGTTCGGGGAGGAAATGTCGGATGAGACGGAGGAGGAGATAGTTGAGGTTCAAAAGTCACCTAAAGTCCGCAAGTAGAACTTGCGGATTCTACGGATGAATTTGGATTCCGTGAGTTCTACTCTCGGATTACGGCAATGGCATTACACAATCGGGCGAGACGGTTTTGAGCGGGACGAGGAGCTGGATCCTGAATTCCGCTAGCGTGACGGCGGGTTCGTAGTAACACAGGATGGGCGCGGCGACCCACTTGACCCAGGCGTTGTTCTCCTCGCCGAAACTATAGTCGCTGTCTTTGATCGGCAGGCGGAGCGGATCGCTGACGATGAGCGCGAAGCGGCGCGCGGCGAGGTCGCGGTAGAAGGCGGGGAAGGTCTGCGCGGCGGTTTCGCCCATGGCCTGGTCCATCAGGTATTTTTTTTCGTATTCGGCCACGAGCGGGACATCTTTGATGTAGCCGAAGGCGAGCAATTGGCGCTGGTCCATGAAGAGGACTTCGCCGCGCGTTCGCGCGTTGGCGGCATATTCGCGCACGAGAGCGAGCGCGTCGTCCACTTCGACGCGGGGAGGGAGCAGGCCGAGCACGCGCGGGTCGGCGTAGGGATCGGCGACGTCGGTCAGCACTTTGAGGCGGTTGAAGTCGTCGGCGTAGAGGAGCGGACGCAGGCGCATCAGCGCGCCGTAGGCGGGCAGCGCGACGAGCGCGATGAAGACGACGCGCATCCCGATGGAGAGCGAGGCGTCGTCGAGGAAGCGGAGTCGGTCGGTCTTTTCCCAGACCATGCCCGCGCAGAACAATAGGCCGATGAGGAACATGTCCAGGTTGTGCAGGTCGCCGCCGCCGCCGATCTTGGTGGACGCGACCAGCCCGACGAGGAGGAACGCGGTCAGCGCGCCGAGGATGGCGAGACGCTGCCAGGGATTCAAAGTCCACAGTTTTTGCCGAACCGCGAAGAGCAGGACGATGACGAGCGGCGCGACGGCGATGACCAGGTTGACGAGGATGCCGAGGTTGTAGGTGCTGTTTGGGAGCAGGCGGTACCACAAGAGCGGCTGCCGTCCCATCGACTCGGCGGCTCGCAGCACTGAGGCGTTGCCCGTCCCCGCGAGCAGACCAGTCAGTTGCGGGAGGACGAGTCCGCCCAAAAGTCCCGCGAGACCGAGCAGGATGGCGCGTCCCCAGTCGCGCGCGGCGAGGCGTCCGTTGTCCAGTCCCGCGCTCGCCAGCCAGAGCGTCCCCGCCCAGATTGCGGGCGCGAAGGCCCAGGTGAAGCGGCTGACCGAGGCGAAGTATCCCGCCGCGGCGAGGAGCGGAAGCGAAATCCAAAGCGGACGCCGCCACGCCAGCGCGACGACCGCCGCGCTGATGAGCAGCGGCGGATGGATCGGTCCCTGTCGCAAAAAGAGAAAGCCCCACAGTCCCGCGAGCGCCCAGGCCGCGCCGTTTTTTTGTTTCGGCAGGTAAAACACGCACAGCCCGACCAACACGTACGGCGCGATGCCCATCAAGCCGAGCCAGAGGCGCTCCTGAAAAATCGTCAGGTTGGGGTAGAGAAACGGAAGTCCGCCGATGAGTTGGCGGCCAACGTCGAGGAAGGGCGTGAGTTGCGAATCGGCGGGGAAGACGTAGCGGGCGCGCCCGAAGAGGATCGAGTAGTCCCACAGGCGGTTGCCCTCGGACCAGCCCAGCGAGAAGGGATAACTCGTGACGCCCGCCAGCGGGATGGACGCGCCGACGACCGCGCTGCCGACGAGGGCCGCGGTCAGCGCGTCCTTCCAGACGAGGAGCGCGTCGCCGCGCCCGAGCAGGATCGCCATCCCAAGCATGGACAGGACCCACACGAGCAGGCGAATCCCGTTTCCCGTGAAGACCACGCCCCACAGCGTGTACTGAAAAAACCACGCGGGCGCGAGGGCGAAGGCAGCGATGAACACCCAGCGGAGGAATCCCAGCCGCGTCCGCAGGCGGAGCAGCGCGGCCCGCGCGGGGTCGAGTCGACGCGGCGCCCAGGCGAGGGTCAGGACGAGGGCGAGGAGTCCGAGGCTGGCGAGGACGAATCCGAAAAATCCCACCGCCCATTTGAGGGAAAATTCGCCCAGCCACACGCCCGTCCCCCAGGCGACGCGGTGCATTTCGAGGCAGGCTTCGGTCAACAGCGCGGCGGAGAGCAGGATGAGGAGCAGGCGGAGCGATGGATTTTTTTTCGAGGGCATGGCAGGTGGGCGCGGCGCGCGGCTTGGCGTCACGGCGAGATGATGGCGACGGTGAGGGTGTAATTGTCGCTGCCGCCGGGAATGGCGACGGAGATGAGGTAGTCCTGCGTGAGGGGCAGAATGGTTTCGAATGTGCGGCTCTCGTTTTCGAGACGTTTGTACGGCTGGCCGTCCGTCACGCCGACGAGGGAGAATCCCACCGTATTTGAGTTGGACGAGACGACGACGGTGATGCGCTGTCCCTTGAACGCGTAGAGGATGTATTGCGGACGGTTCGGGAATGTGACGTTCCCAGTGACGACCGCCGAGACCGCTCCCTGCGCGAATTGGATGCGGGTCGGTCCCGAGGCGGGCGGCGGGAGGGTTGGGAAGGGAGTTTGCGTCGGAGGCAGGGGCGTCGGCACGGAGGTGAACGTGGGAGGCGCCTGCGTGGGCGCGAGCGCGGCGAGAGTCCCCGCGGCGATGGTCTCGACGACGTGGATGTCGGGAGTGGGCGAGGGCGCGGCGGTCGCGCAGGCGAGCGCGGCGAGGGCCAGCAGGGATACAAATAAGGTCAGTCGTTTCATTTTTTCCTTCTTTTTTCCTTTAATCGCTCGCGGCGATGATTCAGTTCCTGCTTCCAGTGTTTCTTCGCGTAGGCTGGCAGGTCGGAGGCTTGCGTCAGGGCGAGGGCGGAGTCGGCCCATTGTAGCGCGGAATCGAGATCGCGGACGCGATGCTCGTAGTGTTTCGCCAGTTCGACGTGCGCGTAAATGTGACCCTGCGCGGCGGCCTGTTCCCACAAGCGGACGGCCTCGTCCAGGTCGCCGCGGCGTTTTTGCAGGCGCGAGAGCCGTTCCACCGCGGACCCGAAATCGGACTCGTCCAACCCGCGGGCGAGTCCCTGCTCGAAGAGACGCGCGGCCAGGTCCCATTGACGCATGTCTTCGTAGAGTTTCCCCAGCGCGATGAAGTCCAGCCCGTGGCTGACGTTTCCGTTGAACGGATCGTGGAGGATGGCCGCCACGCGGCTGAGCAGCGCGGCCATGGCGGCCACGTCCATGGCGTTGTGGTAGAAGACGCCTTTCAGCGGGACCGCGTCGCCCGTGCGGAGGTAGTCGAAGTACAGCCAGGGGATCTCGTAACCGGGGACTTCCTCGGTCGTGCGCGGCGCGTCGAGGATTTCCACTTCCAGGTTTTTCAGTGCGCGTGAAGTCAGCCTGTCGCGCCAAAGTCGACGCGCGAGGGGCAGGAGGTCAAGGTGCGAGAAATCTTTGAACGGGCTGGGAATATCGTG
>DKTP01000088.1 GCA_002473085.1 Anaerolineales bacterium UBA7227
AACTTGCGGAATCCTTTTTAAGGTTGTTTCGCCATTCCAAACGGTTTGCATTAGCCGCAAGTGGGCGGGATGCGGGCGAGGCTCGAAAACGGAATCCTGCTGAGGTGTTGAATCCTCTCAAAAAACGCGGCGCATCCCACTTGTCGGCTGCACGCTGTGTTGGGCGGCCTTCTGAATGAATCTGTGTACTTCTACATGAATGGCGTACATTATTATTCACCAACTGGTCGCAACTCAAACTGAATGAGTCTATCTGACGCCTTCGTTAACCCTGTGCCAGGTTCGGCAAGCTCGTAAGTAACCATGAGAACAAGCTGAAATTGCAGCGGCGCAATCTCTACTCCAGAAGTCAAAATGTAACACGTATTATCTTCCATCTTGGAGCCTTCTGGACACATAGCTGGAACAGCCTTTTCTGTGGAGTACCAACAGGTGTCTATTCTGGGACAATAGGAGGGCGCGCCCAGCAATTGTTCCATTTCACCGCGACGCATCGTGAGAGTATTCAAATAGGGCAAAAGGGATACAAGACTTTGGTAATCAGAATATTGTTGGTAATGTTTGCTCAATGCGACAATGTTTTCAGAAGGATCAGCTGAAGTGGAATTCGTATTGCACCCGACGGAGAGAAGCGCGAACAAGAGCAGTATCCCGGTTCTAAGACGCAGAAACCAAGCTTTTGGCATGTTCATTTTCTGTCTCCGAGCAATTGTCGTCCTTGTAAGAGCGATGGCAAGTTAGCCGCCCAATTCAAGTTTCACCGCGCCGCCCACCGGAACGGTTTTTCCGTCTTCCTGTTTCGTCAACGGCAGCAACACGTGGAAGCGGCTGCCGGGGAATTGCGCTTCGTCGTAGCCTTCGCTTTCCACCCAGATGCGACCGCCGTGCGCCTCGACGATGCCTTTGGAGAGCGCCAGTCCCAGCCCGGAGCCGCCTCCTTTAAAGCGGCTCTTGCTCGTGGAGTGCTTTCCCAATTCTCCCGGCTGGTAGAACTTGGTGAATATCATGTCGTGGAAGTCGGGGTCCACGCCCACGCCGGTGTCGCTGACGACGATCTCCACGCCGCCACCGGGCAGGTCAATCTGGTTGGCCGGGACGAACGTCCCGGCGACGCGGATCCGTCCCTCGTTGGGGGTGAACTTGATGGCGTTGGAGACCAGGTGCGAGAAGACTTTGCGGAGGATGTTCGGGTCGGCTTTAACCATCGGGAGGGAGGGCAGGTCGAGAGTCAGGGAGAGGCGGCGGTCGGCGAGAGATTTCTGGAGGCCGAGGCAAACGTCCCGCGCCAGCGCGGCCGTGTCCACCGGTTGGATGTGGAGTTGCAGGGCGCGCGCGTCGATCTGGGCGATGTCGAACATCGAATCCATGATCTCGTGCAGGCGCAGGGCGCTTTTGTGCAGCGATCCGACCGCCTGCCGGATGTTCTCGTCGAGGCTGCGGTCTTCGAGCAGCATTTCGATGTAGCCGCGCATGACGGTGAGCGGCGTGCGGAGTTCGTGCGAGGCGATGGAGATGAAGTCGCTTTTGGTCTGGTCGAGACGCTCGAGGTCGCGGTTGACCTTGTCGAGGTCGCGGTAGGCCTGGCTCAATTGGTTGTTGAGTTTGAGCAGGTTTTCCACGAGACGGGCGTTTTCGAGCGCGACGGCGGTCTGGTTGGCGAGCGCGGCCACGGTGACAAGCTCCTCGTCGCTGTAGCGCTGACCCGAAAGTTTCGCGCCGAGGGCCAGCATCCCGATCCAGCGGCGGTTGGCGAAGATCGGCGCGTAGACCTCGGTCTCGAGGCGGTGGAACCATTCGCGCTCGAAGCGGGGGACGTCTTCGAATTTTTGCAGCAGGTCGAGGTCGAATTGAAGAAGCGTCTTCGACTCCCGCCCCAGATGGACCGCGATGGGGTGGTCCTCCTCCAGTTGGAGCGGCAGGATCTGCCGCTCGCCGTCGGACCTCGCGGCGCGCAGCCGATGGACGCGGCGTCCGCCTGTGGCGGTTTCGGTGTCCACCAGAAAGAGGAAGCCGCGTTCGAGTTCCATCGACTCGATGATGAGTCCCACCGACACGTCGGCGAGACGCTGCACGTCGAGGATGTTGCTGATGGACTCGCTGTATTGATGGAGGGTGCGGCTGGCGTCGGTGGTCTGGATGTTCAGAAAACTGTCCACCATGCGGCGCACGAGTCCGAGCAGGGGGGTGAACAACAAAGCCAGCAGCAGGGCGATGGCCGCGCCGATGATGAGCGGATTGTAATTGGGCGCGGCGCGGAACAAGGGTTGGACGCCGAGCGTGCTGGCGATGTAGAAGACCACGATCAACAGCGTGGTGATAATGTAGATCAGCGTGCGGCGGAGGATGAGACGCGCGTCGGGCAGGTTGTGAGTTAGCGCCACGTAACCCATCATAATGGTCGCGGCCAGCCGCGGGGGATTCCCCAGCATGGACGCGCCGCCCAGCGCGAACAGATCGTTGACCACCAGCAGGAGGATAATCGGAAACCAGTAGGAAAGACGGTTGCGATGAAGCGGCTGACGCGTGGAACGAAGCGCGCCGACCAGGTTGACGATGGCGCCGACAACAAACACCAGCCAGCCCAAAATTCCCCAACCGAGCGAAAGTCCCTCGCGGGACAGATTCACGCGTCCGTTCGTCCAGATGATGTCGGGGAGTTGGATGAAACCGGCATTCAGCGCGGCCAGCGCGAGCGCCCAAACCGCGCCCACCGCCAGCCAGACCCAACCCTCGCGGCGCAGAAAGGCGCGCACGAGCAATACCAAAAGAAACGCCAGAAAGAGAGTCCCGAAGATCTCCAGGTTTTGAAAATCCCGCGTAGACATCTGCGGGAGGAACTCGCCCCGCCACAGCGCCTCGACCGCCTGCAAGATCAGCCCCGCCAGCGCGTACGCGCCCATCAACAGCGCCGAAAATTCCTGTCCCTCCCGACGGCGGAGCGCGCCGACCAGGACCGCGAGATACAACGCGGCCCCCACAAGGACGACGACGAACGCGATGAACTCCGAAGTAAAGGCGGGCATTTGCGCGAAAGTATACTCTAAAACATTCAGCCTCGGCTTTGCGGTATCATTAGGTCATGGACAACCGCCAACTCTCCCGTCACGCCCGCGACCGCTTCGCCCTCGAAAGCCTGCGCTTCGACAGCATCGCCTCCGCGCGGAACGTCGCCGCGCAGCTGAACGTCTCCGCAGGGGACGTCTACGCGCTGGGACTCATTGACGAGGCCCTGCGGATCTTGTTGACTCGCAGCGCGTCGCCCGCTCAATTTGCCTCCGCCGCCTCCTTCCTCGACGGGAGGCTGGGCGCGGCTCCCGTGCGCGCTGCCCTGCTGACGTTTGCCTCTGCCTTCCCGACCAAGCCGATCTACGAGGGGAAGACGAAAGCGGAGGAATATTTGGATTCCACCCCCCTCCGTCTTCCCCCACATTCAGAAAATTTGGGGAGAGTGGCGCAAGCCGAGGGGGGTATGCAGCCTCTGGAAGAACTTTTGCTCGTCAACCTCCACAACACGAATCCCGCCGCGCAGACCTTGACGGAACTCTTCGACGACCAGCCGCTCGAACAGACCGCGTATGAGAAGATGGTAGAAGGGTTGGCAGAATACTTCGCGGCGACAGGGGACGGAGGACGGAGGAGGGGCGAGTCCCTGGTTGACATGCTGCGCGCGCCCGCGCTGGCTTCGCCGCACTCGCTCGAAGGTCAACTGGAGTACATCATTCAACGATGGGGGAGCGTGTTGGGAGAAGAGTTTGTGACGCGCCTCCTGCGCGCCATGGATTTTGTCCGCGAGGATGCAGTCCGCAGGCAGGGACATTCGGAGTTCAAGCCCACCGCCGAAGTCCCCACTTACGCGGGCTATCCCGAATACGAACGTTACAGCCCCGACAAAGAATGGATGCCGCGGCTCGTCCTCATCGCCAAGAACGCGTATGTCTGGCTAGACCAGCTGAGCAAAAAATACCAGCGCGACATATCCCGCCTCGACCACGTCCCCGACGAGGAATTGGACATCCTCGCGCGGCGCGGCTTCACGGGGTTGTGGCTCATCGGCCTATGGGAGCGCAGCCGCGCCAGTCAGCGGATCAAACAGCGCATGGGACAGCCCGACGCGGTCGCTTCGGCATATTCCCTCCACAGTTACGACATCGCGGGCGACCTCGGCGGCTGGGATGCGTTGAGCAATCTTCGCTGGCGCGCCTGGCAGCGCGGCATCCGCCTCTCCGCGGACATGGTCCCCAATCACATGGGCATCGACTCGACCTGGGTCGTCGAACATCCCGACTGGTTCCTCTCGCTCGACCAGCCGCCGTATCCTTCGTACGCGTTCAACTCCGAAAATCTCTCCGACGACCCGCGCGCGGCCATCGTCCTCGAAGACCACTACTACAATCACTCCGACGCGGCCGTGGTTTTCAAACTCCACCATTATCAGACAAACAGAACACGCTACGTCTATCACGGCAACGACGGGACATCCTTCCCGTGGAACGACACCGCGCAGCTCAACTATCTCAAAGCCGAGGCGCGCGAGGCCGTCATCCAGACCATCCTGCACGTGGCGCGGAATTTTCCCATCATCCGCTTCGACGCGGCGATGACGCTGGCGAAGAAACACATCCAGCGGCTGTGGTTCCCTGAACCAGGCGCGGGCGGCGCGATCCCGTCACGGGCGGAGCGCGGCCTGACCAGGTCCGAGTTTGAAGCGGCCATGCCCGAGGAGTTTTGGCGCGAGGTCGTGGACCGCGTCGCGGCGGAAGTCCCCGATACGCTGCTGCTCGCCGAAGCGTTCTGGCTGATGGAGGGATACTTCGTCCGCACGCTGGGCATGCACCGCGTCTACAACTCCGCGTTCATGCACATGCTGCGCGACGAGGATAACGTCAAGTATCGCATGGCGATCAAGAACACGCTGGAGTTCGACCCGCGCATTTTGCAGCGATACGTCAACTTTATGAACAACCCCGACGAGAAAACCGCCGTGGAGCAGTTCGGCAAAGCGGATAAATATTTCGGCGTGTGCGTGGTTTTGTCCACGTTGCCTGGCCTGCCGATGTTCGGTCACGGACAGGTGGAGGGCTTCCACGAAAAATACGGGATGGAGTACCGCCGCGCCAAATGGGACGAGACGCCCGACGAGGGCTTTGTCCGCTATCACGAACAGATCATCTCGCCGCTGCTCCATCGCCGCCGCGTCTTCGCGGGCGTGGAGAATTTCTTCCTGTACGACCTGTTTACGCCAGAAGAAAATGTGGACGAGAATGTGTTTGCATATTCAAACATGACCAGCAGATATGAAGCGGATACGCGGATGGCGGAGCGCGGGCTGATTATCTATCATAATAAGTTTGCGGATACGCGCGGCTGGATAAAAATGTCTGCGGCTTACCTGGAGAATGGACAACTGAAACAAAAATCGTTAGCCGACGCCCTCAGCCTGCCGAATGGACTGAACGACCATGTGATTTTCCGTGACTATGTGACCAACCTGGAATATATCCGCTCATGTCGCGAGATTCACGAGAAGGGATTGTACGTGGAACTGGGCGCGTACAAGTGTCACGCATTTTTGGATTTTCGGACGGTAGACGGCGGACAGTGGGCAGAGATTTGCCGCGCGTTGAATGGCGCGGGGGTGGAGTCCATGCAGGGGAAGTGGGAGGAGATGTTTGGAGTTAAGGATGAAGGCGGAATGATGAAGGATGAAGAGAAAGAGGGGAAGAAAAGCGTAAAACGTAAAACGAAAGAAGGAGCGGCGAAAAGGACTGCCGCGAAGAAGCCTGCCGAGAAGAAGCCAAAAGCAAAGAAGAATTCGAGTAGGAAGCCAACGACAAAGAAGGGACTCTCATATCGCTCCTGAGGATGAGTAAAATTGCCTATTGAGAATCAGACCCTCCCTTAAACTGAGAATTTCAAAGGCGGTTTCTGAGGGTTGGCAAACCCAGAAATTTGTATATAATAGGAATATACGTAAATGATTGACTTTTCCTCCGTCACTAGCTTCGAATGGGACGACGGCAATCGCGACAAGAACTGGGAGAAACACCAGGTCTCGAATAGCGAATGCGAGGAAACGTTTTTCAATTTGCCTCTTCTGCTCCAGCCAGATTCAACCCACTCTCAGACAGAAGATCGTTACTATGTCCTCGGACAGACCAATGCAGGTCGAAGATTGTTTATCTCATTTACGATTCGCGGCGAAAACGTCAGAGTGATCTCCGCTCGCGATATGAGCAAGCGAGAAAGGAATTTCTATGAACAAGCCTATTCCTAACTTCCAATCCGAAAAAGAGGAACGCGCTTTCTGGGCGGAAAACGACTCCATGGATTACCTCGACTGGAAACAGGCCCAACGCGCCATTTTCCCGAACTTGAAGCCTACGCTCAAATCCATTTCCCTGCGCCTGCCCGAATCGATGATCGACGAACTGCGTCAACTAGCGAACGAACGCGATATCCCGTACCAATCGCTCATCAAACACTTCCTGCGCGAGAGCATTGATAATGCCTATTCGGTGAAGTCGTCCAGGTAAAACTGCGAACGTCTCAATTAAACAAACCGTCCCTGAAATTTCCAACTTCAGAGACGGTTCCTTTTTTCACTTACGCGGCGCGTTCAGACCTCCGTCACCCATCCTTTGTACTTTTCATTTCGTCCGCGCACGATCTTCTCGAACATATCGCGGAGTTTGGACACCACCGGTCCCATCGCGCCATTGCCGACCGGGCGGTGGTCCACTTTGGTGATCGCCACCACCTGCGCGGCGGTGCCGGCCATGAAAAGCTCGTCGCAGATGGTCGTCTCGGAACGGTCAATGGGACGCTCCACGACCGGCAGGCCGAGTTCGTCGCGGGTCAGTTGCAGGAGCGAGCGGCGCGTGATTCCCTCGAGGATGTTCTCCGTGACCGGCGGCGTAATCACCGTCCCGTCGCGCACCATGAAAACGTTCATCGCCGAACCCTCGGAGACGTGCCCGTTCTGGTCCAGCGTCAACGCCTCGTCGAACCCCGCCCGCGCCGCGTCGGTCTTTGCCAGCGCCGAGTTGACGTACGCGCCCGAGATCTTCCCGCGCGCGGGGATCACGTTATCGTCAATCCGCCGCCACGAGGAGATGGTCGCGTGCGCGCTCGTGTCGTTCTGGATGTACTTCTGGAACGGCACGCTCCACATCGTCAGGTCGTCCTTCAAATTGTGCAGCCGCACCCCGATCCCCGCGTCGGCCTTATAAAACATTGGGCGGAGATACACATCACGCCGCCAGTTCTCCGCGCGCAACAGATCGAGCATGATCTGGATCAGGCTCTCTTCGGTGTGCGAAACTTCCATGCACAAAAGTCGGGCCGAATGGAGCAGGCGATGAAAATGGTCCCAGGGACGAAAAACAAAGAGCCGTTTCCGCTCCTCGTTCCAATAACCGCGCAGACCGCCAAAGACCCCCGTCCCGTAGTTGAACGCGTGCGTAGCGACGCTGACCTTCGCCTCGCCAAAGGGGACGATCTTGCCCTCGAAATACGCGAACTGTGGTTGGTCCACCAAAACACCTCCAGTGATTGGATCGTCTTGCGCGCGTATTATACACGATGGATTTCGGACGACTCCCCGACGATTCCCCGCCTCTTTCCCGACTTCAAGCGGGCGCGGCCTGCGGACGCGTTTTCCCGCCCTTGACTCCCGCAGCGAAGGCGCTATAATACAATTCGATGTCTGTCGAAATAGATTAACAAAGGTAAAAATGAACGACAAGCCCGAAATACTCGATTTCGTTAAAGCCATGTCAGACGTGGACCGCCTGCGGATCATCGGCCTGCTCGCGCAGAAATCCGCCTCCGCAAAGCAGATCGCGGACGAGTTGCATATACCCTTCCGGGACGCGTATAACCACATCTCCTTTCTGGCGTTTGTAGGAGCTGTCCGCGAAGCGGATGGACAGTACAGCCTCGCGCCCGACGCGGTGGAATCGTTGGCGAAGAACCAGTTCGCCAATCGGAAGGAAGCGTACGTCCCCGCGCCGCATCTCGACGCGAAGTCGCGTAAAGTCCTCGTCACATACTTGAATCCCGACGGCAGCATCCGCCAGATTCCAAGCCAGCCCGAAAAATTGAAGGTCATCCTGGATTATCTCGCGGCCGCCTTCACGCCCGGCGTGGACTACACTGAGAAGGAAGTCAATACCGTCATCCGCCGCTTTAACGTGGATGTTTCGGGGCTGCGCCGCGACCTGATCGATTCAGGCTTAATGGCGCGTGAAAGCAACGGTTCCCGGTATTGGAGGCCGTAACGCAAATTGCCAATTTGCCCGGGCGCAAACCAGCAATTTGTTTTACAAGATGCGAACATGAGCGAAGAACTTGTCACTCTCTTCAAAGCCCTCTCTGACGCGAACCGTCTCAAGATCATTGGCCTGCTCGCGCAGCAGCCGTATTCAGTGGAGGAACTCGCCGCCCTGCTTGGTCTTCAAGCCTCCACTGTTTCGCACCATCTATCGCGGCTCGTCAAAGTGGGCCTGGTCAACGCCCGCGCCGAGGGATACTACAGCGTCTATCAGTTGGACAAGTCCGCGCTGGAGGCGATGTCGCGCAGCCTGTTCTCGCCCGAGAAGATCGCTTCCAGCGCCGAAGATGTGGACCTCGACGCCTACGACCGCAAGGTGTTGGCCGATTACAGGCGCCGCGACGGGAGCCTGAAAACGATCCCCGCGCAGCGCAAAAAGCTGGACGCCGTCCTGCGTTATGTGGCGAAGGCCTTCGACGTGGGCAGACGTTACAGCGAGAAACGCGTCAACGAAATCCTGGGACAATATCACGAAGACACAGCCAGCCTGCGGAGGGGACTCGTTGGCGCTGGGCTGATGAAACGCGAAAGCGATGGGAGCGCGTACTGGCGAGCGGAGTGAACGCCAGGCTATTGACGCCCCCAGGTCGGCGCCCATGGCCTGAAAGAGACCGCCGCCTTTCTCGTTGACGATTCAAAAGGCGGATGATAGAATACCGCCGCATTAGACGCCCCCATCGTCTAGCGGCCCAGGACGGAGCCCTCTCAAGGCTCAAACAGGGGTTCGAGTCCCCTTGGGGGCATTGCCTTGACCGGCGCAATCATGGCTACTCCGATCACCCTCGAGACAATGGAGTTATAGCCATGCTTGCAACCTATCGCCAACCCAAAAAACAAGAATCGCTAATGCCCGATCTTGACCTTTATTTTCCAACTCAGGAAGCCGCTGAAAAGTTAGGCTTTACTGTTCAGGGAGTGGCAAAACTGATTCGGCAAAAGAAACTGGAAGCGATTCGCGTCGGAAGGATGTATCTTGTCTCCAAGCAGTCTGTTCAAGACTACTTGAAAGTTACAAAGGGCAAAGACAAAAACGATCCGCGGCGCGGCAGAAAAACCGAATAAAAAGCCTGTCATTTTTTAATTTGACAGGCTTTTTTTTGTGATATATACTGTTTCACAACTGAAACACACCAACCGCAAAAAGCGGTTATTTTTTAGAGAATAACTGTTTCAGTCACGAAACACTCCCTGCAGCTTAACAAATTAGCCCTTGCGCCCAGCCGTGGGAAGCGGACAGAACGCGGACATGGAAGGCGCTTCGAAGCGCCTCCCCGTGAATTACGCGTGAGAGGACCTAAATCGCGGGAACTCGCAAGGGCGATCACCTCAAATTTGGGGTGTAGCAGACTTGGTACACCCCATTAGAGAGGCGCAAAATGAAAAGGCGATGCGATCCCCGTTTTGTGAAAAAAACCTACTCAAAAGCCCGCTCATGGCGAAAGACCGCCCAGGAATTGAACGCCCTCTACGACGTGAATTTTTCTCATGTCCATTGGAGGGCGTACAGTTTGGGGGAACGCGACATAGCCGACGCCGCGACCCGCGCCGCGCTGGGACTGGGGCCGCGTCCCTGTCCCACATGCGGACGCAAGCCCGAGGCAGTGAAATTATCCCGTTTGCTGAAACGCATGACCCCAAAAGATTTACGGAACTGGAAGCGGTTACGCGCGGCGCGAAAGTACAAAGCCGCGAATCAATTCCTGCTGGAAGTCTGCGACCGCAAAAAATCCACAACGAAAGGAGGTGAGACGAAATGACAACCCTAATCGCCGTATACAACTCCAGCGGATGCGTGGGACGATGCGACGCGAAATGTTACGAGGCGCAAGAGCCGAAATGCGATTGTATTTGTCACGGGCGGAATCACGGCGCGGGCAAGGCGCAAGCCGTGGACAATACTCGCGAACTCGCCGACGCCTGGATGGAAGCATACAGCCGCGAACACAATCTAACCGGCGAGACGTGGGAAGTCCCAGCCCTGCAACCGGTCCAACTCGACTTGTTTTAATTCCGCCGTTTCCACTGCAACGAGAGGAGGCAATTGAATCTGAAACTCTGACCGATCACTCCCGCCCTATTCAAATCATCCCCAAAAAAGGAAAAACGACATGGCTACAAAAATCATAAACGGCAAGAAATACGACACCGACACCGCCGAATTGATCGGCGAGTATGCCAACTCCGCCAACCGCCGCGACTTCCATCAATTCGAGGAGGCGCTTTATCGCACGAAAAACGGCGCTTACTTCCTCGTCGGCTCGGGCGGCCCAATGTCTCACTATGCCCGCTCGACCGGGCAGAATACATGGACAGGCAGCAGCGACAACTTCATGCCCCTTACCAGAACCGAGGCGCTGGAATGGTGCGAGAATCACGACGTAGCCGCCGACGTGATAGCCGCCAAATTCGCGGACATGCTCAAAGACGCGTGACGATCACCGCGTCGCGAAAAATCCACAACGAAAGGAGGTGAAAGCATGTTCTGGAAAAAGACAATCCAAATCAGACAGGAATCACGCGTCGGTTATGTCGCTTATGTCCGCACAGACAACGGGCAGGAAGTCGGGCGCGAAAAAAAACAGGTTGAGCGTTGGGCAAAAGAGCGCGGCGTCAATGTGGAATTCGCGGACGGGATTGACTCGACCCCATATCCACAACCCTACAAAATAGCCTGCTCATATTGCAGAACCCCGCGCGTTCGCGGCCGGTCCACTTGCCCCAAATGCGGAGCAGAATACTAACCGCAACAAAGCGGCCTCCCCTCTGGCAAGGGGAGGCCGACCAACCGGGAGGAACATTGCACACAAAGCAGAGTCGCTCCCGCTCCCATTCTACCATCGGAGGTATATGACAAAAAAGACATTGCACACAAAGCAGAACCGACGCGGAGGCCTGGCAGCCTCCGCGATCCTTTTCGCCCTGGCTGCCCTTTCCCTGGCGGCGCTGGCTTGTGAATTTTCCCAGGCCGGGGCGGTCCTGTCCGCGCCGACACGCGCGCCGACTATCGCCGCGCCGACGCCCTCCCCCACCGCGACGCCGATCCTTTGCACGGTCCACGCGGACGCGCTTTATTTGCGCGCCGGTCCCGGCATGGAGTATCAGGCGCTCGACGCGCTGGACAAAGGCGAACCCGTCACGCTGCAAACGACCGCCTCGGAACACTGGCAACTTGTGACGGCGGGCGCGCGGACGGGCTGGGTTAACTCGCTTTTCCTGGACTGTGGGAAGTGAGGCCGCTCATGTGGTGGTATCCCTATCGCCTGAATCGCGGCTATGCGGTCCCTGTGGACGGCGCGAAGGCAATCGAAAGCCCGTCAAAGCCGCCCGGCCATTACTGGGGGCCGTTTCATTGCCAGGCTTGCGCGGATCTCTGCGCGAACTTCGGAAAAACAGAATCGCAAGCCTGGCTTTTCAATCACGGGACCGACGATGAAAAATTCGCCGTGTTCCTTTCAGCCTGAGGAGTAAAAACCCATGAAAGATAATCTGTTCGATAACAAAGTCACGCCCCTGGACGTGATTAAAATCCTGTTGCTGATCGTGACCGGCTTCAGTACATGGAACGTCGTGACGCTTATGACCCCGCCCGGCTCCCTGTCTTTCATCCGCGAGGCGGCAGCCGTGGGAGTCGTCGAGGGCGCTTTCCTCGGATTCGAGTTTGCGACCTCGAAGGCCAAGAGCGCGCGGCAAGCCAAACTTGCGACCGTGGGATTCTTTTGCAGCCTGGCCGTCATCATCACGTTCGCGGCATTGTCTGGCCTGCTCGAGTTTGGCGGAGACAGCCTGCTCGATCACCCTGTTGGGACATGGCTCGGGCTGGAATGGTCTGGACGCTATGCGGTTATGGCGCTCGCCCTGGGCGTTCTGGTAACCTGGCTAGGCGGACTGGCGGCGATCTACCGCCTCTATTCCCTCGCCGACCCGGACAAACTCGCCGAACTGCAGAAGATCGCCCTGTCTGGCGAAGTGGAAGAGGAGGCGCGCAAGGCGCTTAAACTGGCGCTCGACAAGGCCAAGCCGGTGATCGCCCGCACACGCGCGGAGGCGCATGTCATGGCGGCCTATCAGGACGAATTGACGCAAGATCAAATGAACAGGTTGATCGGCGAGGTATCTTCACACCTGGCGAATCACTACGGGACAGGATCGCCCCAGGGCGCGGGCGCCCAGCCCATCCCAGCCGATCCTGAAATGCCCATCATCCCCGACGCGAGGCAGTACAACGCGGAGGCGCCCAATCAGGGCGAGAAATTTCGCGGCGAGGGCAGCCAGGCCGACTAAGGCAAAGCCGCGGAAGGTCTACACCTGGGTTTGCGCGTACTGTGGCATGGAGTTTGAAACCGAACACTACGGAAAGCGCTATTGCAGCGCAAGCCACAAAGAACTCGCGTACCGCTTGAGGAAGGCCGCTAAACAGCCCCAGGAAGCCGAATCCCGTTGACGGTATGACCGTCAACCTGTTTACCATTTTCCGACCCGCTGGGCGGCCAGTCGCAAAAACTGGCCGCCTGGCGTTTCTACAGACAGAGAGCCAGGGCGCGGGCGCGGGCAGAAATACTGCGATAAAACTGCGATAAAAACTATACCCGCCTGCTTGTTTTTGCGCCTTGACTGGCCTGTTTTTATAGTGTAAAATGCTTACGTATATGTCTCTTTACGTAAGCATAAGGAATAAAAAAACCATGCCGACACAAACCGCCCTCGCCCCCATCACCCAGGCCGCGCCGCTTGACTTGAAAGCGATAGACCGCGCCGACTTGCAACCCACCACCAAAGCGAAGTACAAGCGCGAGATCGCCAACCTCGCCCAGGCGGGAATCAATCCGCTCGACCTTGAGGCGTTGACCGCCTACGCGGACGGGTTGAAATCCTCGCGCAAGTCGTTTCTCAAATCAGCCTTGCGGCTTATGACAATTGACTTTGAGCAGGCCGTGAAGGGAAGCGCGACGCCTGATAATATCGCCCAGGTGCAGGCGGGCGTTTATCGTCTCGAGGCGATGCGCGGAGCGGTCAGCGTGAAAGCCCGCAAGGGAACAAAGGCGCACACATGGCTTTCACAGAAACAGGTGACGGAACTCACCAAACTTTGCGGGGATGACCTGGAAGGCCGGCGCGATTGGATCATATTGGGTTTACTCTTGGGCGCCGGCTTGCGGCGCGAGGAACTGGCTTCTTTGACCTTCGACGCGTTGAAACAGCAACCCGCGAAGGGCGGCAAACTCCGCGACGTGTTGCAGGTCAAAGGGAAGGGCGCAAAGGATCGCGTCATCCCGATAAAGCCCATCCTCGCAGAGCGTCTGCGGGAATGGAAGGAAGCCGTAAAGGGCGGCGGGTTAGTTGCGCGCTCGCTTGGCATGGGAAAGAAGTTGGGCGAAAAAATGTCGGCGGTGGCAATTTTTCAGTTGGTCCGCAAATATGGCGCGTTAATCAATTGTCCCGAACTCGCCCCGCATGACCTTCGCAGAACCTACGCTCAATTGGGATACGAGGCTGGCGTACCGATCACTCAAATTAGCGTTCTGCTCGGACACAGCAGCGTAGCCACTACGCAAAAGTATCTGAATTTGAATCTTGACCTTGAAACCACGGTTAGCGATTTTATTCCTCTCTCAGGCGATTAAGTGATAGGATACAAACAAACCGCCCGCCCGTGAGTGGTATCACGGCGGGCGACGGTCTAGCCGATAGCGGCGGCATTGACAATGCGAATTGTAGCATATTCGCAGGCCGCTTGCAGAGGCAGGCGGCTTTTTGTTTTGGAGTATGCAATGAACTTCTACAAGGTTGAATATTCGATACCGGCAAATGTCGAGGACATTCTCGCGTGGCTGGCAAGAGACATGCAGCAAGGAATCGAACCTTACGATCACGGAAAAGTCAGAGTAACTTTTAACTTCAAGCGAAAAGAAAATGTGATCGAAGTTTTTCATACGGTAAAAACCGACGAATCTTCGCCTTCCAGCGGTAAGTCATTTTCTTTGGAAGCGGTAAGGGTGACTGATACAGCGTCTGTAATCGTCGGCCTGTATCAATCGGACAATTTACACATCAAAAAACTTTTTTATCTCTATCTGGCGCGTTTGGGTAGAGCGTTCAATGCCGACTTTGCAGAACCGATCACGATGCTATTCCAGGAAATAAAAGAGCAGGCTGAAAATTATCTGACTTTTCCAGAACTCGAAGCCCTCGAAGACAGGGCAAGGTCCGGCGATGAAAATGCGTTACGCGTGCTTGATACTGTGGCGCGAGAGGAAGGATTCGAGTCATGGGACAGCCTGAATAAAAAACTTTGGAAGGAATACGCTCCGGAACTCGAAAAAATGCGGGAAGCCGTAAGAAAAGAGGTTAACCGGCGAGAGTCTACCCCGGGCGTTTTGCAAGTTTGGGAATACCTGGAGCGAATGTCGCAATCGGAAAACCCATTACACCAAGCCATAGCAGATAACATTGCCTATCTGGATATATACAAAATGGGAAAGTCTTTTCAGGAAAAAACACTTCGCGCGCCTTTGTTTGAAACGGGGCAAGTCGGCGCGATAATTCCTTTAATCGAAGACCCAACAGATCAAAGAATTTGGGATTTGATAAAAGCAGACCCTTCTATAACTGACTCTCAAATCGCGGCGCATATAGATATTACAAGACAAGCCGTAAATCAGAGGAGGCGAAGCCTTGAAAAGATGGGTTATCAAGTGAGAGTGTCAAGACAAAAATAAATAAGTGTCAAGACCACATAAAAAGCCAATAGGTTTAATATGCTCCCAAGATGAAAAAACATCTTGGGAGTTTTTCTTATGGCGCGATATGAACGATTTACTTTTCTATGCGATGCAATTGAACGGCGGGCAATAGCCGACCTTGCGGCACGGTTGCAAAGAAGCCAAAGCGACGCAGTGCGTTTTGTCGTTATCGAAGCGGCGCGGCAATTGTCCCAGGCCGTGGACCCCAACCAAGAGGCCTCGAAGGAATCCGCAAATGAAAAAGGAAATTAATCAAATCACTTATCGCCCGCTTTGTTTCAATTGCGGACGTGAATCCAACAAAATCGGCAGTTGCGCGGGCGATAGGCCAACCGCGAAGCAGTGTAAGCGCGGCATTGTCGCAATTGATCGGCGCGGGACTGGTAAGCGCGGCGGAAGGAGCATTTATTAGTCTGCCAGTCTTTGAACATACGCTTCTCCAGGTGACGGTTAACGGAAAGCCAATCAAAGAACGTTCACGGACGCGACGCGAGAAACACAAACGCGAACGCGAGATTAACGCCAATGTGGACATGGCGAGGGCGATAAGGCGCTATCGTGAAAAGCAGAGAGACAAGCAAGGCAATCACAAGCAGAGGTAAACAGCGATGAAATGCAAAGCGAAAACAAACAGCGGGCAGGCTTGCAGATCGCAAGCGATTAAGGACAGTCAATTTTGTTTCATCCATGACCCCGCAAGCGGAGCGGCGAGGGCGAAAGCGCGCAAAAAGGGCGGGGAACGTCGGCGCGTGTCTCATTATGGCGATGAGTCCATCATCCCCCGCGAAGTCAAAACGCTGGAGGACGCGAACAAAATCCTTGCGTACACATTGGCGGAAGTTGTGCCAATGGAAAACAGCATAGCGCGGGCGCGGGTACTGCTTGCCTTGTACGACTCATTCGTCAAATCCTTCGAGATCGGAGAGTTTGAGAAACGACTTCAAGCGCTGGAGCAATGGAGCGGCAAATGACGATTAAAAAGCGACTGGAAAAACTGGAAGGCGCAAGGCGCGGCAGGAGGGGAGGACCGGCGAACGTTTACAGATTCACCCAGGGAAATTACGCGGACGGCACATTTTACTTCATTGACGGCGAGGAGGTGGACGCGGAAAAATACGCCAAAGAATACGCGGAATATAGGCGACTTCACGCGGACGATCACGCGCCGAGTCAATTAATCGCCTACTTTCCGGGCGACCGGTGCGAATACGGCTACCTTCCGGGCGAACACGACGAACAGGGCGAATATAACGTCATACGCATTACCACATTTGAAGATGACGATGAGACGCCCCAGGACGAACGCAACGGCATTTTGTAAAACAAAAAACGAAAGGACAAGCAAACATGGAAAAGAACACGAAACAAAAAAGCGCCCCGGCAGAACCCAGGGCGCCCGGGGTGACTAGCAGCCACCCGACAACGAACCAAAGAGATTATACAACTCTTCAATGGTTCGTGCAACAGGCTGAAAGGGGGGAGTCATGCTAACCGAACGAATTCAGGCGCAAGCAATCGCCGATCACCTGGCAGGCCTCGAGGTCAGAATTAACCCCAACGATCTGACAGAGATTTTCGCCAAGTGCTGGCGGGCAATTCAAGACAAGCCCGGCAAGGCTGAAAAACTGGAAGCCCTCGGGGAAGCGCTGGATTTTCAAAACACGCCAACCAACGCGGATATTTATCAGCGTATTCTCAGCCTTCGCCCTGGCGGTATGCGAATCGAACCGCTTGACGAAATCAAAGACACAATCGCGCCAATCGAATGGGTTTGGGATGGATGGATACCTCGCGGCATGATTACGATCCTCGCGGCGGTCCCGTCGGCGGGAAAAACCGGACTCATGCTCGACCTGGCGCGGCGCGTCTCAAGCAAGGGCGGAACATGGCCCGACGGAAAGCCCATCAAAAAAGATAGCGCTAATGTTCTGTATATTGACGCGGAGAATCAGCCCGAGGTCATCAATGAGCGGGCGCTATCCTGGAAAATCAACCTTAAACGTTTTTTCCTGAAATGGCCCGAAGACGGCGAGGTTTTCGATCTGGGCGATGACCGTAACCAGGATATGGTCTATGAATGGGCGTATGCAGCCAAACCCGAACTAATCAATATTGACTCTTTTGGATCCATCAATTCCAAAGGCGAAAATAATATTGAGGACGTTCGGAAAATCCTCAGTTACCTGACCATGCTCGCCCGTGATTCGAAATGCGGATTGATTCTGTCCCATCACCTACGAAAGCGTCCGGGATTTATGTCTCCGCTTCTGGACTTGTCGCAAGACGATCTGCGCGGCAGCAGCCATATTGTGGCAGCGGCGCGGGCCATTCTCGGATTGTCTGTAATTCAGACTACCGAGGAAGCAGACCCCAACGGCCCCAGGAAACTGAACGCGCTCAAGATGAATATCGGGCCGTATCCAACGCCGCTCGGGTTTGAAATGGTCCCCGGTTATCCAACCGGCTACAGTCTGAAATGGGGAGACGCCCCAAAACCCTACCGCGAACCCGACAAGGTGGACCTTTGCGCCGACTGGCTGGCGGACATCCTCGCCGACTCTGACAAACCGCTGAAAGAACTGGTGAAACTCGGACAGAATGAGGATTTTTCAAAAGGCCTGATTATCCGGGCAAAGCAGAAGTATCCTGGGCGATTCACGGACACGAAAGCCAGGCGTGACCCCAGCAACACCTGGAAACTCGTCAAAAATGACGAGAGGTAATTTTTATGAACTGAATCACTGAATCACT
>DKTP01000087.1 GCA_002473085.1 Anaerolineales bacterium UBA7227
CAATTTGGCGAAGGTATTGATTAAAAGAATCTTGAAAATTTGATCTTTGATGTTCTATAGATAAGGGATCATCCATGACCGAACTTACCTCATCACAAAAATTTCTCGCCAATGGACTTCTCTCCGCTAGCTGTATCAAATTCGGCGAGTTCACCCTCAAATCGGGACTCAAGAGTCCCATCTACATTGACCTGCGGCGGGTCATCACCTATCCAAAACTGCTACAGCAAATTGCGGAGGCGTATCTCCCGGTCCTCGGTCTCCTGTCCTTCGACCGAATCGCCGGATTGCCCTACGCAGCGATTCCCATCGCGACAGCGATCTCGCTGGCGGGCAACTATCCCATGATCTACCCGCGCAAGGAAGCCAAGTCCTACGGCACGAAAGCGGAGATCGAAGGCGAATATCACGCGGGCGAGACGGTCGTTGTCATTGACGATCTCGCCACCACCGGCGGAAGCAAATTCGAAGCCATCGAAAAATTGACAGGCGCAGGCTTGGTCGTGAAAGACGTCGTCGTGCTGATTGACCGTCAGTCCGGCGCGAAGGAGTCGCTGGCGCAGGCGGGATATTCCATGCACGCGGTGTTGACGATCACGCAGATGTTGGAGTATTGGGAAGAGACGGGGAAGGTGGAAAAAGATAAGATCGAGGCGGCGCGGAAGTTTTTGCTGGAGACAAAGTAGGGTTATCCGATTACCTTGACGACATTCCGTCCCGCCGCGCCGCTGATCCCGCCTCCGCAGGTTTGAGCAAATAGTCCCTGCTTCTACTCAAGCAAACTGCTCTAAATTGACTGCCACCATCGGGAAGGCTTCATCCACAAATTTTTCGAGCGCGGGACGTTTTTTCAAATGGCTGTAATATGAGGCGAGACCGTACATCGCCCACGCGGCGACCGTCGCGGGGATCTCGGTGGAGATTTTGGTATTCGTCTGTTTCAACCAGTGAGACAACAACT
Source organism: Anaerolineales bacterium UBA7227 (assembly GCA_002473085.1). Classification (GTDB taxonomy): domain Bacteria; phylum Chloroflexota; class Anaerolineae; order Anaerolineales; family Villigracilaceae; genus Denitrolinea; species Denitrolinea symbiosum. The sequence continues at coordinate 962 of DKTP01000087.1, forward strand.
CGAACAGCCTGTTCTTGATCGCGCCTTCCGCCAGCGCTTCAAATTGCTGGCGCGGTTTTGGGCAGTCGTTATGAATGCGAGACGAAAACTCGCACACTGCCACGATCAGGTTACGTAAATTATCGGGGGAGTACTGGCAGGCATCCAGCAGGCGCTTTTCGATCTCCTGCATAAACATCTGGTCTATCCAATAATCCAGTAATTTAAATTTGTCCTCGAAGTGCGCGTAGAACGTGGCGCGGTTGACCTGCGCTTTGCTGGTTACATCCTGCACGAAGATGGCGTCGAATCCCTTTTCAGCGAGGAGATCGCCGAAGGCTTGCAGGATCAAGCCGCGGGTCCGTTTGACGCGGGGGTCGAGTTTTTCTTGTTCTTTCGGGTTAGACGACATTTTCGCTCCAGTGTTGCTTAGTCAACGAAATCCGATTTTTGACGGTTGACCTGAACGGGTAAGGAAGGTAAATTAGACAACATCTGTTGTTTAGAATACAACTGTATATTATCACTCAATTCAAGGAGAGTCAAGATGAACGTAACAATTATTGGAGCAGGCAACATGGGGCGCGGCATCGGAACCCGCGTCGTCGCGGGCGGTCACTCGGTGACCTTTGTGGATCGGAATCCCGAAGTCGCTGAAAAGACCGTAAGCGATGTCAAGGCATTGGCAAAGAACGGCGCCAAAGTTTCCACTGCCCCTCTCGGCGATCCGCAACTCGGCGACGTGGTTGTGTTGGCTGTGGGCTATGGTCCGAATATCGAACTCGCCAAACAACTTGGCGACAAACTCGCTGGCAAGGTCGTCGTGGAAATTGCCAACCCCCTGAACGCCACGCTCGATGAAATGGTCACCGCCCCCGATTCGTCCTCCGCCGAAGATGTGGCAAAGGCGATCGTCAAAGGGGCGAAAGTCGTCAAGGCGTTCAACACGACGTTGGCAGGCACGCTTCATTCTGGACAGGTGGCTGGTCAGCCCCTGGACGTCTTTATCGCAGGCGACGACGCGGACGCCAAAGCCAAAGTCGCGCAGATCGTAACCGACGGCGGTATGCGCGCCGTGGATTCTGGTCCGCTCCGCCGCGCCCGTCAGATCGAAGCGATGCAGTTTCTGCACATTGCCCTGCAAGGCGAGTTGGGAACCAACTGGGGCAGCGCGCTAAAGATCCTGAGCTAGGCTTCGGATGTCGTTTTGAGTAAAAAACTCTCACCCCGTTTGTGACACTTTTTCGTAGGGACGATTTCCCCCTCTCCCGTTGGGAGAGGGCGGGGTGAGGGGAATTGAAAGAAGGTATATGATGGCTAACCATCAACGTAACATAAAATTTGGATATTTTCTTGTCCCGACTGTAGACGCCCCCTTACTTTCCATCGCGCAAGAGGTTGAGCGACTCGGGCTGGACTATATCGCGGTACAGGATCACCCATACCAGCGGCGCTTTGTTGACACGTGGACTTTATTGGGCATGATCGCGGCTAAAACCTCGCGCATCGGACTCCTCCCCGATGTGACGAACTTGCCCCTGCGTCCTCCTGCCGTCATGGCAAAAGCCGCCGCCACTATTGACGTGCTGAGCGGCGGTCGTTTCGAACTGGGTCTTGGCGCGGGAGCGTTTTGGGATGCAATCGAAGCGTATGGCGGTCCCAGACGAAGTACGGGCGACGCGCTCGAGGCTATGGCTGAAGCGATCGAAGTGATTCGCATGATGTGGAGCGGCGACCGCAACCTGCGCTTTGATGGACAGTATTACCAACTGAGCGGAGCGCAATCTGGACCCGTGCCTGCGCATCCCATCGGAATTTGGCTCGGCGTGAACGGTCCGCGCGCGCTCAAGTTGGCGGGCAAGGTCGCCGACGGTTGGCTGCCGTCACTGCGCGGCGATCTTTCGGCGATTGCCGAAAAGAGCAAACGACTCGATGACGCCGTCGCCGAGGCGGGTCGCGACCCAGCCAGCATCCGCCGCGTGATCAACGTGAACGGCGTGATCACAGACGGCGCTTCCAATGGATTATTGCAAGGACCCGTGAACCAATGGGTTGACGAGTTGACGAATCTCGTCAGCGCCTACCGCTTCGACACTTTCATCTTCTGGGGAGAGGGCGGGAGCCAACTGCAAAGGTTTGCCGAGGAAGTCGCGCCTGCCGTTCGGGAACGGGTCGCCGCACAGTGAACCTATAGAAGGAATATCTCACTCACAGTCGATTATGATATTGACTGCTATGGGTTTTTGATCAACTCCAAAAGGCATCCAAGTTAGAAGACTTCGGATGTCTTTTTATTTCAACACCTTCACCACATTCCTGCCGCTCGCGCCGCTGATCCCGCCTCCGCCGTGGACTCCGCTTCCGCACAGATATAAATTATCAATCGGCGTTTTGTGATTCGACCAGCCTGGTAGCGGACGCATGAACAGAAATTGATCGAGCATCAACTGTCCGTGGTTGATATCGCCTTCGGTGAGTCCGTAGGTTTGTTCGAGGTCCAATGGCGTGATGACATGAGAATTAGAGATTAGAGAATTGAGATTAGGGAAATACTCTGCCAGCGTATCAATCGCTAATTTTCCAACTTTCTCTCTTTCCACTTTCCACTCACCGCTCTTTAGGTTGTATGGCGCAAACTGAAAATGGATCGAAACCGTGTTCCCCGAAGTCGTAATTTCAAGATACGGCTTTTCGAAAACCTCGCCGTACTTCGCGGCGTCGTAAGCCTTTTCCAAATATTTGACCGACGGCGCGACGCACAAAGTCCCTGCGGGGATTCCGTGCTGTCCATTGGTTTGTAAATGAACCTTCGCCACCGATCCGCGCATTTTGATGGATTGGGTATGCCAGACAAATTCAGGCGGCAAATCCTGTGCGCCGACGAGTTTGAGCAGGGTATGTTTCGGGTCTGCGGAGGAAAGGATTTTTTCGGCAAGAATTTCTTCGCCGTTTGATAACACAACTCCTTTAGCAATTTGATTTTCTATTTTTATCTTCGCAACTTCGGCGTCGGTTCGAATCTCGCCACCAAAAGACTTGACTGCATTTTCTAAAGCAGATGTGATTTCACCAATTCCCCTCACCCCTGACTCCCCTCTCCCGCTGGGAGAGGGGCTGGGGGTGAGGGCGAGTCCGCCACGATTCAACCAATTATGAATTAACGTGTATCCCGTCCCAGCGGACATGGGTCCAAGCGTTGAGCCGTGAATCGCAACCGAAGCGACCGCCGCTCGCAGGACTTCGCTTTCAAAATATTCTTCCGTCAACTCTTGCGCGGTCATCGGCAAGGCGCGGATGAAGTTCAGCATGTCCTTTCTGCCAGCCAGCCGCAGTTCGAGACCTAATTCAAGTAAGCCATATCCCTCGCGGAGATTCATATTCTTTGGCAATCGCGGCATGATGGTGGCATACGCCGCATCCAATATGCTCGCGGCTTTATCCATAAAGCGGACAAACTCTCCCCAGCGTGAAGCATCCTTTTCAGAGAAGCGTTTGATGTTTTCGGCGGCTTTGAGGGGATCAGAGTCGAGGATTAGAAAATTGCCGTCGGGTTGCAAGGAAATAAACGGCGGTTTTTCTGCAACGATGGGAAATGACAATTTCAAGTCTTTGATAATGTCGGGACGTAACGTCCCGCCTGTTTGGACAGAATCGACTGTGAAGTTATCGCCAAAGGATTCGGTGACAACCGTCCCGCCGATAATAGAACGGCGTTCTAGGACTAAAACCTTTTTGCCTTGTTTTGCTAAATACGCGGCGGCGACAAGTCCATTGTGCCCCGCGCCGATGATGATGTAATCATATTTTGTCATGAATAATTCCCAATTAATTAACTGATGTTACGCAG
>DKTP01000105.1 GCA_002473085.1 Anaerolineales bacterium UBA7227
GCGCCCGCGTCCGCCTCGCCGCCGGCCGCGACGGTGACGCCCGTCCCATCGCCGGTCTTCGCGATCACGTTCACGCCCACCGTCACCCCGCAGCCGCAGGAGGGAGAGCCATTTTCCATCGGCAAGTCTTTGGAAGGCAAGTCGCTGGACGTGTACCGCTTCGGGACCGGCCCGACCGCGCGCGTCATCATCGGCGCCATCCACGGCGGCTACGAGGGGAACACCGCCACGCTGGTCTATCTTTTACGGGACGACTTAAGAAGCGGTTCGATCACAGTCCCCGAAGACATCACGCTCTACCTCCTGCCCGTCTTCAACCCCGACGGTTTTTACGATTATCTGGACCTCCCAGCCGGCCGCTCCAACGCCCGCGGCGTGGACCTCAACCGCAACTGGGACGCCCTCTGGCAGGCCGATTGGGATCGGACGGGATGCTTCGCCGCCGCTCCCATTTCTGCGGGCGAATCTCCCTTCTCCGAGCCGGAGACGCGCGCCCTGCGCGATTTCCTGCTCGAAAACCGCGTCGACGCGCTCATCAGTTATCACAGCGCCATGTCCGCCATCTTCGCGGGCGGACGTCCCGAGCCCGATCCCGCCTCGGACAGTCTGGCGCGCGCGCTTTCGCAGGTCAGCGCCTATCTCTATCCGCCCATCAACGACCCGGGCTGTCAATATACCGGCCAGCTGATTGACTGGGCTTCGGCCAACGGCATCGCCGCCGTGGACGTGGAACTCACCGACCACAAGAGCAACGATATCCTCATCAACCGCAAGGTGTTGGAGGCTTTTCTGAATTGGAAACGGGGGGAGTGAATCGGGGGCGAGGTTTCAGGGAGCGACGCTCCACTGTCCCACTTTGGCGTTCATGGCGTCCTGCTGCGCCTGCTGGAAGAGCGCGGCGCAGGAGGAGTTCGGCGGCGCGTCGTGCGCGAGACCTAGTCCCTGCCGGATGAGTTCGAGGTTGACCAGTTGACCGTCGAGCAGCACATAATAGAGCGAACGTCCGCGCTCGTCTTTCGCCTCGACGTCCGCGATGATGGTGACGAATTTTCCGTAGACCAGTTTCGAGTTCAGGGAGCGCGCCGCGAGCAGGAAGCGGTCGTCGTCTGGTTCGGTCACGCCGATGTAGCGGACGGTGTACACCAGCCCGTCGATCATGGCGCGGACTGTGACCGCGTCCACCACGTCCAGGATCTGGCCGGAGAGACGCGGGTTGTTCGGGAGGCAGGCCGGGCCAGGTTGAGGCTGGGAAGCCGCGGCCGGCTCGACGGTCAGGATGGAAGCGGGCGTCGGGCTGGGTTGTTCCAGCGCGAGGGTGGGCGTCTCGGACGGGCGGGAGGTGATGGTCGGCCGCGGGGTGGGGGTGAGCGTCGGCAATGGCGTTACTTGGACGGCGCCCGGCGTCAGATACAGGTTGACGTCGAAGGTCGGCGTCGAGTGGACCGGCAGGAGGTCGGTGAAGGCTTTCGTGAATTCCTTGCCCTGCGGCATGTTGAAAGCCAGCGCCGCGATCCCGATGACGCCTCCGGCCAGCGCCAGCAGGACCAGCACGATCAATTTGTTGATGATGTCTTTTTTCCAAAAGCGGACGAGGGATTGCATGGAGGCATTGTCCCGGATCAGCGCGCGTCAGGAGGCCGGCGCGTCGCCTTTGTCTTTCGGCGCGGCGAGTTTCTTCCCGGTGCGAACGATGACGCGAATCAGGCTGAACAGGCCGACGATGAATGGAAGCCCGGAGATGATGAGTACGGCCGTCAGCTTGCTGCCGACGATGTCAATGAAGACCTGGCTGAGTCCCACCGGCGCGAGCGGGTATACCATGAAGTGGTAGTACAGCACAGCGCCCATGCCCATCAGGGCGAAGTCAATGAGCAGGTCGAAGAGCAGGGAGAGGATGTTGACGCGCGGCCGTTTCATGGGAACCTCCTTAAGGCGTGTAGGATTGCGCGCTGTGACAGCCGCCGGGCCCAGTGTAACAGGATGCGGTGGCCGTGGTCCCGTTCGGGTTGAGGCTGGCCTGCCAGGCGCTTTGACTGGTGTAGCCCGGCTCGAGTTCTACAACCGAGGCGTCGAAGTTGATCAGATGTAACTGCTCGCTGCCGTGCGAGTCGTGGCAGGTGTAGCAGGAGATTCCCCATTCGTACGAGTGTTTCCAGTGCAGGTTCGTGGTTTGGCCGGAGCGGAAGACGGTCAGGTTGACGTTCATGGCGCGGGCGCTGGCGTTGTACACGTCGCTGCGATGGCAGGCGAAGCAGACCTCGTTGTCGTTCGGGCGGCCGGCCGCCCAGACGGTGGTGTATTGATTGCAAGTCGCGTCGTTGACGGCGTCGCGCAGCAGGTGGAGGCAGGGCGAGCCGTGCGTACCGCTCCCGTCCGCGGCGGGGTTGGCGTTGGTGTGGCAGCTCGAGCAGTACAGGCGGCTGGTACCGGTCCAGCCCGAGGCTGGCACAAAACTATCCGGCATGTTGGGGTTTTTCCCCGGGGCAAGCACGCCGTGGAAGCTGGCGGCGTTGGGGTTGAATTCGAGCGCCATGTCGCGGCTGTCGGCGATCTGGGGCAGGGCGCTGGTCGTCAGTTTGTAGAGTCCGTTTGGCGTGAAGGAGGCGCCGTTCCAGCCATCCGGCAGATAGGTCGGCAGGGTTGTGTACCCGGAGTGACACTTGAAGCAGATCTGGTATTCCGCGCTGGATTGGGCGAGGAAGTTGTAACTGAGCGGCGCGCCGCTCCCGCTGTAGACCGGTTCCACGCCCGAGGCGCCGCGCAGTTCCAGCGGAAGCGTGGGAGGCAGGGTCGCGCCGTCCTTTGCCGCGTGCGAGTCGTGGCAGTCCGCGCATTCGACGTGGCGGTTGGCGCCTCCGAAGAGTCCCGCGAAGACCTCGCTGGGATTGTGTCGTTGGTAGGTATTGCCCACGTCGTGTTTGAAGATGCGCGTGGCGGTGTTGGCGTAGTTTGTGAAGGCGGTTTGGATGTCCTTGCCCGGGCCGGAGGCGCTGTGGCACTTGGCGCAGAAGTCCTCCTCCTGGTCCATCACGTCGGCGGGGGCCGCGCCGGAACCGAGGTATTGATAGTCCCACGGCGCGGAGGCCGAGTATTGCGAGAGCAGGCTGGCCTTGTTCGAGCCGTGGCCGTTGCTGTGACAGTCGAGGCAGGAGGCGGAGAAGAGCGGCCGGACGACGTTGTGCTGGGCGAAGTTCCACAAGGAGACGCTGAGCGAGGGGACGAGTTTCTTGTCGCTGAACGGCGTCAGGTTGCCGGCTTTTCCGTTCGAGTCGTGGCAGGACAGGCAGAACGATTCGTACTCGGCCGCGTCGTTGGCGCCGTCCTTGAGGTAGTCGAGCGTGTAGACGATGGAGGGCGCGTCCTCGTTGTAGAGACGTACTTTGCCCTGTGTGTGCCGGGTCATTTCGTGGCAGACGACGCAGTCCGCGTCGGCGACAGCGTCGTTGCCCGCGACGTGGCGCGAGGCGCGCGCGAAGTCGTTGTCGTTTCCGCCCGACCCGGCGGGGTAGCCCACGATCTGACGGCGCGGCGTCCCGTTCCCGGCGTCCTGCGGCTGGGAGTGACAGGCGCGGCAGGTGGTGGTGAAGCCGTCGCGGGTGGAGACGTCCGAATCGACGCTGTGCGGATGGCAGGCGGCGCAGTCCTGCCCGGCGTAGTCCCGCCCGCCGTTGTGGTTCGCGCCGCCGTTGTGGAGGGTCATCGGCGCGCCGGGGTTGGCGGCGCTTTGATGGCAGGCCGCGCAAAGCTGCGAGGCCGGGTTGGAGCCGTCGTCGAAGGAGCCCGCGCCGGTCCGCGCGGTGAAGAGGACCGAACTCCCGGAGTCGGTCATCGCGTCGAAGGTGGAAGGCAGCGTCCCCAATTTCAGGCCGCGGCGGATGTTGGATAGATTGGGCTGGCTGCCGTGCGGGTCGTGACATTGGATGCACAACAACTCAAACGGCTGTTCGAGCGCGGCTGTGGCGTCCATGTTCGAGTGGGTGGAGTACGCCTGCGCGCCGGAGGAGTGACAGCTCAGGCAGTAATCGTTGTTCTGGTAGGGCGAATCGGGGAACTGCACGAGCGGTCCCCAACTCTCGGCGGAGTGGGGCGCATGACAGGCCGCGCAGGTATCCACCGAGCCGTTGAACATGCCGTGCGGATCGTCGCCCGCCGGAGCAGGCGGCTGGACGATGATCGCGATCGCGGCCGTAGCGATCAGGCCGGAGTTGGCGTCCGTCACCGAGGCGGTGATGGTGTGCGCGCCCACGCTCAGCGCGGACGAGCCGAAGCTGGATGAGTCGGCAGCCAGCGCGCCGTCCAGGCTCGACGTCCATTGGATGTGGCCGCTGATGTCGCCGTTGGAGGCGATGAGCGCCCTGCCCAGGAATCCCACAACGTCGCCTTGCTGGAAGGAGGCGTTGTTGACCGGCGAGAGGATGACCAGGTCGGGAGGCAGGTTTCCGTTCAGGTCGGTCACGTAGACGCGGATGGTCTTCGTGCTGGTCAGGTTGTCCGAGTCCGTCACCTGCGCCGTGATGATGTGGATGCCCACGCTGAGGGCGTTGGTGGAGACGCTCGAACCGGTTCCCAGCGCGCCGTCAATACTGGAACTCCATTGGATGTTGACGCTCAGGTTGCCGTCCTGGAGGTCGTTGGCCGTCCCGGTGAAAGTGACGTTCGCGCCCTGCATGAAGACGGAGTTGTTGACGGGCGCGGTGATGAACAGCTGCGGCGGGACGTTTCCGCTCGCGTCGGTGACGGTGATCGTTATCGTGGCGACGGCGGTCAAGCCATTCGGACTCGTCGCCTCGGCGGTGATCACATGCTGGCCGAGACTCATGCTGGAGCGGTTCAGGCTTCCGCCCGTGCCGAGCGCGCCGTCAATATCGGAGCTCCACTCGATGACCGGCGTCAGGTCGCCTTGCAGCGCGTCTGTGGCGGTCGCGTCGAAGTGGATCGTGTTGGATTGGAGGAAGGTGGAGTTATCCGCGGGCGCGGTGATGACGACGGCGGGCGTAGATCCCTGAATGGCGGAACTGGCCGCGCGCGGGTTGATCGCCTGCACGCGCCACGCGTAGGATACGCCCGCGGTCAACCCGCCCGCGTTGTAGGAGATGGCGTTGGCGGGAACCTGCGCGACGAAGGCAAAGTCAGTCCCGTTGGTGGAATTGAGGATGACGTAACCGGCGTCGTCGGGGCTGTCGACCCAATTGAGGGTCGCCGAGGTCGGCTGGAAGTTGGTGAAGGTCAGCGCGGAGGGCGGATGGATCGCCGCGGGCGCGGCGCTCAAGCGTCCCTCCGAGACGGCGTAGACGCGCCAGTAGAGTTGTTCGACGTTCGAGAGTCCGGTCACTGTGGTCGTGCCGGTGGAGCCTGTGCCGGGGATCGCGTTCGCCTGCCAGCCCGGGGTGAGTCCCGCCTGCGTGGTGAAGTTGACGCCGTCCGTCGAGGCGTAGATCACGTAGCCGTTTTCGTTGCTGGCGTTGTCAGTCCAGGTCAAAGTCGCGGTGTTGGCGGTGGAGGCGGTAACGCGCAGGTCGGTCGGGTCGGCCGGCGTGGAAGGCGTGAAGGTCAGGATCTTTCCGCTCGGCGGTTTGCCGAAGATGTTGGCCGGGTCGGCGTTCGCGTCCCAGCTGGGGCAGACGGTCGTGAACGAAGTGTTGGGGTTGACCGCCAGGAATGTCCCCGGGCCGACGCTGGAACCGGTCATACCGACCGAGGCGGATCCCGCGACGACGGGCGCGGCGTCGCGCACATAGCGGAAGCGCGTCACGCCGCTGCTCTCGTAGAGTTCCACGCGGAAACTGATCGTCGCGCCGGCCGCGCCGCTTGACCAGCGCCAGTTGAACCATTCGAAGGTGAAGACGCGGTTGGGCGCGGTCCCGGTCGTGGCGTACGACGCGGTCCCGCCGACGCCGCTCAGGTCGTCCCACAGGGGGGCGAGCATCGGACGCGGCAGGGCGTTGGCGAGGGTGGGCGCGTTGTTGTTGGGATATGAATTTCCGAGCGGGTCGCTGAACGACAGCCAGCCGTTCGAACTGGCGTACACGCTGGTGTAGCGCGCGCCCATGTGCCAGAAATCGAATCCGACCGGGATAGCGGCGGATGCGCCGTCGTCCACTTGCACCGCCGGGACGTTCGTACCGTTCAGCGCGCCGAAGACCGCGCCGGTGGGGCAGGAACGCGTGTAGTTGTTGATGTCGGCGTTGGGCGCGTCCACCTGGATCGCGACTCCGGTGGGAATGCCGGTTGGGATGGGGGTGGCCGTCCCCGCGGGGGTGGGGGAGGGCGTGGGCGTTTGGAACGCGGACGGGTTGTAGGCCAGCGCGTCCAGAGCCTGGACGAGGCCGTAGCCGAAGTACGGGTCGTGGCCGGCCGCCCCGAGGTCCCGCGCGGAGCCGAAGATGGCGCCGCGGATCTTGTCCGCCGTGTCGAATTGCGGACGGGAGGCGAGCAGCGCCGCCACGCCGGAGACTTCCGCCGCGGAGACGGAGGAACCGTCCAGCGTCCCCGTCCCGCCGCCAGTGACGGTGGAGAAAATCCCCATGCCCGGCGCGCCCAGGCTGTAGACGTAGCCGTAACTGGAGAAGGAGGTCAGCGCGAGAGACGGGTCGAGGGCGAGCGCGGCGATGACGTTCGGGTTGGCGGCGGGATAGTAGGGCGCGTCCGACGCGCCGTTGCCGGCCGCGGCCACGACGACCGCGTCGTGCTGGTGGGCGTAGTCGGTGGCGTCGCGCAGCGCCTGGCTTTCGGCCTGTCCGCCGAAGCCGAGGTTGATGACCCGCGCGCCGTGGTCCACCGCGTAGACGATGGCCCGCGCAACGTCGGCGTAGGAGCCGTAGCCCTGGTCGTTCAGCGCTTTGATGGGCAGGATGCGCGCGCCGGGCGCGATGCCCGCGATCCCCAGCGCGTTGTCCATGCCCGCGCCGATGACGCCCGCGCTGTGCGTGCCGTGTCCGTTGCCGTCGGCGAGGTCGTTGTTGTTGTCCACGAAGTTCCAGCCCAGCCAGTTATCCACGTAGCCGTCGTTGTCGTCGTCCATGCCGTTGGAAGCCTTGTCGTTGCCGTTGACGTCCGTCCCCATTTCGCCGGGGTTGGCCCACAGGTTGGAGATCAGGTCGGGATGGGTGAAGTCGAGTCCGGTGTCAATGACGGCCACGATCACGTTCTCGCCGCGCGTCACATCCCAGGCGAAGGGGACCTGCATGACGGACAGGTTGGTCTGGTCGCTGAAGCCGGGGTCGTTGGGCGCGTAGAAGGCCCGCGCCGTGTGGTTCGGTTCGGCGTAATCCACCAGCAGGTTGTCGGTCAGGCCCTGGATGAGGTCTTCGGCCTGGTCTTCCGGCACGGCCACCACGTTCAGGCCGATGCCGTTTGTTTTGTCGGTCACTTCGCCGCCCGCAGATTTGATGATGCCGCTGGCGATGAAATTGGGGACGAGGCCTTTGAATTTGACGAGGATCTCCACCGTTTCGACGGGTTCGAGCGTGACGGTCGGCGTGACCGGCTCGGCTGTTGGCGTCGCGGTGGCGGGAGGTTCGGGCGTGGACGTGGGCGGCTCGACGGTGGGCGTTTCGGTGACGGGGGAGATGAGGGTCGTCGTCGGTTCGGGCG
>DKTP01000013.1 GCA_002473085.1 Anaerolineales bacterium UBA7227
CCCATTCGCGCTCATTCGTGTCCATTCGCGCCCATTCGTGTTAATCCGAGCAAATCAAAGGAGCAAGCATGAAACGAAACATCGTTACCATAGACGGAAACGAAGCCGCCGCATCGGTGGCGCATCGCGTCAACGAAGTCATCGCCATCTATCCCATCACCCCCTCCTCCGCCATGGGCGAATTCGCGGACGAGTGGTCCGCTAAAAAACGGACGAACATCTGGAACACGACACCCCTCGTGATCGAGATGCAGTCCGAAGGCGGCGCGGCCGGGACGGTGCACGGCGCGCTCCAAACCGGCGCCCTCACCACCACCTTCACCGCCTCGCAGGGACTCCTGCTGATGATCCCCAACATGTACAAGATCGCGGGCGAACTCACCAGCACGGTCTTCCACGTGGCGGCGCGCTCCGTCGCCGCGCACGCCCTCTCCATCTTCGGCGACCACCAGGATGTGATGGCCGTCCGGCAGACGGGCTGGGCGCTGCTCTCCTCCGGGTCCGTGCAGGAGGCGCACGACTTCGCCCTCATCTCGCAAGCCGCCACCCTCAAATCCCGCATTCCCTTCCTCCATTTCTTCGACGGCTTCCGCACCTCCCACGAAGTGACCAAGATCGAGCAGTTGACGGACGACGACCTCCGCTCCATGCTCGACCCCGAGCTGATCGCGGCTCACCGGGCGCGCGGACTCACCCCCGAGCGTCCCGTCCTGCGCGGCACCGCCCAGAATCCCGACGTCTACTTCCAGATGCGCGAGGCGGTCAACCCGTACTACGACGCCGTCCCCGCCATCCTGCAGGAGGAGATGGACAAGTTCGCCAAACTCGTCGGGCGGCAATACCGCCTCTTCGACTACTTCGGCCATCCCGAAGCCGAGCGCGTCGTCATCCTGATGGGATCGGGCGGCGAGACCGCCGAAGAGACCGTCAACTACCTCGCGGCGCGGGGCGAGAAGGTCGGCGCGATGCGCGTGCGGCTGTACCGTCCCTTCTCCATCGAACATTTCATCGCCGCCCTGCCCAGGAGCGTCAAATCCATCGCCGTGCTGGATCGGACGAAGGAACCCGGCGCGTCGGGCGAACCGCTCTACATGGACGTTGTGAACGCGCTCGTCGAAAGCGGCAAAACCGGCGTCAAAGTCATCGGCGGACGGTACGGACTTTCCTCCAAAGAGTTCACGCCCGCCATGGTCAAAGCCGCGCTGGACGAATTGAAGAAGCCCGAACCGAAGAATCACTTCACCGTCGGCATCACCGACGACGTGGCGCACACCAGCCTCGAAGTGGACGCCTCCTTCTCCATTGAACACGAAGAGACCGTCCGCTGCATCTTCGTCGGCCTCGGCTCCGACGGGACGGTGGGCGCGAACAAGAACTCCATCAAGATCATCGGCGAAGAGACCGACAACTACGCCCAGGGCTACTTCTACTACGACTCCAAGAAGTCCGGCACGGTGACGGTTTCGCACCTGCGCTTCGGGCCGAAGCCTGTCCGCGCGCCGTACTTGATCGAACTCAACCAGGCCAACTTCGTGGCCTGTCACCAGTTCACCTTCCTCGAGCGCGTGGACGTGTTGAAATACGCCAAGGAAGGCGCGGTCTTCCTGCTCAACAGCATGTATCCCCCGGACGAGGTCTGGGGCAAACTCCCGCTGGAAGTGCAGAAGGACATCGTCGCAAAGAAACTCAAATTCTACGTCATCAACGGTTACGAAGTGGCCGAGAAGACCGGCATGGGCGGGCGCATGAATACCATCATGCAGACGGCCTTCTTCGCCATCAGCGGCGTGCTGCCGCGCGAAGCCGCCATCGCCGAGATCAAACGCAGCATCGAGAAGACCTACGGCAAGCGCGGCGAGGCCGTCGTCCGCAAGAACTTCGACGCGGTGGACGCGACCGTCGCCAACCTGTTCGAGGTCCAGGTCCCGGCGGAGATCACGTCGAAGGCGACGCGCCGGCCCGCGGTCCCGGCGGACGCGCCCGCGTTCGTCAAGGAAGTCCTCGGCGCGATCATTGACTACAAGGGCGACAACGTCCCCGTCTCCGCCTTCCCCGTGGACGGCACCTTCCCGACCGGCACCACCCAATGGGAGAAGCGCAACCTGGCGCTCGAAATCCCGGTCTGGGAACCCGACCTGTGCATCCAGTGCGGCAAGTGCGTGTTCGTCTGCCCGCACGCGGTCATCCGCCAGAAGGTCTACGACGAAAAACTCACGGCCGACGCGCCTGAAACGTTCAAACACATGCCGTCGAAATTCAAGGAATTTTCGCAGGGCTTCGCCTACACCGTGCAGGTCGCGCCCGAAGACTGCACCGGCTGCACGCTGTGCGTGGATGCCTGCCCCGCGAAGGACAAGACGCAGGTCGGGCGCAAGGCCCTCAACATGGCGCCGCAGCCGCCCCTGCGCGAACCGGAAGCGGCCAACTGGGATTTCTTCCTCTCCATCCCCGACCTGGACCGCACGCTGTTCAACCCCTCCACGATCAAAAATTCGCAGCTGCTCCGCCCGCTCTTCGAGTTCAGCGGCGCCTGCACCGGCTGCGGCGAGACGCCCTACATCAAACTCGTCTCGCAACTCTTCGGCGACCGCACCATCGTCGCCAACGCCACGGGCTGCTCCTCCATCTACGGCGGCAACCTGCCGACGACTCCCTGGGCGGTGGGCGCGGACGGACGCGGCCCGGCCTGGTCGAACTCGCTCTTCGAAGACAACGCCGAGTTCGGGCTGGGGATGCGCCTCACGCTCGACAAACAGAACGAATACGCGCGTGAACTTCTGGCGGCTCTCGCCTCCGAGATCGGACAGACGCTGGTGGACGGCCTGCTGACGGCAGACCAGTCCACCGAAGCGGGCATCGCCGAACAGCGCGAGCGCGTCGCGGCGTTGAGGGAAAAACTCATCGCCAGCAAAGATGCCCGCGCCCGCGAACTCCTCACCGTGGCCGACAGCCTCATCAAGCGTTCCGTCTGGATCATCGGCGGCGACGGCTGGGCCTACGACATCGGCTACGGCGGGCTGGACCACGTCCTCGCCAGCGGGCGCAACGTCAACGTGCTGGTGCTGGACACGGAAGTCTATTCCAACACCGGCGGACAGGCCAGCAAAGCCACGCCCATGGCGGCGGTCGCCAAGTTCGCGATGGGCGGCAAGGGACTCCCCAAGAAAGACCTCGGCCTGATCGCCATGGCCTACGGCTACGTCTACGTGGCGCGCGTGGCGATGGGCTTCAACGACCAGCAGACGCTGCGCGCCTTCATCGAAGCCGAATCCTACGACGGCCCCTCGCTCATCATCGCCTACAGTCACTGCATCGCGCACGGCTACGACCTGGCGCGCGGCCTGCAACAGCAGAAGCTCGCCGTCAATTCGGGCGCCTGGCCGGTCTATCGCTACGACCCGCGTCTCGCCCTGGCAGGCAAGAATCCGCTCGCCATCGAAGCCAAAGAGCCGACCGTCCCGCTGCAGGATTACGCCTACAACGAGACGCGCTACAAGATGCTCACCCTCAGCGACGAAGCCCGCGCCGAGGAACTGATGAAGAAAGCGCAAGCCGGAGTCAAGGACCGCTGGCAGCTCTACACGCAGATGGCCGCCATCCACTACGGCAATGGCGCGGAAGAGAAGAAAGCATAAATTCCCCGCCCCTCTCCCAAACGGGAGAGGGGCTTTCCATCGGAGAACAAAATGGACCTGTCCACCACTTATCTCGGCCTGAATCTCAAAAATCCGCTCGTGGCCTCGGCCTCGCCCATGTCGAAAAAAGTGGAGCGCGCCCAGCGTCTCGAGGAAGCGGGCATCGCGGCCATCGTCATGTATTCGCTGTTCGAGGAGCAGATCATCCACGAAAGCCTCGAACTCGACCACTTCCTGACGAGCCACGCCGACTCGTCCGCCGAGGCCATGAACTACCTGCCCGATTCGGGGACGTACGCCATCGGCCCGCGCAAATACGTCGAGAACCTGACCGCGCTGAAGAAGGCGGTGGGGATCCCCGTGATCGGAAGTCTGAACGGCGTCTCGAAAGGCGGCTGGATCGAATACGCCCGCCACATCCAGGACGCCGGGGCGGACGCGCTCGAACTGAACCTCTACTACATCCCGGCCGATCCCGCCCTCGCCGCGGCGGACATCGAATCCGCTCAGGCGGACCTCGTGGCGGCGGTCAAGGCGAGCATCCGCATCCCGCTGGCGGTGAAACTCAGCCCCTACTACGCCTCCCTGCCCCACTTCGCCAAACGACTCGTCGAGGCCGGCGCCGACGGCCTCGTCCTCTTCAACCGCTTCTACCAACCCGACTTCGACCTCGAAAACCTGGAAGTGATCGCCAACCTCGACCTCTCCACCTCCTCCGACCTGCGCCTGCCGCTGCGCTGGATCTCCATCCTCTACGGTCAGGTTGACGCCGACCTGGCGCTGACCAGCGGAGTCCACACCGCGCAGGACGCGCTCAAAGCGATGATGGCCGGGGCGAAGGTCGCCATGATGGCCTCGAACCTGCTCCACAACGGCGAGCGCGTCGTCGCGACGCTGCTGAACGAACTGGGCTGGTGGGTGCGGACGCACGAGTACGAATCCATCCGGCAGATGCAGGGCAGCATGAGCCGCAAGTCCGTGCGGGAACCGGCCGCGTTCGAACGCGCCAATTACATGAAGGTCTTGAATTCGTGGAAAGACCTGCCGTAATGTTTCATCACCTTTTCCACATGCGTATCTCGAAAAGAAGGTTTTCTCACAATTAACGAAAAAGAGTCCAAAAACAAAAAGATATAGGAGCGCTCCAAAGATGAAAACGCCCCCATTTCACGGGGTTTTCCTTCGTTGACTTTGTGACCCTTCGTGTTAAAAACTGAGGACCCGGAAACAAAAAAGACCCCTGTAAAGGGGTCTTCTCTTTCCATAAATCCAAAGCGGATGGCTACACGGATTGCGGTTCCACCATTTTGCGCTGACGGAAGGTGATGCGTCCGCGCGCCAGATCGTAGGGCGACATTTCCACGGACACCCGGTCGCCGAGCAGGATGCGGATATAGTACTTGCGCATCTTGCCGGAAAGGTAGGCGAGCACTTCGTGTCCGTTGTCGAGACGGACGCGGAATTGGGTGCCGGGCAGGGCCTCGATCACGACGCCGTCCATTTTGATTTTGCCTTCATCTTTTGCCATACACGCCTCCTTGCGGATCCCGAATTATTCGTAATCCTTGAACTGGCGCCGCTTGATGCGGCGAATGGCCTTCTTCTTCTCCATGCGGCGCTGCTCGCTTCGTGAGACGAACCAACGCTTGCGGCGGACGGTGCTTAAAACGCCGCTCTTGACGACTTTCTTGCGAAAGCGCTTGAGCAGGGAATCCTGGGATTCACCGGAGCGTAAATTTACTGCTGCCAAATCCATTCACCTCCTTCCGCATGGAAGATTGTAAGCGAGGGAAACCCCTCGGCCACACATTGCGCCGAGGGGCAGGGACAGTCGAAACCAACGAATATGATCGGAACGATCACTTCCATCAGGACGATTGCATCTCCTCGGGTTGTGTTAAATCCTTGTCGTCGGCGGGACGCCGAACTGGAAACTGCGTGCGGGATTGTACTACACGACAGAGCGCTTGTAAAGAAAAAGTCCCTTGGCAATGACCTACTCTCCCAGGAGGCTGCCCTCCAAGTACCATCGGCGCTGACGGGCTTAACTGCCGGGTTCGGGATGTTACCGGGTGTACCCTCGTCGCTCCAATCACCAAGGGACGTTTTCACAACGTCAGGCTGAATAGTAAATCTGGATGTGTAGCAAAAAAGTACCAAGTTCTCCGCATCACAGGAGGAAGCCCTCGACCATTAGTACAACTTAGCTCAACACATTACTGTGCGTACACTTGTTGCCTATATAGCAGGTGGTCTACCTGCGGTCTTACTCCATTACTGGATGAGGGATTTAATCTTGAGGCGAGTTTCCCACTTAGATGCTTTCAGCGGTTATCTCTGCCAGACGTAGCTACCCAGCAATGCTCCTGGCGGAACAACTGGCACACTAGAGGTCTGTCCATCCCGGTCCTCTCGTACTAGG
>DKTP01000012.1 GCA_002473085.1 Anaerolineales bacterium UBA7227
TTTAGAGATAGGTTCTTATGGTAAACTTTGGTACGAATCCCCAATGGAGTGACCCGTATGAGCAAATCTCGAAGCGAACAGCTGGTGGAACGCCTGCGCTCGATGCAGGCCGCCGCCCCCGATATCGAAGCCTCTGCCATCGTCTCGGTGGACGGCCTGATCATGGCCTCCGCCCTTCCGCAGGAAGTGGAGGAGGACCGCGTCTCGGCCATGTCGGCGGCGATGCTCAGCCTCGGCGAGCGCATCTCCGGCGAACTCGGACGCGGCGGGCTGGAACAGGTCTACATCAAAGGCGACGACGGCGCCATCGTCCTGACCTCCGTGGGAGCGGAAGCGGTTCTGACCGCCCTCGCGCGGCCTGAGGCCAAACTGGGCCTGATCTTCCTCGAAATGCGCCGCGCCGCCGAAGACCTGACGAAACTGGTCGGATGAAAACGCCCGGCGTGGGATTCCCGTAAATTCATGTCAACCCCGGTGGGGAGGGCGCAACCGCCCTCCCCACCGACTTTTAACCCTCCCCCGTCCCGCCCGGCTCGCGGCCGGGGGAGAAAACAGGAATGGAACATGGCAACCAAATTTCTCTTCTTCACCGGCGGCGTCGTCTCTTCGGTCGGCAAAGGCGTGACGGCCGCGGCCATCGGGCTGACGCTCAAAGAGCGCGGCTTCAACGTGGCGGTCCAGAAACTCGACCCGTACATCAACGTGGACCCCGGCACGATGAGTCCCTACCAGCACGGCGAAGTCTTCGTGCTGGACGACGGCGCGGAAACCGACCTCGACCTGGGTCACTACGAACGCTTCATTGACATCCGCCTGAGCCGCGTCAGCAACTTCACCGCGGGGCAGGTCTACGCGGAAGTGATCGCTAAGGAGCGCAAGGGCGATTACCTCGGCGGGACGATCCAGGTGATTCCGCACATCACGAACGAGATCAAGCGCCGGGTCAAGTTGGTGGCGAAGGCCACAGACGCGGAGATCGTCCTCGTGGAGATCGGCGGCACGGTCGGGGATATCGAATCGCAGCCGTTCCTCGAGGCGCTGCGTCAACTGCGGAACGAGGTCGGGCGCGAGAACGTCTTCTTCATCCACGTCACCTGGCTGCCGTACATCGGCGCGACCGGCGAATTGAAAACGAAGCCGACCCAGCATTCGGTGGCGGCGCTGCGCTCGATCGGCATTTCGCCCAACATGATCATCGCGCGCTCGGACTACCCGCTGGAGGAGGGGCTGACCGAAAAGATCGCGCTGTTCTGCGACGTGGAAAAGGAGGCGGTGGTGCCGATGGTGACCACGCCCATCCTGTACGAGATCCCGCTCCTGTTGGAGGAGGCGGGCGTGGCGGACTTCCTGGTGAAGCGGCTCAGGTTGAAGCCGGCGCGCGTCCCGGATTGGAAGCCGTGGAAGAAACTGGTCGAGTCGGTGAAGAAGCCGCGTCCCAAAGTGAAGATCGCGCTGGTGGGGAAATACGTGGAGTTGCAGGACGCGTATATGTCGGTGCGCGAGGCGCTCAAGCACGCGGCGCTCTCCCTCGGCGTGGACGTGGAGATTCTCTGGGTCCACTCCACCGACCTGGAAAAGGACAAAGGCTGGGACCTTATTCAGTCCGCGGACGGGATCGTCGTCCCCGGCGGGTTCGGCTCACGCGGCGTCGAGGGCAAGATCCTGGCGGCGCGCTACGCGCGGGAGAAGAAAGTCCCCTATCTCGGCTTGTGTCTCGGCTTGCAGGTGATGTGCATCGAGTTCGCGCGCAACGCGTTGGGCCACGAAGACGCCAACTCGGCGGAGTTCGACCACGGCTCCCATTATCCCGTCATTGACCTGATGTATGAGCAGCGCTCCGTCACCGATATGGGCGGGACGATGCGGCTCGGACTGTATCCCTGCGCGTTGAAAAAAG
Source organism: Anaerolineales bacterium UBA7227 (assembly GCA_002473085.1). Lineage (GTDB taxonomy): Bacteria > Chloroflexota > Anaerolineae > Anaerolineales > Villigracilaceae > Denitrolinea > Denitrolinea symbiosum. The sequence goes on from DKTP01000012.1 coordinate 1,898, forward strand.
GCTCCAAGGCGCAGGCGGCTTACGGCGTCTCGCAGGTCGAAGAGCGTCACCGTCATCGCTTCGAGTTCAACAACGCCTACCGCGAGGAATTCGAGAAAGGCGGCATGGTCTTTTCGGGCATCTCCCCCGACGGGCGATTGGTGGAGATTGCGGAGATCGCAGATCATCCGTACATGGTGGCAAGCCAGTTCCATCCAGAATTTTTGTCGCGGCCGAACCGTCCGCACCCGCTGTTTGTGGGATTGGTGAAGGCTGCGGCGGCGCGGCGACAGTAGCCGGGGTCGGTAATCAGTGAGCAGTGATTAGTGAGCAGTAATCAGTGATCAGTAATCAGTAATCAGTGAGCGGTAGGCAGCCTCGCGGAGAAAGGACGCGAGGCTGTTTTTTATCCCCCAACAGTACTGTTTTTACAAGTTGTGACATTTATCACTTGAAGTCGGCCTTGCAATTTTGTAAGCTATAGTTGTGCCGTTTATCAGCATTTTTGGCAGACAAAAAATCTGCAGATAGACTTCGATCCCACCTCCTAACTAACAAATCATACAAATCACACCCGTTTTCGTGAAATGATAATCAGAGCGAAGACCAACGTAGTTTTCGCCTTCACGAGACGCTCCAACCTTTACGGCTGCGTTCTCAACGATTCCGCGACGGATCCACGAAAATTCCATGCGAAGAAACCGGCCTGTATTCCTCGAAAAAGAAAGGAGGCCAAAAACACTCATACTTTGCCAAAAGCGCAATGTTTTGCGTCCGCCTTTCTGTATAAAAATCTCAGTAAAAATTCAATTCTCCTCGGGAGGGAAGAATGAAAATGAAACAAGTCAGCCTCGCCGCGTTATGCCTGATCCTTCTTCTTGGCATGACCGCTTTTCAATCCGCGTCGGCGCCAATAACCGACGCGCCCGTAGACGCCGCATGGACGGGATCAACAAGCCGGGGACACTCCATGTCGTTCACTGTTTCTTCTGGGGGAACTCAGTGGAGCACATTCAAGTTGAAAACCGACTTCGTAGCCTCCAATTGCGGCGCATCCGGAACCATGGAAATCACTGTGCCGGGCCCCGGAAGTATCAGCGGCAACCAGTTTAGTTACACTTCTTCAACTTTCTCGTTCACAGGTCAATTTACTTCGGCGTCCGCAGCCTCTGGAACATATTCCTTTACAAATCGCCAGATCGTGATTGGCATTCCATATCCGCCTTACGTTTGTTACTACTATCTGACACAATCTGGCACATGGTCCGCCAGCACGCCCCTGCCTTCGCCGGGAGAATTTAACAAAAGCGGACCAGCCGCTGGCGCGACCAACGTTTCGCTCAACCCAACCCTGATATGGAACACAAGCGCCTACGCCGATAATTATCAATACTGCATTGACACAGTGGATAATAACGACTGCGATACTTTGTGGGAGCCTAATCCCGGAACAAGCAATACCAGCATCGGCATCACGGGACTCGCCGCCGAAACGACCTACTACTGGCAGGTACGCGCCATCAACTCCACAGGCGCGACCATGGCCGACGGTAATGCCTGGTGGTCTTTCAGAACCACCGGTCTCCTGACCCTTCGCTCCACTGGAGCGCAAGACGGCTGGGTCCTCGAATCGAGCGAATCCAGCAACAAGGGCGGGACGATGAACTCCGCTGCCACTACCCTCCGTCTCGGCGACGACGCGGCCAAAAAGCAATATCGCTCCATCCTGTCCTTCGCCACCGGCGCGGCGCTGCCTGACGAGGCCGTCATCACCAAGGTCACCCTCAAAATCAAAAAGCAAGGCGTCGTCGGCGGCGGAAATCCTGCGGCAACCTTCGGAGGCTTCATACTGGACGTCCGCAAAGGAACCTTCGGGACGCCCGCCTTGCAAATAACCGATTGGCAGACCGCCGCCAACAAGTCCTATGGCCCCTTCAAACCCGCGCTTGTCGGAGGCTGGTATTCGTTCGACCTGAGCGCCGCCAAAGCCTACATCAACAAACTGTCCATGCTTTCGGGGCTGACGCAGATCCGCCTGCGCTTCAAACTGGACGACAACAACAACGCCCTCGCCAACTACCTCAGCGTTTTCAGCGGAAACGCGCCCGCGGCGTCGCGGCCGCAATTGATCATCGAATACTACACCCCATAAGAGCGGCCCGAAAATCAGCTGCACAGCCTCGCGTCCCGCAAACGCGAGGCTGTTTGATCGAGGCGCGCCGCGGAAAACCTGAGTCCCGTTCCCCAAAATCGAAATTCGAGGTTACCAAAAATGCAAGGAGTTCGGCGACTCCTTTTTTCTCCGCGCACAGTAGTATGATGACCGCCGTCGTACCATAAAACTCCCCTCAAGGAAACATCGTCGCTTTTCTCAATCCCCATCGCCAGGTCGCCACAATAGAGCATCGTTCAAAACTGCCTGGTCATCCGGGCAGTTTATTTTTTCGCCAAAGGTTAACCCATGCTTAACTATTTCCATTTCCTGGACAAAAACCGCCAAGATACGATTATAAACCGATGGAGAGTCAGAGCCGCGCAGGTTTTGACCATACTGGCGTTGATCGCTTCGCTGGCCGGGCACAAACTGATCGGCGCCAACGCGTCGTCCATTTCAAAGGACGCGCAGGCCGTCCCAGCCAGAAGCACGACGTATTATCTTGCAGACAGGGTTCTCAAAAAAACGGATTTTGCCGTGTTGGCAAACTGGGGCGTCAACACCGCCATCGTGGATTTCGACGTCAACGGCTCGGCCTCCGCATGGCGCGCGGCGTTCGAGTCCGCGCGGGCCGCGAACGTCAATATCGTCATCTGGCCCTCGGACTGGAACAACCCGCGTCCGAACTGCGGCTGGGAGGCGCCCTATCCCGTCAGCGCGAACGGCGACATCGCCAAAGTGAAAAGACTGCTCGATACCGCCAGCCAATATTCCAACTTCATCGGCATCGTCAACGCCCACGAAAGTTTCTGGACCTGCGATATGTCGTTCGACGAAATGGCGGGTTTAAAGGACAAACTCAAAGCCTACGCGCTGTCCAAGGGACGGGCGATCAAAGTCTGGAATTACATTGACAACTTATACGACAAGTCCATGCTCCCGGACAACCAGATCGAGCGGATCATGGACGTCGCCGTGACGTGGCAGCATTGCGCCGGGAACGTGGAAGGGACCTGCAATACCTCCTCCAAATCATCCGCGCTCAACATGATCCTGAGCGATAGAAAGAGAATTGACGCCTCCAAAGCGCAGGTGGAACTTGTCTTTTTGATGCAGACGTTTACCACGCGCGGCTATTCGACCAAATTCACCCTCGACGAGTTACAGAAATATAGCTGCCAGTTCCTGGACACTTCGGCGCTGGACGGGTTTGCGTTTTACACATGGGACGCGGGCTGGTGGCCCGACCTGCACTCGTGGAAGGAACTGCAACCGGCGATACCATATATCTACAATAACTGCGTCAATTCGCCTTCGGCCTCCGCCCCCCGCGTGACTTCGATCGTCCGCGCCGGCCCAAACCCCACCTCCGCCGCCAGCGTGAAATTCACCGTCAAGTTTTCCAAACCGGTGAAGGACGTGGACGCGGCCGACTTCCAGTTGACGACGGGCAGCGGACTCGCCAACGCGGCCGTGAGCGGAGTCAGCGGTTCGGGCAGCGTCTACACCGTCACGGTCAAGACCGGCGCGGGGAGCGGCCCGCTCCGCCTCGACATCCCGCCCGGGGCGACCATCGCCGACCTGCAGGATAATCCGCTTGCCGGCCTCCCGTTCACGGGCGGTCAACCTTACACGATCGTCGCGACCGCGGCCTTCACGTCCATCCCGACACAGGATGGTTATGCGCTTGAAGCCTCCGAAACCAGCGGGGCCGGAGGCAGGATGAACAACGCGTCCGCCACGCTCCGCCTCGGCGACGACGCGGCGCGCAGGCAATACCGCTCCGTTCTCTCGTTCGTCACCGGCGCGAACCTGCCCGATAACGCGGTCGTCGCCAAAGTCACGCTCAGGGTCAAATGGCAGGGCGTGAACGGCGGGGGCGACCCGGTCCGCATTTTTCAGGGCATCCTGGCGGATATCAAGAAAGGCGTCTTCAAGACAGCCGCCCTGGAATTGGCCGATTTTCAGGCCGCGCCCGATAAAACCCTCGGCCCTTTCAACCTGTCCCCGTCTGGAGGCTGGTACGCGCTGAATCTGACCGCCGCAAAAGCCTTCGTCAACAAGTTGGACGCGCCCTCCGGGCTGACGCAGATCCGCCTGCGCTTCAAACTGGACGATAACAATAACAAGATCGCCAATTTTCTCAGTCTATTCAGCGGCAACGCGGACGCGAACAGCCGTCCGCAGTTGATCGTCCAATATTACGTCCCGTAACCAGAGTCCCCGCAGTTTCAGCGGATCAAAAGGGTTATGCCGCGAACGGGTTGAAATTCGTGTCGCGGTCATAATGATCCTCGTCCTCGGCGCGTTTCAGGAAGTTGACCGCCGCGTAGGTGGCGGGCGTCATCAACGCCTCGACCGCGCATTTGAGCAGGTAATTCGTCAACGCCAGCGTCGCGAACAGACTCCACGGGAAAACGCCGAACAACGACGCGACCGAGACGAACACCGCCGAGTCCGCCAATTCGCCGACGAGAGTGCTGCCGATCGTCCGCATCCACAGCCAGCGTCCGTTCGTCAAGATCTTCATCTTCGCCAGCGTGAACGAGTTGGCGAAATTGCCGCTCCAATATCCAGCCAGCGAACCGAACACGATTCCCCCGCTGGACATCCCGCCGAGGATGGCCGCGTAGGCCGCGTCCCCGGCGTAGGATTGCCAGGTGGATTCGCCCGGCAGGATGCCGATCAACGCGAACACCGCGGAGGACAGCGCGAGGCAAAAGAACCCCGTCCAGATGACGCGGCGGGAGCGTTTGTAGCCGTAGACTTCAGTCAGGATGTCGCCGAAAATGTAGGAGACGGGGAAGAGCAGCGTCCCGCCGTCGAACGCCATCCGCACGCCGCCGACGCTGAAGCGCAGGTCCACGATCTTCGCGGACGAGGCCACATTGCTGACGACCAGCACGGTCACAAAGACCGCCATAATGAGGTCAAAGTAACGGTAGGTTTTCGCGTCAGCCATCGAGCGCTTTCGTCTTCTCGACCATCCGACAGAACGAGCACAAGTCGGCAGTGGAGGTCGGCTGCCCGCAGTTGGGACAGGGATGCAGCTCCGCTTCGGATTCTGGCTGGGGCGCGAAGAGTCCCGACTCACGCGCCTCGAGGAAGCGCAGGTAGAAGATCAACTTCGCGCCCGGTTTGTCGGTCTCGAGGCGGTTGAGTAATTCCTTGTAATAGATCGAGGTCGCGCCCTCGGCGAAGGGACATTCCTCGTAGATGTACTCGATCCCGCGCAGGAGCGCGTAGGCCGCCATCTCACGCTCGTAAAAGCGACAAAGCGGCTTGACCTTGCGCGCCAGCCCGGGCGATTCCTCCAACACGGGACTTTGGCGCCGCAAAAAACCCTCCGACCACTGGAGCGTGTTGCCGAACAGGACCGCGGCCTCGTCGTCGAGATTATGCCCCGTCGCGAGGACGTCGTAGCCGAGGTCGCGCGCGATGCGGTTCATCTCGTGACGCTTGACCAGTCCGCAGACCGCGCACGGACGTCCCTGCCCGCGATGCGAGATCTCCGCCAGGGCGGGGATCGTCTGACCGTACTCCTTCGCCACATCCACAACGTGGAGGCGGAGTCCGTTTTCGTCGGCGAATTTCTGGCTGAGGCGCTGCGACTCGGACGAGTAGCCGATTCCCCCGTCAATCCCGAGGCCGATGTAGAGTCCGTCGGCGTCGTATCCGAGGCGGCGGAGGATGTCCCACAGCGAGAGCGAATCCTTGCCGCCCGAAACCGCGACGAGGACTTTCTCCCCGCGGCGGAACATCCCGTATTTTTTGATGAAGCGCTCGGTCTGCTCGGGAATCCATTCGAGATAGTGATCCTTGCACAAAGCCAATTTGTGCTGGCGCATGTTGACCGAGGCTTTCGCGCCGCATTTTCTACACTTCATGGAACACCTGTAAAAGCGGGCGCCAGGTTCCTCGGAGAAACCCGGCGCCCGGCGTCTCAACCGCCAGAAATCACGGAGATCAGTTTGACGACCTCGCCGTCCCTGAGAATTTCATCCTCGAGGATCATCTCGCCCTCGCGCGTGGCGAGGACAGATTCGGGCAGGACTTGAATCTTCTCCAGCGAGGAGAGCAGGGTCATGCCCGGACGGACTTCGAATTCCTGGTCGCGCAAAACCAATTTGACGGTCATGCTTCACCGCGGGTCATTTTCAAGCCGTCAATCAATTCCTTGACGTGGTCGAGCATGGCCTGTCCGCGGAAACTGCCGTAGAGCAGGCGCGCCGCGGCTTCCTTGTTGATCTTCTTAGGCCCGCCGAGCGAACGCGCCAATTTGAACAGCAGGCCCTGGTCGCATTTGTCCAGCAGGTCAATGGATTTTTCGACGCCCGAGGCGATGGACACGCGCCGGTCCCAGAGACGCGTGTCGGTCGGGTAAGCCTCCGCCTGTTCGAACTCGAAGCAATAGGTGTGGAACAATTGATGCGCGGCCTCATGGACGTACTGCCACTTGACGTGCGGCGCGCTCTCCTGGAAGTAGGCGTGCACCCGCTCTTTGAGACTGGTGAGGCTGAGGTCGGGATCGGCTTTGCAGATGTCGAAGAAGCGGAAGATGATCTGCGGACGGTACTCGTTCGGCGTCATGCGCACCTTCTGCTCCGCGAGGATCTTCAGGTACTCGTCCAGCAGGGCTTCAGGGATGTGCGCCGCCTCGGCGGTGGTCAACGCGACTTCGATCTGGTTGTTCTCGTTCAACTGGCTTTCGGCGATGTCTTTCGCCGAGGCGAGGAATTCCTTGAAGTTGGCGAAGCCGTAGTTGCGCTCGCTGAACGCGGGGTCGAGACGGAGCATGGCGTTCTTCAATTCCGCCGCCAGCACCCACTCTCCCTGCCGCGATTGAAGCACGCGGCGAAGCAGTTGACGCGCCTCGGTGATGTCGAAGGACGGGGCGCCCTCGCCCGCCTCCTCTGCCTCCGCCGCGGGCGTCTCCGCGCCGACGAGACGGTCGTAATAAATGAATTCGTCGCAGGCGTTGATCAGGTATTCCGCGCTCGCGCCGCTGACGCCCAGCCCGATCACCGTGATGCCGCTCGCCCGCAAACGATGGACGAGTTCCGTAAAGTCGCCGTCTCCCGACACCAGCAAAATGTGGGTGATGTTGCTGGCGCCCGAACCGAGCAGTTCCAGCGCGTCGATCACGATGCGGATGTCGGCCGCGTTCTTGCCGCGCTTGCTGGAGACGTGGACGAGTTCCACGCCCGAGCCGAGCAGTTCGCGCTGGCGGTCGCCCCCGTAGGAGGACCAGTCCGCGTAGGCGCGGCGCACCGCCACGCGTCCAATTTGAGCCGCCGCCTCCAACACCAGCGACCACTCCACATCCACGTCCTTCCCCAGCTTGTCGGAGGCGCTGATTTCGATGTTATCATAGTCAATGAAGACGGCTACTTGCGCTTGATCGTTCATTATTCATCCCTTTCTAATAAGAGTATATGAGAATATGTCGTACGGGCAGAGTATATAATAAAGTGAAAGACTCGCATAGAGACAAAATGGGAGCGACACCATGCGCATCGGAATGATGGCCGACGCCTACAAGCCGCACGTCAGCGGGATCACCAATTACATTGACCTGAACAAACGCCACCTGGAGCGCGCCGGTCACGACGTTTTCGTCTTCACCTTCGGCGATCTCGAACACCGCGACGACGAGCCGCGCGTCATCCGCTCGCCGGGGCTGCCGATCCAGGACACGGGCTTCTACCTGTCGTTCCGCTACAACCGCGCCGCCAAACGCCTGCTCCAAACCATGGACGTCGTCCATGTGCATCACCCATTCTTAAGCGGCCGTCTCGCCCTGCGATACGCGCGCCCGCTCCGAATCCCCATCGTCTTCACCAACCACACGCGCTACGACCTTTACGCGCAAGCCTACCTGCCGCACATGCCCGAAGAGATCAGCGGAGGCCTGCTCAAAGCCTACATGCCCTCCTTCTGCAAAGCGGTGGACCTGGTCGTCTCGCCCTCGAGCGGCATGGAAAAAATCCTCCGCCAGCTCGGCGTAGACGGCCCCGTCGAAGTCGTCCCCAACGGCGTGGAACTGAAACGCTTCCTCGACGCCGAGCCGCTCTCCCGCGCGGACTTCGGCTTCGACGCGGAGGACGTCCTCTTCGTCTACGTCGGACGCCTCGGCCCCGAGAAGAATCTCAACTTCCTCCTGCGCGCTTTCCGCGGACTGGCGGAGGCCTTCGACCGCGTCCGCTTGCTGATCCTGGGAAGCGGCCCCGCGCGCGACGACCTGGAGGCGCTCGCTTCGGACCTCGGGCTGGCGGGGCGCGTCCGCTTTGAGGGGATGATCTCC
>DKTP01000040.1:0-679 GCA_002473085.1 Anaerolineales bacterium UBA7227
CCGTGGTGCGGCCCCTGCAAAATGGTGGCCCCCATCCTCGATAAACTGGCGAAGGAAAACGCCGGCAAATTACTGGTGGCAAAGGTGAACACCGACGAGAACCCAGCCTGGGCGGGAAAATACGGCGTTCAAGGCATCCCCACCATGCTGTTCGTCTCGAACGGCAAAGTGATCCATCGCCAGGTGGGCGCGTTACCAGAACGCATGTTGCGCGACGCGGTCGCGCAATTCATGGAAGTCATCACGCAAGCCTGATCCATTTTGGGAGGTTGGTATGAACCGTCGAGTCCTCGCCGCCACCCTGACGCTGTCTGTCTTGCTCGGCGCCTGCATGCCGGGCCTTGCCCCGTTCTCCGCGGCCGACGCGCAAAGCACTTCCATCGCGGCCGCGGGGACGATTGCCGCGCAGACCCAGGCGGTCCTGCCAACCTTCACGCCCATCCCGACCGACACGCCTCTCCCGACCAACACCCCCGCCCCGACCTCGACCCCCAACCCGACGGAAACTCCCCTCCCGCCGACCGAAACCGCCACAAACACCCCCGAGACGGCCGCCGCGGCCGGGACCTCCGTCCCGACTGCGGTGGGGGCGACGGCCACCGCCACCCCGACCGCGTCCGTCACCGGGACGATCACCCCCACCCTGACGTTCACGCCCGGGCCGCTCGCCCACGGGACC
>DKTP01000040.1:753-17602 GCA_002473085.1 Anaerolineales bacterium UBA7227
CGCCCACGGGACCGTCCCGCCGCATGTTCCCTACGGATTCGTGACCCTCGTCAATCTCTCGAACCGGATGGCCTACATCTCGTTTCACTGCCTGATGGAAAATAAACTCACCACCATCATGGAGTTTCCGGTCTACGGCACGCACAAAATCCAGCTCCCGGCCGGCCGATGTCACTACGTCGCGTACGTGCGCGGGCAGGAATTCAAAGGCGACTTCCGCATCCACAAGTACGAGGAATTCACCTTCACGTTCAAACGCGGCAAAATCATCCTCTCCCAACCTTAATGCGGCGTTAGTAAGTTCGCCTGACGCCAATTTGCGCGTAAAATGCGTTCTCGACGCATGGGGCGGGCGCAGGCACGCGCCGACGGCACAAAATCGTCTCCTCCAGCGTTTATACAAGAGATAAAAAAAGGAGCGTTTAAACAAATGAGAAAACTTCTTCCATTGATTCTGGGACTGGTCGTCCTGCTCTCGGCATGCGGCCCCAAAGCCACGCCGACGATCGACGCGGCCAGCGTCCAGGCATCCGCCGTTGCCATGGCCTACACCATGGCCGCGCAAACTCAGGCCGCCGTCCCCACCGCGACGAACACCCAGCCTCCCACAGAGACGCCCGTTCCGCCGACGCCCACCTTCGCGCTGCCCAGCTTCCCCACCCTGGACCTTCCCACCGCAACCCAGGCTGCCGCCAGCGGACAGGGACCCTGCTACCATTCCATGATGCCCGACCCGCCCGGCCAAAAATTCAAACTTCGAGTTTGGAATACAAACAAGGCCCCGGTAAACGGCAACGTCTGCCTCTACCAGGATCGCGGGCATGGCGTGACCGGGGTCATCGGCATCTCGCTCGGCAGGAACGCCGACACCTTCCTCACCGTCCCGCAGGGCTGCTACTCCGCCTTCTTCTGGGTCAACGATCCCAAGACCCCCACGCAGGCTTCCGGTTCCGGGCTGTGCGCCAACAACTCGGATAAATGGACGATCAAGATCGGCGCGACCACCGTAACAATGCTCCCCCCGTAAGCCGGCAAGCGCTCAAACCAAACGCCCCTGTTGATGCAGGGGCGTTTTTGATTTTGGCTCACTCCGCTTCGAGGATTTCCGCGGCGCGCCGCAACCGTTGCAGGACTTTCTCCCTCCCGACGATCTCCATGCTCTCGAACAGCGGCGGGCTGACCTTCTGCCCCGTCACCGCGACGCGGACGACGCCAAAGACCTGACTGGGACTCAGTCCCGCGGCCTCGACGTAGGCGCGCATCGGCGGCTCCGCGTCCGCGTGACGGAGGGCGGGCAGCGCTTCGAGGACGCGTATCGCTCCTCGCGCGATCTCCGCCGATTGCTTCGCGTCCAACCCCTTCGCGATCAAGTCCTCGCGCGCCGGGTGGACAGTCTCTTTAAAGAAGAACGCGCCGAACGCGAGACAGTCGTCCAGGGTGACGAGGCGTTCGCGGATCAGCGGCGTGATTTTCAGCAGGGTGTCGTCGTCCACGGGGAGGCCGTCAGCGAGGAAATACGGCTTGAGACGCGCGGCCAGCTCCTCGGTCGGGAGGAGGCGGATGTGCGTCCCGTTGAAGTGATCCAATTTTTGGAAGTTGATCGCCGCGGGCGAGGGAGTCAAATTGTCAATGCTGAAGCGCGCGATCATCTGGTCGAGATTCATCACGTCGTCTTCGGCCACGCCCCAGCCCATCAGCGCGATCCAGTTGAGGACGCCTTCGGGCGTGAAGCCGAGTTCGTGCATATCTTTGACGAAGATCGAGTGACCGTCCTTCATCGCGGCGGCGGTGTCGCGCTTGGACATTTTGCCCTTGCCGCTCGGTTTGAGGAACACGGACAGGTGAATCCAGACCGGCTCCTGCCAGCCGAAAGCGCGCACGATGTTGACGTGCAGCGGGAAGGTGGGCAGCCACTCGGAGCCGCGGATGACGTGCGTGATGCCCATCTCGTGATCGTCCACCATCGCGGCGAGGTGATAGGTGGGCAGGCCGTCGGATTTGAGGAGGACGTAATCGTTGAGTTGTTTGTTTTCGGTGACGATGTCGCCGCGCAGATGGTCGTGCGCGGTGGTAGCGCCTTCGGTGGGCATCTTGAAGCGGACGACGTACGGCTCGCCGCTGGCGACGCGACGCGCCGCGTCGTCGGGATCGAGGCTGCGACAGGTCCCGTCGTAGCGCGGATTCTGTTTGTTCTTCATCTGCTCCTGCCGCACTTTTTCGAGACGTTCCGCCGTGCAGAAACACGGATAGGCGTGTCCGCTGGCGACGAGCGTCTTGACGTGACTCTGGTAGATCTCGCGGCGCTCGGTCTGGCGATAGGGGCCGCGCGGCCCGCCGATATCGGGACCTTCGTCGTATTCGAGTCCCAGCCAGCGCAGGCCGTCCATGATCTCCTGTTCCGCGCCAGGGACGGCGCGCTTGAGGTCGGTGTCTTCGATGCGCAGGATGAACTGTCCGCCCGTCTGTTTGGCGAGCAGGTAATCGTAGAGGGCGGTGCGGGCTGTGCCGAGGTGCATGTGTCCCGTCGGCGAAGGGGCGACGCGGGTGCGGGCGGGTTGGATGGTCAAAGATAATTCTCCGTTCGATTTCATCGCCGCGAATTACGCAAATGGGAAAGAAAAATTCGCGGCTGTTTTCTCAGGTTCTTCCGTTTTTACCGAAAAATCTTTTTTAACACGAAGGGTCACGACGGCAACGAAGGAAGATCTCGTGAAATCAGGGCGCTTTCATCCTTTGTGCGCCTTTGTGCCCCTTTGTGTTTAGGCTCTTTCCTGCTAATTGTGGGAGGGCCAAGATTCGCGGCTGTTTTTTAGAATTCCAATTGCCGATGTCTCAGGATGACGCTTTCGACGAGGCCGATTCCGAGCATGAGCGAGACGAGTCCCGATCCGCCGTAACTGATGAAGGGCAGCGGCAGGCCCGACACGGGGATGACGTTCATGTTCACGCCGATATTGACCGCGCCCTGAAAAAAGATCAGGACGGCGATCCCGTATCCGATCATCGCGCCCGTAATGTCTTTGGCGAGACGCGAGGCCCGCAGGCATCTCCACACAATGAAGACCAGGAGAAAGATCACCAGTCCCGCGCCGATCATGCCGAATTCCTCCGCGATGGCCGAGAAAATAAAGTCGGTATGACGGACTTTCAGGAAGCGCAGCTGCACCTGCGTCCCGTGACTATATCCTTTCCCAAGCAGCCCGCCCGACCCGATGGCGATGAGAGCCTGGGTCACGTTATAGGTCGCGCCGTAGGTGGCGTTCGGATCGGGGAAGAGGAACGTCAGGACGCGGTCGCGCTGGTACTGTTGCAGGAACGGGAACGCCCCTCCCGCCAGTATGACCGCGAGCAGCGCGCCCCACGCCAGATGTTTGACCTGGACCCCGTTGATCCAGATCATCGCGGCCCAGATGACCATCATCACGATGACGTTGCTTAAGTTAGGCTGGAGCAGGATCCAGATGGCGAGTCCCCACACCCAGGCCAGGCTGCCGAGGATCCATTTCAGGTCGCGCGGGCGATCCTTTGTCTGTTCGAAATAGCGCGCCAGGATCAGCGTCTCCACTACCTTGGCCAGTTCCGTCGGCTGAATGAACAGGCCCGCGATGTTGAACCAGCGGGCCGCGCCAAACACAGCCTGCGCGCTGATAAAAATCATGATGAGCAGGAGCATCATGACGATATACATTGGAATGTAGAGCGCGGTCCAATAGCGGTAGTCAATGGCCGCTGCCAGCATGACGACCGCCAGCCCGGCCAGGGCAAACTGCGTCTGACGCGTGGCTGAATTGGCGATATCGGCATTTCCCGCAGTCGCCGAGCGGATGACCGCCACGCCGAAGGCAATGGCAAAGACGATCGCGCCCAGCAACCAAAAGTCAAAATGCCGCCAGGAGACGCCGCGAATCATACGTTAACCAGCGCGGCGGCGGGCCATACTCCTCAGGGGAATATCGGCCACCAGCCGCTGAGACCGCCCGTCGCGCTCCAAGCCAATGCGAACGTCGCTCGGCTCGATCTCCACGTACTTCGAGATGGCGATCAACAGGTCGTCTTTCAACGCGTTCAATTCGTCGGGAGTCAGGTCGGTGCGGTCGTGGATCAACACCAACTGCAACCGTTCCTTCGCGCTTGCGGCGCTGCGCCTGGGCTTGAAAAAATTGAACATCATTTCCTCCCCAGCTTGGACAGACGGTCCCATAAATTGCCGCCCGAATCCAAATTCATGAACGGGACGTCCTCCCCCCTCAGGCGCCTGGCAATATTGCGGAAAGCCTGCCCGGCGCGGCTCTTCGGCTCCATCGCGACCGGGCTGCCGCGGTTCGTCCCCACAACCACGCCGTCGTCCTCGGGGACGATGCCGATGAGTTGGATCGCCAGCAGGTCCAGCACGTCGTCCGCGGAAAGCATATCGCGCTGCCGCACCATCGCGGGGTTAAGACGGTTGATGATAAGCGCGGGCGCCCCCTTCTCCTCCGCTTCCAGGATGCCCACCACACGGTCGGCGTCGCGCACCGCCGAGACCTCGGGATTGGTGATGACCAGCACGCGGTCGGCGGCGGCGATGGAATTTTTAAAGCCGCGCTCGATGCCCGCAGGCGAATCGATCAGCACCCAGTCCACCTCGTTGCGCAATTCCTTGCACAGGCGGATCATGTCCGAAGGCGAGACCGCCGACTTATCGCGCGTCTGCGCGGCGGGGATGAGATACAGTTCGGGCAGCCGCTTGTCGCGGATCATCGCCTGCCGCAGCCGGCAGCGGCCCTCGATCACGTCCACCACATCGTAGACGATTCGGTTTTCGAGTCCCATGACCACATCGAGATTGCGCAGGCCGATGTCGCCGTCAATGCAGGCCACCCGCGCGCCCTCCGCGGCCAGCGCCACAGCAAGGTTGGCGACCGCGGTGGTCTTGCCCACGCCGCCTTTTCCAGAAGTGATCGTCACAACTTGAGCGCCCATAAATTCACCTTAAGATCAGTTCGACTGCCATGCTTCGGACTTGATGATCCCGTCTTCCAAAAAATATTTTGCTGGACGGGCTTCGCCGCGTCTCTCCGACGGGAGGGCGGACGCGCTCCCGATTCGGATCTGCGCCGCTGAAAGGTCCAACCCGCACACGACGGCGGCCTCGTCCCCGCCCGCCCCCGCGTGGACGAGGCCGCGCGCGCGTCCCCAGACGAGGACGCTGCCCTCGGCTACTACTTCCGCGCCGGGGTTGACGTCGCCCAGCACCGTGATGTGGCCGGGGAACTCGACCCGCGTCCCCGAACGGAGCGTGCGCGTCACCCACATGGACGCGTTGGGATACGCTTCCTCGGCGGGCGGGAGCGCCGTCTCCTGCGGACGCGGCTTCGAGACGCGCGTGGCAAGCCCGAGCAGCTGGGCGGTCTTCTCGGTGGTCGGCGATTCGCTGACGACCGCCCACAGGTTCACGCCGCGCTCCGAAAGCGTGTCGCGCAGTTCAGACAGTTCATTCACGCGGAAAACGCGGCCGCCCACGTCCAGCGCCACGCGGGCGCCCTGAAAGAACGAGCCGCGCGATTCGATCTGCTCCATCAACGCGGCGCGCAGGTCGTCCCACGCCGCGTCGCCGAGCGCGACCAGCAGCCCGTCGCGCAGGCCCTTGATCTGAATCAGCGAATTTGAATCATTCATGCGCGGCCGTTGTAATTGGTCGAATTATAGCATGTCCCATCAGCCGCCGCCCGCGGCGAGATCGGCCGCCTTGAGTTCAAAGTAGGCCTGCATGACGCGCGCCACAATGGGCGCGGCCACCGAGGCGCCTTCGCCGCCGTTGTAGCAGAACGCCAGGATGATGACTTCAGGGTCTTCGTAGGGGGCGTAGGCCAGCGTCCACGAATGAGTGGGCCACGCGCCAAAGCGGCATTTGTTGGCTTTGAGCGCCACGTCGTCGCAGTATTCGGCGGTGCCAGTCTTGCCCGCGATGGCGATCGGAAATTTAACGGGATCGCCAAAGACCTTGTTGAGCGTGCCGCGGCGGATGCCGCCCTGGTGATCGATCACCGCGAGGCGCATCCCCTCTTGCACTTTCTGCACTACGTAAGGAGACACCGTTTTAAAGTTTTCCGTCTCTGTGCAGTAGGGGCCCTCGCAGAGGAAGTCGCGGATGATCGCGTCCTGGGTGATGTCCCATTTCACGTTGGCGGTGAAGGGGGAGATCTGGTAACTGGTCGGGCTGGCTTTTGAGTCGGTGATGGCGCCCGTGGCGGGGTCGTACCATTTCTCGATGACGTTGCCTTCGCTGTCCTGCACTTCGCGGACGATGGTCGGCTGCATCAGTTTGCCGTTGTTGGCGATGGTCGCGCCGGACATCAAGACCTGCAACGGCGTGGCGAGGACGTATCCCTGCCCCACGCTGGCGATATAGGTATCGCCGGTGGACCAGTTCTCGCCCTTGTTGATGCGCTTCCATTGCGGCGTGGGGATGAGTCCGCCCTGCTCGCCCGGCAGTTGGATGCCCGAGGGCTGGTCGTAGCCGATGGCGCGGGCGTATTCGCGCAGGCGCTCGATGCCCAGGCCCTGTTTGATCTCGTCTTTAAAACCGCCGCCCAATTTATAGAAACAGACGTTGCTCGAATAGGCGATGCAATGCAGGTAGTCAATTGTCCCAAATCCTTCGGGATTGAGGACGTTGTTTACATTGTAGTTCCAGTCCACAAACTCCTGCTCTGCGCTCGCCAGGTTGACGGCGTACGTATTGGGCAGAGTCAATTTGCCTGGCGACTGGATGACCTGGTCCACCGTCACGACGCCCTCGTTCAGCGCGCCGGTGGCCGTGGATATCTTGAACGTGGAGCCGGGCGGGAACTCGCTTGAGACGGCATTATTCAAAAGCGGGTGACGCGGGTCCTGGCTGAGCTGGTCGTAGTAATAACCGGGGATGAGGCGCGCCATGCGGTTGTTCTCGTACGTCGGGTAAGAGACCATCGCCAGCACTTCGCCAGTGCTGGGGTTGAGGGCGATCACCACCCCGCTGGAGATGCGCTCCTCGCCAAAGTAGGCGTTCCATTCATTGATCTCATTGATGAGCGTGGCCTGCGCCGCGGACTGGAGCCGCGTATCAATCGTCAAAGTGACGTTGTTGCCCGGCGCGGCCGCCACAGGAGGTTCGAGATTCCGCAGCTCCTTGCCCGCCACGTCCTCCTGGATGAGACGCGTCCCGTTCTTTCCCAACAGGAGGGCGTCGAGCGAGAGTTCCACGCCGGCGTAGCCGACCTTGTCGCGGCGGGGGACGAAGCCCTGGGCGCGGTAGTCCGCCTCAAGCGAGGCGGGAATCGGGCCGAGGAAGCCGACCACGGCCGCGGTCAGCGAGCCGGTCGGGTAGTCGCGCATCGGCTCCACTTCCACCGCCACGCCGGGCCAGTCCACGGCGCGTTCGCTGACGATACGCGCGGCGTTGGCGTCCACATAACACTTCACCTTGACCGGGGTATAGGGGGAATTGGAGCGGCCCAACGCGACCAGTTGGGCGATGCCCGGGCCCTCGGTGCAGGCCGAGTACAGTTTGGCTTCCTCCACCGTCCCCTGATTGACCGGCACGCCGATGAGGGCGGAAAGTTCGCGATAGATATTCTGAATGTCGGCGTTGTCGTCCGGGAGACCTGCGGGGGTGATGACCACATTGTAGGAGGCGACGTTGCGCGCCAGGACATACCCGTTGCGGTCGTAGATGATGCCGCGCGGCGCGGGCGAATTGACCGTGGAGGTGTAGTTTTCCACCGCCTGCTCCAGCCAGCCTGGATGCTCCAACACCTGCAAGCGGACCAGCCGCGCCGCCAATAGGACGATCACGCCCGCGATCGTCGCGTAGACGATCCACATGCGCCACGGCGCGGCGGACGTTTGGGAAACGGAACCAGCGCTCATTCTTCCTCCTCCACCGGGTTCACCCAGCGGGACAGGTCTCGCGTCAACCAGAATACGGGGATGGAAAATAATAGATTTAGAAGGGCGCTTGGGAGAATGACGAGGGTGAAGGAATCGGTCAACGGCATGGAGGCGCCCATCAACGCCAGCGCCGCATAGGAAATGAAATAAGAGAACATGGAAGCAAAAAACGTCACCGCGAACATGGCAAGCAGCGGCGCCTGCCAGATTCTGCGCTGAACGAAGCGGGCGAGCAGCGTCGCCGCGAGAAAGCCCGACAGCGGCGCCCACCACGGCAGTCCGCTGATGGAGGCGGTCGCGATCCCCGCCAGGACGCTCCAATGCCAAGCGCTCGTCACGCCCTCCTGAAGCGCCCAGGCCACAACGACGACGAGGACCAGGTCGGCAAACCCGGAGAGAAGAGTGATTCGGCTGACGATGGCGGATTGCAGGATCACTGCCAACGCCAGCGCTGGAAAAGCGATCAGTTGGCGCATATTATGGGGTCTGGGTGGGGACCAGCGGCGCGATGTCCACAGGGCGGAAGTTGGTGATGATCAACACGATGGACAGGCGGGAAAAGTCCACCGCAGGCTGCACCGAGGCCTGCTGGAACAACTCGGCTTCGCGCTTGCGGACGTTGGTCACCTGCCCGATGATGAGGTCGGTCGGGTAGGCGCCGCCCAGCCCCGAAGTCAGGGCGAGGCTGCCCGCCTCCACGGTCACATCCTGGGGGATAAATCCAAGCGAGAGGTCGCCCGTCACCGAGCCGTTCAACGCGGCTTCCACATCTGTGTCTTTCAGGCGCACGTTGACGACCGAAAGCGGATCGGTGATTAACTGGACGCGGGCCGCGTCCGCGATGACCGCGTCCACGCGCCCGACCAGGCCCTGGTCCGTCACGACGGGCATGCCGCGCAGGACGCCGTCGTTGGAGCCGCGGTTGATGATGACGTAATGCAGGAACGGGCTGGGGTCGCGCCCGATCACGTCGGCGGCCACATAGTTCGACTCGGGGTTGGCGCGGGCGTAATCCAGCAGGGCAGAGAGGGTTTCCACCTGGCTGGCGCGCTCGGAAAGTTCGATGATCTGGGCGCGCAGGGTCGCGTTTTGCGATTCCAGTTCGGCCACGCGCTGGCGCAGGGCGGCCACATCGCGCGGCGCGGCGAAGAGGTCCTGGATGGCGGTGTAGCGCGAGGAGAACCAGGACTGCGCGTTCACCGCCAGTCCGGTGAGCCAATTGGAGACCGAGCCGAAATAGCCGCCAAGCGCGAGCGCCAAAATGCCCCCCACTATCAGAAAAATGATCGTCGTCTGTAACGAACGGGACAGCAAATCTTTCATTCTAAAGGTTCTATCAGAAAGCCTACAGAGAGTGGCGGGTGCTGCCGCGCTCCAGTCCAACCAGGTAACGGGACAAATTCTCGAAATCGTCGAAGATCAACCCCGCGCCGCGCGCCACGCATGTCAACGGGTCCTCCGCCACCCAAACGCGCAGGCGCAACTCGTCGGAAAGGCGTTCTGTGAGTCCCTGCAAGAGCGCGCCGCCGCCCGCGAGACAAATGCCCACGTCCATCAAGTCCGCCACGATCTCAGGCGGGATCTCGTCCAGCGCGTCGCGGACGGTGTCCACAATCACCTGCACCGAACCCGACAGCGCCTCGCGCATTTCCACGGAGGAGACTTGAATCGTTTCGGGCAGGCCCGTCACCAGGTTGCGGCCGCGCACGTCCATGGTCTTCTCGGTCGGAAGCGGATAGGCCGAACCGATCTGCCATTTGATCTGCTCGGCCACGCCTTCGCCGGTCAGCAGGTTGTATTTGTTGCGCAGATATTGGACAATGTCCTGGTCCATCTCGTCGCCCGCCACGCGCAGGGAACGCGAGACGACCACGCCGCTCATCGACATGACCGCCACTTCGGTCGTCCCGCCGCCGATGTCAACCACCATCGAGCCGCGGATTTCGCCGATGGGCAGTCCCGCGCCAAGCGCGGCCGCGATCGGCTCCTCGATGAGGAAGGCCTGGCGCGCGCCGGCGGCCATCACCGCGTCGTAGACAGCGCGCTTTTCGACCTCCGTCACGCCGGTGGGAATCCCGACGATCACGCGCGGACGCGGCAGCGGCACTACGCTCTGGTCGTGCACCTTGCCGATGAAATATTCGAGCATGATCTGTGTGACGTCAAATTCGGAGATCACGCCATCCCGCACCGGGCGTACAGCCATGACGTTCGTGGGCGTGCGTCCGGCCATCTCTTTGGCTTCCAGGCCAATGGCGAGAGGCTGGCGCAGCCGCTTGTCGATCGTCACCCACGAAGGTTCGTTGATGACGATCCCCTTGCCGCGCACGCTGACGAGAGTATTTGCAGTGCCCAGGTCAATGGCGATGTCGAGAGAAAAAAAACCTAAAAGCCGGTTGAGCGGATTGAAGGCCAAGTCGGGTTCCTCGGTGAAAGTCTATGCGAATTTGCGAACGGGCTTATTATACCATGAGGCTTTTAAGCCAAATTTACGTAACGTTTTGACGCAAGCGGGGGTTATAGTGGGTGAATTTCAGTTTCAGTAGATCGCGAAACCCCGCGCGGCGCTTTCGTGAACTACTGATTTTATACATTCATCGAGGAGGACCCATGTCCAAAACCGCACTTGTGACCGACAGCACCGCCTGGATTCCGAAAGACCTGCTCGCGCAATACAACATCACCGTCGCCCCGCAGGTCCTCATCTGGGGAGAGGAGACTTTGAACGACGGCATAGACATTCAGCCTACGGAATTCTATTCCCGCATCAAGACCGCCAAAGTCATGCCGACCACCTCGCAGGTATCCGTCGTCTCCATGCAAAAGATTTTCGCCGACCTGCTGGAAAAAGGCTTCGACGTCCTCGGCATCTTCATTTCTTCCAAACTTTCGGGGACGATCCAATCGGCTACACAGGCGCGCGAGGCGCTGAACTCGGGCAAGGACAAAATCCACATCGTGGACAGCTACTCGACCGCCATGGCGATGGGCTTCCACGTACTGGCCGCGGCCCGCGCCATCGAGAAGGGCGCCAGTCTCGCCGAGGCCATCTCTGTAGCGGAAAAAGCCCGCGACCACACCGGCGTCTACTTCGCGGTGGAAACGCTGGAATTCCTGCATCGCGGCGGACGCATCGGCGGCGCGCAGCGCTTCATCGGCGCCGCGCTGAACATGAAGCCCGTCCTCGCCCTCGTGGATGGACGCGTGGAGGCTATCGAGCGCATCCGTACCAAGAGCAAGGCGGTCGAGCGCGTCTTTGAACTGGTGGCGGAGAAGACGCGGGGCAAAACGCCCCTGCATCTCGCCTCGCTGCACGCCAACGCGCCCGAAGAAGCCCGCGCCCTTTTGGAGCGCGCCCGCAAGGAACTCAACGCGGAGGAAGCCGTCTTCACCGAGGTCAGTCCCGTGGTGGGGAATCACGCCGGACCCGGCGTGGTGGGACTGGCCTACATGGCCGGGATGTAACCCCCGCCGGGGCAGACCCTGCCCAGATCAAATTGACGCGAACCTCCTGCCGAAGCGGGAGGTTCGCGTTTCAGGCGCTCATTTAGAGACTGTTTCTTAAGTACATGGATTCTCACGGATCGAACCCTAAAAAAAATCCGTGTTTGTCCGTGCAATCCGTCAAATCCGCGTACAAAAAGAAATTAAGAAGCGCTCTCTTAAGCGAAAGAGACTATTTCAGCATATAATCGAGGCATGAAAAAATACTTTAACCGCATGATCGCGTTGCCGCAGGACCACGGCTCGTGGGTCTTCATTCTCAGTCCACTCCTTATCGGTATTTTCGCAAGCGGGACGTTCAACGCCGCCACCTTCAACCTGATCGTCGCCGCCATGGCCGCCTTCCTGATCCGCCAGCCAAGTACGGTCGCGGTCAAAGCCTACGCCGGGAGGCGTCCGCGCAAAGACCTGCCGGCGGCGCGCTTCTGGTTCGGGATCTACGGCATCCTCGCGCTGCTGGCGCTGGCGGAACTCTTCTACCTGAAACAGGGCTACATCGCCTTCCTCGCCGTCCCTGGGATTCCCGTCTTTGCCTGGCATCTGTGGCTGGTGAGCCGGCGCGCCGAACGCAGGCAGGCGGGCGTGGAGATCATCGCCACGGGAGTTCTCTCGCTCGTCGCGCCGGCCGCCCTCTGGGTGGGACTCGGTCGCTACGACCCCGCGGGCTGGCAGCTGTGGGCGTTGACGTGGGCGCAAAGCGCGGCCAGCATCGTCTACGCGTATCTGCGCCTCGAACAGCGCGAACAGGCCGAAAGTCCCGCGCCCCGCGAACGTTGGAGGATGGGACGCCGCGCCATGCTCTACAACTCCTTCAACCTCGGCGCGGCGCTCCTGCTCGGCTGGACGGGATTCCTGCCGCGCTGGATCTTCGTCCCGTATCTGCTTCAGTGGCTGGAAACGGTCTGGGGAATCCAGAACCCGGCTACGGGTTGGAAGCCGACGCGCATCGGCATCCGCCAGCTGATCGTCAGCAGCGCGTGGACCATCCTCTTCATCATCACATGGAGGCTATGATGGACGAACTTATGTGGGCGAAACTCACCGAAGTCTACGGGCGCATGGAGGCCGAACTGATCGAGAGTTACCTCGAAGCGAACGGCATCGACGCGGAGTTGTTCCAGGAATCGGTGGGACACAACATCTATCCCGTCACCGTGGACGGGCTTGGCACGGTACAGATTTTTGTCGAGAAGGAAAACCTGACGGAAGCGGGCAGGCTGCTCGAGAATTTCAACCAGCCCGAAGAATAGACTCTGTAAAACCCGATAATTTGCGCGGAGAAAAATATGGATTTCGATTTGAATGAAGAACAACGCATGTGGAAGAAGACCGTCCACGATTTCGTGGCGGCGGAGGTGCAGCCGAAGGCGCGCGAGGTGGATGAGACCGGCGAGTTCAACTGGACCGCCGTCCGCAAGATGGGACCGATCGGACTGCTCGGCCTCAGCGTCCCCGAGGAATACGGCGGCGCGGCAGTGGACAGCATCAGCGCCGCCATCGCCATCGAGGAACTCGGCTGGGCGTGCGGCTCCACCGCGCTGGCGCTGGCCGCGCACAACGGACTCGGCGTCGCCCCGCTCATCCGGTTCGGGAGCGAGGAACTTAAGCGAAAGTGGCTCCCGATGGTGACCAGCGGCAAAGGCAAACTCGCCGCGCTGGTGATGTCTGAACCTGGCGCGGGTTCCGACCTGCAAGGCGGAATCACCGCCCGCGCCCAAAAAGCGGGAGACGAGTGGCTGCTCAACGGTGCGAAGATGTGGTGCACCAACGCGTCCATCGCGGAATACATCGTCGTCATCGTCCGCACGGACCCCGCCGGCGGCTCGCGTTCCCTCAGCATGATCCTCGTCCCGACCGACGCGGAGGGACTGCATATCGCGCCGCCCGAAAAGAAGATGGGACTGCACGGCTCGCCCACCCACGCGGTGACGCTGGACAACGTCCGCCTGCCGCTGGGCAACCTCATCGGCGAGGAGGGACGCGGCCTGCAGCAGGTCCTCGCCACGCTGGACGGCGGGCGGATCGCCATCGGCTCGATCTCCGTTGGGCTGGCGCAGGCCGCTTTCGAGACCGCGGTCGCATACGCGAAGGAACGCAAAGCCTTCGGCAAGCGCATCGCGGACTTCCAGGCGCTGCAATGGAAACTGGCCGACGCCGCCACCGAGATCGAACTGGCGCGCACCCTGCTCCACAAGGCCGCCTGGTTAAAAGACCAGGGCCGTCCTTACGCCAAAGAAGCCTCCATGGCAAAGTTGTTCGCCAGCGAAATGGCTGAGCGCGTCTGCTATGACGCCATCCAAATCCTCGGCGGATACGGCTACAGCCGCGAATATCCCGTCGAGCGTATGTACCGCGACGCGCGCCTGATGACCATCGGCGAGGGGACGAGCGAGATCCAGCGGCTGGTGATTGCCCGCCACGCGCTGGAATGAAATATGGACGCTGCCGGGTTTGACGGAGAGGTGTAAAGCCACAAAGTATCCATGAACGGGGGTTCGCCCCGAATGATGAAAATTCGGAATCCCGAAGTTCTACTTCGGGAAAGCCGCAAGTAGAACTTGCGAAATCCTTTTTATTCATATCAGTAAGTTAAAATCAAAAGCCGCAGGTTCTGCCTGCGGCTTTTTTGCGGCTACTCATACCCCGTGACGATCAAGTCCTTGATATTGTCGAACGTGGCGGGACCGATCCCGCTGACGTCCATGATATCTTCGATATAGTAGAAATCCCCGTATTCTTCGCGATAGTCAATGATGCGCTGGGCGAGCGTGGGACCGATGCCCGGCAGGGCCGAAAGTTCTTCCAGGGAGGCGAGGTTGATATTGATCAGATTTTCGTCCGTCTGCCCGCTTCCCGTCCCGCCGGTATTTCCGCCTCCCGCGTCTATCGCGCGCGGGGCTCCCGCGACCGCCACACCCGGCATGAAGGGGATATCCAGTTTTTGACCGTCTATGAGCGGCGCGGCCAGATTGATGTTGGAACGATCCGCCTCGGCAAGGAACCCGCCCGCCGCGTCGACCGCGTCCTTCACGCGGCTTCCGCCCGGCAGGGCGTACACGTCGGGACGCGGCACCGCGCCCGCCACGTCCACCACCATGGGCGCGGGCGTGGGCGGGGGAAGCAGTTGGATCGAGTTGCCGCTCGGCGAGCGCGCCACCAGCCACAACACCCCGCCCAGCGTCAAGCCGATCAAAACGCCGATGAAGGTGGGGTAAAAGGCCTTGAGAATATCCTGACGGCTGACTTCCATATTTTTATTGTAACCCAAATTTGACCGCGCGATACCCGTCTCATGTACTAATCATCCAGGCGCATCACCAGCAGGGATTGTCCGTCTCGAAACGCCCACCCGAATCCGTCCGCCAGTTTTTTCAGGCGGCGGTAATAGGGAGTCAACTCGTCCACGGCGAGGGCGCGGAAGCCGAATTTTCGATAGAAGGATTCCAACCCCGAACGGCAGGTGAGGTAGACGGGACGCGATGACTGCGCGAGCAGCCGCTCGACGAGACGCCGCGCCACCCCGCGTCCGCGCCACGCGGGACGGACGGCGAGGGAGGCCAATTCGAGCGTCCCGTCGGCGTGGGGTTTGACCTGGACGCACGCGGCCAGCGTCCCGTCCGCGGCGGAAGCGACGAGGAAGCGTCGCCAGTCGAGTCCCGTCGGGTTGATCCGCACGAGGCGGACGAGGGCGCGGATGTCGGCCGCGTCGTCGGCAGTGGCGGGACGGAGGATGAGGTCAGCCAAGCGTCCCCGAAGCGACAAGCACGATGAGCGTGAAGATGTACCAGTGAATGAGAAAGGGATAGAGGAAGGAGCGCGTGCGGTAGGCGATCCAGCCGAAGGCGAAACCGCCGAAGACGGTGGAGAGGGTTTCGATCTCGGGTTTGCCGATGTGCATCAGCGCGAACGGGACGGCTTGAATCCAAAGCGCGTCGGCGCCGAACTTGCGGGCGTAGCCGAAGGTGATCCAGCCGCGGAAGAGGAATTCCCAGCCGAAGATCTGGAAGAAGGTGTTCCACGGCAGGCTGGCGGTCATGCCCCGATAATAGGATTGTGAAGTCGGGTCGAGTTTGGCGAGGCTCCAGATGACGGGCGTCATCAGCGCGATGCCGCCGAGGGTGATGACGAGGCCCGCGCGCCAGTCTCCGAGGGCGAGGCCATAGTCGCGCGGCGATTCGCGGAAGACGAGGACGATGAACAGCAAAGGGATGACGAAAAAGAGAACGGTCTGGTTGATCTCGGTGGAAGGCGTGATGTTGTGATATGAAAAGACCAGCAGCAGCAGCGTGCTGACAATGGTGATGAGCGCGACTTTGCGGTCTATGTTGAGGGGTTGGAAGATGGATTTGATTAGTTTCATAGTTTAGTAGTTACGTAGTTTGCTAGTCGAGTAGTTCGTATTACGTATCTGTATTTACTTGTGCACATGTCCACGTGTATATCTGTTTTTTCATCAATACGGATAATTCGAATGGTTGCCGTTGGGGCCGAGGAGTTGGATGATTTTATCCGCGTCGCGGTGGAGTTCCAAGCCCCAGTTGAGGAGGAGCAGGAGCGCGGCGAGGACGGCGAGGCTGACGGC
This sequence comes from Anaerolineales bacterium UBA7227, assembly GCA_002473085.1. Taxonomy (GTDB): domain Bacteria; phylum Chloroflexota; class Anaerolineae; order Anaerolineales; family Villigracilaceae; genus Denitrolinea; species Denitrolinea symbiosum. Next base: position 16,751 of record DKTP01000040.1, read on the forward strand.
GATCTTCCCCGCGCGGGATCCGTCCCAGCGCGCGGCGAGGGACTTCCAGCCGCCCGTCCAGAACAGCGCGGCGAGGATGGCGAGAAAGGGGACGAGGGCCAGATGGAATCGGTCTTCGGCGAGGATGAAGACGTGCGGCGTGACGTAGGCGAAGAAGAGAAGTCCCAGCAGGATCGTCGGCGGATTCCAGCGAAGCGGCGACGCGCCCAACGCGGCGGAGAGACTCACGACGACGAACGGCAGGAGCATGACGAGGAAAAGCGTCAACAGGAACGGGAAGGGGATGAAGCCGACGAGGTCGTTCCCGTAGAAGTACATCAGGACGCGTTTTTCGAGGCCGAAGAAGAAGCCGAGACGGTTAATCGCAAGCGGGATGAACCGTCCTGGCTCCGCGCGGATGAACTCGATGGCTTTCTCCGTCCCGACGCGGTCGCGCTGGGCGTCGTCGAGGATGGTCAGGAGGTCGAGCGAGGGACCGAAGACGAAGGAGCCGTTTCCCTGCGGGTGATAGCCGAGGTAGAGGTTGTAGCCCATGGAAGTCTCGATGCCCGTCAGTTTGTGGTGCAGGAGCGAGTTGCGGACAATCCACGGGGCGATGGTCAACGCGAAGGCGACGGCGAGAATCCACGCGCGTTTGCGTAAAACGTAAAACGCGTACGCGATGGCAAGGACGGCGAAGGGCAGGATGACGGAACGCGTGAGGGCGGTGAGTCCGAGGAAGAGACCAGAGAGGAGGAGGTTGTAGTCAGAAGGCAGAAGGCGGGAGGCGGATGGCGGAAGGCGGGAGGCGGGAGGCAGAAGGCGAGAGTCAGAAGGCGGAAAGCGGGAGGCAGAAGGCAGAAGGCGGGAGGC
>DKTP01000037.1 GCA_002473085.1 Anaerolineales bacterium UBA7227
CACAAGGGCAACATCATGAAGTTCACGGAAGGCGCGTTCAAGGATTGGGGCTATGCCCTCGCCAAACGCGAGTTCCGCGACCGCATCGTCACCGAACGGGAAACCTGGATTCTCGGTAACAAGGAGTCCAACCCCGATTTGAGCGTGGAAGACAATGCCAGGATGATCGACCCCGGCTTCGACATGATGAGCCCGTCCCAGCAGAACGACATCAAACAGGAGGTGGAGGAGGCGTTGAAGTTGTGGGACACGCACGGCGACGGCAAATGGAAGAAGATGCTGCTCATCAAGGATTCCATCGCCGACGTCTCGCTTCAATTCACGTTGATCCGCGCCCGCGATTACGACGTGCTTGCCACGCTCAATCTCAACGGCGATTATCTCTCCGACGCGCTGGCCGCGCAGGTGGGCGGGATTGGGATCGCGCCCGGCGCGAACATCAACTATGAGACCGGTCACGCCATCTTCGAGGCGACTCACGGCACCGCGCCGAAATATGCCGACCTCGACAAGGTCAACCCCGGCTCGGTCATTCTCTCCGGCGAGATGATGTTCCGCTACATGGGTTGGACGGAAGCCGCCGACCTGATCGTCAAGGGTATGGAAGGCGCCATCGCCGCCAAGACCGTCACCTACGACTTCGCCCGCCTGATGGACGGCGCGACCGAGATCAAATGCTCCGAGTTCGGCGACGCCATCATCAAGCACATGTAGGCACGCAGATAATAAAAAGTCGGGACTTTTAGTCCCGACTTTTTAATTCCGCCAGCCTTGTATCTTGTTCACATATATGATAACATACATCCATGCGAACCATCCAATTCTATCGCCTGCCCAACGGTAAAAGCCCAATTGAGGAATTTTTAGATTCGCTCAATGGCAAGCAGGCTCAAAATGGGTTCTGCGTTTGATCGAAGACCTTCCAGTTGTCCCGATCCAATATTTCAAAAAGCTGACCGGCGCGCAGATTTGGGAAGTCCGCGTCCAATCTGGCAATGACATTTTCCGCCTGGCTCGGCTTCTTTGAAAACGGAACTTTGTTGATCCTGACGCACGGCTTTGCAAAGAAGACGCAAAAAACGCCGCCACAGGAAATTGCGCTGGCGACCCAAAGAATGGAAGAACATCTGTCAAGGAGAAGAAAATGAGCGACGTAAAAAAATATATCGAAAAACGCGCGGCCGCTGACAAGACTTTTGCGCTTAATTTTGAAGAAGGATATTCCGAATTCAAAGTCGGCGTGATCCTGCGCTTGGCGCGCGAAGCCTCCGGTTTGACGCAGGAGGAAGTGGCGCACAAGCTGAAAACCAAAAAGTCCGCGATCTCACGCATCGAGAACCACGCCGACGATGTGAGATTGTCCACGTTAAAAAAATACGCGCGGGCGGTCGGCGCCAATTTGCAGATCAGATTGGCGAGCGGTTAAACGAACGTCGGGACTTTTTGAAAGTCCCGACGTTTTGATTTTCAAAATCGCAACCGCATTATGGAGCGGGCGTGACTGAGAGCGCGGCGGCATCCTCCGCGGTTTGCGGCATCCCATTCATGATCCAGCGGATGAAAGCGTCCACCACGTTGGGCTTGAGCGTGGACTTGGGCGGCATCACGCCGATGATCTCCTTGCCGTTTTCATCGAGGATGGCCTGTCCCTGAATGACTTGCAGCAGGTACGAGTTCGCGTCGCCCGCGATGACGTTCTTCTCCGCGTTGTCGCCGCTGGAGAGAATTTCCTCGTAGGTTGTCATGAAATAGTTGTTGCTGTCCTTGCCGGCGCGGTGACAGGAGACGCAGTAGCGTTTGACGATGGGCGCGATGTGGACGTCGTACGAAGGGACTTCGCCCTCCGCCAGCGGCGGGAAGAGCTCAGGGATGACGGGCGTCTCGAAGCGCTCGTCCCATGTGTAGCGCATGAAGATGACGATGTTGTCCATGTCGCTCTTGCTCAGCCCCTCGGGGTTGTACATTTTCCCGAACGGGTTCATGCCCGCGTTGGGACGTCCGTAGGCGATCACTTCGGCTAGAGAGGCGTCGTCGAGCGTGTACAGCACGTCGGGGTTGTTGATGGCGGAGAGTTGCTTGCCTTCGAGACCCTCCACGCCTTCGATGACCGTCACCTTGCCATCGTCGCCGTGACATTCCACACAGTTGACCGAGTACAGGTCCTGGCCCGCGACGATCTGGTCCACGATGGTGTTGGCGACAGAGGTCTCGGCAGCTTCGACGGACGGCGCAAAGGCAAGGATGGCGACCGTCAACGCGAGCATGAGGAGGGAACTCCCGCCCGCGATCCAGGCCATGGGCTTCCACGAGGAGTTCTTCGCGAAGTACGCCAGCGCGACCAGTACGGCGGCCGCGGCACCGGGGACGACGAGTCCCGCGTAGGGTTGGAGCGAGGCGGAGAGTCGGACGAGGGGGGGCGCGTCGCTGGGGGCCACGGTCGGGACGTCCGCGATCAACGTCAGGATGACCATGTCCACGACCGCGAGGAGCATGAGTCCCAGCGAGAGGGCGCGCTTGGCGTAGTGACGGTCCTGGCTGCGGTCAATGAAAGGCAGGAGCAGGATCAAGCCGATGCCGATGCTTGGGACGAGGACGGTCGCCAGCCATTCGATCTTGCCGACGACGGGGATCTGTCCGTAGAGGGCGAGGAATTTGAAGAGGAAGAGGAAGTACCACTCCGGCCGCGGAATGTAGGAGGCGTCGCTCGGGTCGGCTTTGGGTTCGCCCGCCACCCCGAGGAAAGTCGCGAGAAAGATCAGCAGGAGCAGGATTCCCAGCGCGACGATGGCGTCTTTGAAGATGCTGTCGGGCCAGAAAAATTCGCCCCGGTTCAGCTCGCGCTGGTAGCGTTCGTTGATTTTCTGTTTGGTGTCTTCGTTCATAATGCCTCTTTGACCGCAAAGCACGCAAAGAACGCGAAGGTTATATCTTTTTCTCCGCGATCCTGGCGGTTGGAGAATTGAATTAATCTTCCTTCGTCGGCCAGTGCGATTCGCCGTGGCGGATGATGAGATAGAGATGCGCGCCGATGAGCCCGGCCAGGACGAGGGGAATCATCCAGATGTGCGCGGAAAAGAAGCGCTGCAAGGTGAGGGCCGAGAGGTCCGGGCCGCCGCGCAGGGCTTTGAGGATGAAATCGCCGATGAGCGGGGCCGTCCCCGCGATCTGCGTGCCGACTGTGGTGGCCCAGTATGCGCGCTGGTTCCACGGGAGCAGGTAGCCGGTGAAGCCCATGCCGAGCGTCGCGATGAGCAGGCCGACGCCGATGATCCAGGTCAGCTCGCGGGGATATTTGAACGAGGCGGTGACGAAGACGCGCAGCATGTGGATGAAGACGATCAACACCATCAGGGTGGCGCCCCAGTGGTGAATGCCGCGGATCAGCCATCCGAACGCGACGCCGTTCATAATGTATTGGATCGAGTCGTAGGCGTGGTCGGGAGAGGGGGTGTAGTAGACGGTCAGGAAGATGCCGGTCGCGCCCTGCAAGAGGAAGAGGAACAGGCTGGCCGAGCCGAGCGTGTTCCACCAGTTGCCTTTCGGTTCGGGGCGTTCGAGCAGGGATTCTTGCAGTTCGTTCAGGCCGAGGCGGTCGTTCAGCCAGTCGAAAAACTTTTTCCACATATCCTAGCCCTCCTTATAGAAAATCTCGAGGACGCCGTCTTCGGTGACGCGGAAGTCCGCGAAACGGTCCATGGGACGAGGCGGGGGGCCGGCCAGCACCGCGCCCTCCGTGTCGAAACTGGCGTCGTGGCAGGGGCAGACGAAGGCTTTTTCCGCGTCCTTCCAGTTGACGGTGCAGCCGAGATGCGGGCAGCGGCTGTCCAGGATGACGAGGTCGTCGGGCGCGGCCGACTTACGGATGACAAATCCGCCGTGGCTGGTGGAGGTGCGCTCCCATCCGTTGACCTGGACGAGGGTGAACGAAAACGGGTAGGGCTTGCCGATCTCGGACATGTCCGCCATCTTCCCGATGGGAATCCACGCCTCTTTTGCCCCGCCCTTGAGGGCCGGGGCGATCAAATAGCCGACTGCGGGAATGCCGACTGCCGCGCTGACGGCTCCTCCCACGAAGAACACAGTCGCCTTCATAAAGTCCCTGCGGCTTAACGACTCAGACATATGACCTCCAAAACCATAAAAGCGTTTCGCGCCTCGCATAGGCGCAAAGTTTGGATTAGAATAAGGTCGCTCCGCGACGATTGAATGGATTATACGGGTCAATGCCTTCTTTTTTGAAGGATGTCTGAAACCAATAATCCATGAGTATTGTCACTATATTTATTCGCGGATTTGCGCGAGAGTGGACGCTGAACCTTTTGCGCGAGAGCGCGGGCGTTCTCGACCGTCGGTTGGCTCAGACAAGCGGGCGACCGTTTCCAAAACCCAAATTTCAAGGAGGCGCTAATGGGCCTGACAAGGAACGTCGGCCTGTCCGCGGCGTTACGCTACAAAGGACAGGGACCGATGTGGACGTTCATCCTGCACCGCGTGGGCGGGCTGGGCATGGCTATTTTCATCACGACGCATCTTCTGGCGTCGTTTTTGGGAGGCAGCGCGGGCCAGTTCGTGAACGACATCTATGAAAACTGGGCCTTTCAGGTTTTCATTTTCTTCTGCGTGCTGTTTCACGCCGTCAACGGACTGCGCATCACCATCCTCGACCTCTTCCCGAAATTGATCCCGCACCTGCGCGAGGCGATCTGGGTGGAGATGGCGGTCTTCATTCCCACATACGCCGTCGCGGCGCTGATCATCATCCGTAACGGGTTGGGAGGTTAGCATGGAAAAATCTCATCCGGTCGTCCTCCCGCTCAAGAAACGCGGCCTGAACTTCGAAATGCTGATGTGGATCTTCACGCGTCTTTCCGCCCTGGCGATGTACGCGCTGATCCTGTTCGCGATCATCGGCGCGCTGGTCATGGGGGCGCGCACGCAGATGAACATGGCGGACGTTCTGCGCTGGGGCTTCATGCCGAACAGCAACCACGTCCAAAGCACGAACATCCCCGACATCGCCCCCTGGTCCACGCCATTCTGGCGGCTGGTGGGAAGCGCGCTCCTGCTCGTGGCGGTGGCGCACGGCGTGCACGGGCTAGTCGTGATCTGCGACGATTACATCGTCACCGAGCGCGGGCGGAAGATCGTGCGCCTCCTCAGCATCGTCATGATGGTTTCGATGAGTCTCATCGGTTTATATCTGCTCTGGCAGGATCTTCTTCTAGGATAACGGCACATGGCAAACATTCATCAATTCGACGTGGTCGTCGTCGGCGCGGGCGGCGCGGGACTGATGGCGGGTCTCTACGCCTCGCGCGGCGCAAAGACGGCCGTCATCAGCAAACTCTATCCCACGCGTTCGCACACCGGCGCGGCCCAGGGCGGAATCAGCGCGGCCCTCGGCAACCTCGAAGAGGACAAGCCGGAATGGCACACCTACGATTCGGTCAAAGGCTCCGATTATCTCGGCGACCAGGACGCCATCGAATTCATGTGCAACGAGGCCATCGAAGCGGTGCTCGAACTCGAACACATGGGTCTGCCCTTCGACCGCACTCCCGAAGGGAAAATTTCCCAGCGGCCGTTCGGCGGTCACACCAACAACGAGACGGGGAAACCCGTCCGACGCGCGGCGCACGCCGCCGACCGTACGGGACACATGATCCTGCAAACGCTGTACCAGCAGTGCCTGAAGAACAAAGTCCATTTCTACGATGAGTATCAGGTCCTGGACTTTCTCATTGTCAACGGCAAGGCTGCGGGTGTGGTGGCCGTGGAACTCGCGACGGGCGAACTGCACACCTTCCACGCCAAAGCGGTCATCTTCGCGACGGGCGGACACGGTCGCATCTTCGAGGTGACCTCCAACGCCTACGCTTACACTGGCGACGGCGCGGCGATCCTCCTCCGCCGCGGCATCCCGCTGGAGGATATGGAGTTCTTCCAGTTCCATCCGACCGGCATCTACAAACTCGGCATCCTGATCACTGAGGGCGTACGCGGCGAAGGCGGGGTATTGATCAACGGCAAGGGCGAGCGGTTCATGGCTCACTACGCGCCGACCGTGAAAGACCTGGCCTCGCGAGACGTGGTCAGCCGCGCTATCTACACCGAGATCCGCGAGGGACGCGGCGTGAACGGCAAAAACTACGTGTACCTCGACGTACGCCCCGAGACCGTGAACAAGTACGCGGCGATCGACGGACGCACAAACCCCGACGGCTCGCCCTACACCATCACCGGCGAACAGATCCTGCAAAAACTTCCCGACATCATCGACTTCTGCCGCGTTTACCTCGGCGTGGACCCGGTCACCCAGATGATGCCCATCCAGCCGACCGCGCACTACACGATGGGCGGCATCCCGACGAA
>DKTP01000045.1:0-1686 GCA_002473085.1 Anaerolineales bacterium UBA7227
AGGGCGTGGTCAATCTCGTAAACGGCGCAAAAGAAACGGTGGATGGGATTCTCGAACACCCGTCCATCCGCGCGGTCACGTTCGTCGGTTCGACCAACGTCGCCAAGTATGTTTATGCCACCGCCGCCGCACACGGCAAACGCGTTCAGGCGCAGGGCGGAGCGAAGAATCCCGTCATCATCTTGCCCGATGCGGATATAGACATGGCGACAAAGATCGTCGCGGACTCCGCCTTCGGATGCGCGGGACAGCGATGTCTCGCCGTTTCTTTCGCAGTGACGGTTGGTTCAGCCCATTCGACTTTTAGTGAAGCGATATGCGACGCCGCTTCGTCGCGCATCGTCGGCTACGGACTCGACTCAGGCGTCCAGATGGGACCCGTCATCAGCGCCGCGTCGAAGGCGAGAGTCGAGTCGCTGATTGGACTCGGCGTCAAGGAAGGAGCAACCGTCCCTGTGGATGGACGCGGGGCTTTAATCCAAGGATATGAATCGGGGCACTTCATCAAGCCCACTATTTTGGCAGACGTCCCGCGCGGCAGTGAAATCGCCAAGACCGAAATTTTTGGACCCGTGTTGAGCCTGATGCACGTGCAGACGATTGAAGACGCCATCGAGTTGGTCAACAGCGGACAATATGGCAATCAGGCGAGCCTGTTCACGTCGTCGGGTTCGGCGGCGCGGAAGTTTCGCTACGAAGTTGAAGCGGGCAACATCGGAATCAACATCGGCGTCGCCGCGCCGATGGCGTTCTTCCCGTTCAGCGGCTGGAAAGACTCCTTCTTTGGCGATATGCACGGGCAAGCGATGGACGCCGTCGAATTCTTCACGCAGAAGAAGGTTGTGGTGGAGAGGTGGCCCAAGGAGTGGACGAGGAAATTTTAGTGAGAAGAGAGCAGAGAATGGAGAACAGGAAGCAGAGAACCGGCGCGGCTTTAAAAACTGCTCTCCGTTCTCCAATCTCTAATTTTCAATCTCTTCCAAAGGAGTTACCATGACCCACGATTACGAAGACGCCCTGGAATATTCGTCCCGCTGGATGGACTTGATCCGCATGGATCGCTTCCCGACCGAGGCGGAGGGCAAACAGATCATCGACGAATCGAAGCAGAACTTTGCCGAGCATTTCAACCGCGGCTGGCTGGAGTATCGCAAGTCCGTCACCGAGGCGGGCGATTGGGCCGCGGTGGAATGGAGCGGTTCGGGCGCCATTTTCAAAGACGTGCTCGGACGCGAATATCTCGACTGCCTCGGCGGTTATGGGATGATGGACCTGGGCTGGAGTCATCCCGAAGTGATCGAGACGGTAAAAGCGCAGCTCTCGCGCACGCCCATGCCCTCGCAGGAGTTGATAGACCCGCTGCGCGGCGTGCTGGCGAAACTGCTCGCGGATATTACGCCGGGAGATTTAAAGTACAGTTGGTTCGCGGCCAGCGGGACGGAGTCCATCGAGGCGGCCATCAAGATCGCGAAACTCTACACGGGACGCGCCGCGTTCATCGTCGCGGTCAAGGCGTTTCACGGCAAGACGATGGGTTCGCTCTCGATGATGGGCAAGTCCGATTTCCGCGCGCCGATGGGGCCGATGTACGCGGGTCCCGTTTACCACGTCCCGTTTGGGGACGCGGAGGCGGTGGAGCGTCAACTGGAGATCTGCGACAAGGTCGGGATTCCCGTGGCGGGGGGG
>DKTP01000045.1:1807-21186 GCA_002473085.1 Anaerolineales bacterium UBA7227
CGAGCCGATCCAGGGCGAAGCGGGGGCCATCATCCCGCCCGACGATTTCTGGCCGCGTATCCGCGCCGCGACGAAGAAGTACGGCGCGCTGCTCATCGCCGACGAAGTGCAGACCGGCATGGGGCGGACGGGGAAGCTGTGGGGCGTGGAGCATTGGAACGTCGTCCCCGATATTATCTCCGTCGCCAAGTCCCTCGGCGGGGGCGTGATGCCGGTCAGCGCGGTCTGCGCCACCGAGGAGATCTTCCAGCCGATGATGTACCCGAATCCGTTCATGCACACCACGACGACGGGCGGCGGCGCGCTGGCTTGTTCGGCGGCGATCGCGGCGATCCACGTTACGCTGCGCGAAAAACTCTGGGAACAGGCCGCGCGGAAGGGCGATTATCTGATTCCAAAACTGGAGGAATTCGCCGCGAAATATCCGCAAATTTATGAGAAAATAACGGGTAGAGGCTTGCTGATTGGGATGCACTTCAAATCGCCGGAGATCGGATACCAGGTGGCCGCGGGGCTGTTCAAGCGCGGCGTGCTGGTGGCCGGCACGCTGACCAGCGCGCAGACCATCCGCATCGAACCGCCGCTGGTCATCACGCAGGAGCAGATGGATATTTTGCTGGACCGATTGGAGGACACGTTGAAGGCGGTCGCCGCGTAATTAGCCTGCTTCCCGCTTATTGCGAGTCGCCGCGGCGGCTGGCCGCGCGGCGACTCGCAGCGACGTTCATTTTATTTCCCGGAGAAGATAGATGACAGAGACAAGCGAATTTTCAGTCGAGCTGCGCGACGTGGTCAAGACCTTCAAAACTCCCGAAGGCGCCCTGCTGAACGCGGTGGACCACGTAGATATGCAGATCAAACATGGGGAGTTCTTCTCGATGCTCGGTTCATCGGGATGCGGCAAAACCACCTCGCTGCGGATGGTGGCCGGTTTTGAATGGCCGACGGAGGGGGAGGTCTACATCGAAGGCAAGGCGCAGGGACGCACGCCGCCGTTCCAGCGTCCCGTCAACACGGTGTTTCAGAGTTACGCGCTCTTCCAGCATATGACGATTTATCAGAACATCGCCTTCGGCCTCGAGATGGAAAAGGCGCCCGCGAACGAGATCAAGGAACGCGTCGGACGCGTGCTCGACATGGTGCAGCTGACCGGGATGGAGAAACGCTTCCCCAGGCAGCTTTCGGGCGGACAGCAGCAGCGCATGTTCATCGCCCGCGCCCTGGCGCAGCAGGCCGAGTTGATGCTGATGGACGAGCCGCTGACGGGACTCGACCTGCCCGCGCAGGAGGGGATTCTCAACCTGCTCGATAAACTCCAAAAGCAAAACGTCACCGTGATGGTCGCCACGCACGACCTGGACCAGGCGGAAAAGCATTTCGACCGCGTGATGTTGCTGAACCGTAAATTGATCGGCTTCGGCGCGTCGAAGGAAGTCCTGACGCCCGAACGGTTGATGCGAGCCTACGGCAACCGAATGAGACTGGTCGACGCGGACGGCAAATTGATGACGTTCGATGAGGATTGCTGCGGAGACGAATGACCTGGCTCATTGAACCCCTCTCTTATCCCTTCATGCTGCGCGGACTTGCCGCGGGGGTCCTCGTCGGAATCGTCTGCGCGGTGGTCGGGACCTACGTCGTCCTGCGCGGCATGGCCTTCTTCGGCGACGCGCTGGCACACACCGTCCTCCCTGGCGTGGCGCTGGGCTACCTCGTCAGCGGCGGGACGCGCGAACCGCTCTTCTGGTGGGCGCTGGGGACGGCCGTCCTCGCCTCGCTGGGCATCGGCGCCATCAGCAAAAACGCCCGCATCAAGGAAGACACCGCCATCGGCGTGGTCTTCGCGGGGATGTTCGCGCTCGGCATCGCCATCATCTCCACTGTCCGCTCCTACGCGGTGGACTTGAGTCATTTTCTCTTCGGCGACGTGCTGGGCGTGACCAACCGCGACCTAATCCTGACCCTCGTCTTCGGCGGGATCGTCCTCCTGCTCGTCTTCATTTTCTACAAGGAATTCCTCACGCTCTCCTTCGACCCCGTCCTGGCCGCGACCCTCCGCATGCCTGTGGACCTGCTCAACAACCTCCTGCTGGCGATGATCGCGGTGACCGTCGCCATCTCCATGCAGACGGTCGGCGTGGCGCTGATGGTCGCCATGCTGGTCACGCCCGCCGCCACCGCCTACCTGCTGACCCGCCGCCTGTGGACGATGATGCTGATCGCGGCCGTCATCGGCGCGGCATCCTCGGTCGTCGGCCTGTATCTCAGCTTTTACGTCAACATCGCCTCGGGCGCGGCCATCGTCCTGACCGCGACCGCGATCTTCATCGTTGTCTTTCTCTTCAACCCGCGGCAGGGAATGTTGAGGAAGTAGACGCTTTAATCCCCCGCGTAGACGACCAGCGGTTTCAGGCTGATCTGCGCGTCTGCGAGGAAAGATTTAACGCCTGACGACGCGCCCCGCGCACATTGCGACAAGTTGTCAATCCGATTGGCAATTTGTCGGGCATCTTTTCTCGTTCTGAAAACGACGGCAGATGCCAAGCGGACACCTGTACCGACCGCAGGTGTCCGCTAACTGCTTGTTCACACCGAGGGCTTTCGGCTTGTCCGCGATGGAGGGTTTGGGAGAGGACACGGGAAATTTATTGAACCTGCCTGATTTCATCCAGAAAATTGTTTTTGTCTATCGTTTTCAAAGCATGTGGAAGCGGAAAGACAGGCGTCGGTTTTTGGGATTCGTATTTGATCTCGAAGCATTGATACTCTTTGTCGTAATTTTCCAGAACCATGTCCACTTCCTTGCCGCCATATTCGCGATAAAAATACGCGCTCATGGGCAGGCGCTGAATCCTTCTCCGCTTTTCCAATTCAGAGACAATGAAATTCTCGAAGACGCCGCCTTTGTCGGGGCGCAGGTCGGGACGGCGGAAGTCCTTGACCAGCGCGTTGCGAATCCCAAGATCGTAGAAATACAATTTCCTGTTTTCCGAGACTGCCCTGCGGAGGTTGGTCTTGAACGAGGGCAGGGGAATCAGGACATAGTTCCTGACGAAGATTTCGATGTAATTCGAAACGGTGCCGACGTTTGCCATCAGCGACGAGGCGATCTCGCGTAGGGATACTTCCTGCCCGATCTGCAGGGCGATCTTGGTCAGGATGTCTTTGGCAAGTTTCAGGTTTTTAAGATCATAGAGGGAAACGATGTCTTTCAGGATGTAACTCTCAACGATGTTTTCCAGCAGGCTGGTTTTGTCTTTTGTCCCTTCCGAGGCGGTAAAGACCTCGGGGTAGGAGCCGAAGACGAGGACTTCCTCCCTCAATCGATTCACAAAGTCCGCCTGCTCGTACGTCTTGTGAGGCGTGTTGGCGCTGATCTCCTCCACGGAAAAGGGCAGGCAGAACAATTCCTGATACCGACCCGCGAGGCTGTCGAAATCCTGTCCCTTCTTTCGCAACTCACTGGAACCCGTGGCGATGATCTTGACGTTGTATTCGTCGTGCAAAAGTTTCAGCGGTACGGTGGATTCGGGAAAACTTTGCACTTCGTCAATCAGGATGAGAGGGTGATTTCTGGCGAGTTCCTCCAGAACGTCCCTTCGGGGCTGAAACCCTTCCCTGTCCGAGAGAAAGTCAAAATTGAAGATGCGCGCATTCCGCTCCGCGCTGATCTTTGCCAGCAGGGTGGATTTTCCCGAACGGCGCGGCCCCCAGATGAAGAGAACCTTGCGCGAATCTCCGCTCAGGTATTCCTGAATATCCTTTTCGATGCTTCGGGTGAACATGATGGCATTATATCAGATTAGCAGTAAATTGTATAACGCCATTGTACAGAATGACAGTAATTTGTCTGGTAGCGCCTTCCAGTTTGCCCGTTTTATGAGCCTATATGATGGGAATGCGGCAGATGCTGAACTTGACAAAACTACAGGTGTGGCTTAAGCGAATGAATGCGTCTATCTGTCGACTTGAAATTCTTCCCGCTCAAAATGGAAGAACCAGGCTTCGGAAGTCTTTGTTTCGTGCTACACTTAACCCGCCAAAGGAGGGCGCTCCTGTGTCAAGTTTGCCGTTTCCCAAACGCGGACTCCCCCGCGACGAGGTCCTCGCGTCCATGCGCGCGGCGCGCGACCGCGACGTGCAATGGCAGCGCGGGCGCGTCTTTGGGCTGGTCTATCATGTCAACGAAGAAATAGACGAACTGCTCAAAGAGGCCTCGAACCTGTTCTTCTCCGAAAACGGACTCAACCCCACCGCCTTTCCCAGCCTGCGAAAGTTCGAGACCGAGATCGTAGCGATGACCGCCTCCCTGCTCGGCGGCGACGCGTCCATTGCGGGCAACGTCACCTCCGGCGGGACGGAGAGCCTGCTGTGCGCGGTCAAGACGGCGCGCGATTGGGCGCGGGTCAATCGTCCCGACGTGAGCGCGCCAGAAATCCTGATGCCCGTCACGGCGCATCCCGCGTTCGAAAAAGGCGCGGAATACTTCGGTTTGCGCGTGATGAAGACTCCCGTCCGCGCCGATTTCCGCGCCGACGTGGAAGCGACGCGCGCCGCGATCACGCCGAACACGATTCTGATGATCGGCTCCGCGCCCTCGTATCCGCACGGCGTAGTGGACCCGATCCGCGAGCTCGCCGCGCTCGCGCAGGAACGCGGCATTCTCTTCCACGTTGACGCGTGCGTGGGCGGCTTCGTCCTGCCGTTCGTGAAAAAACTCGGCTATGAAATTCCCGATTTCGATTTCTCCGTCGCGGGCGTCACCTCCATCTCAGCGGACTTGCACAAATACGGCTACGCGGCGAAGGGCGCGTCGGTCATCCTCTACAAGAGCGCGGCTTTGCGGCGGCATCAGATGTTCGTCTCGACCGACTGGCCGGGCGGCATCTATCCCTCGCCGACGATGGCGGGCACGCGTCCCGCGGGACCGATCGCGGCGGCGTGGGCGATCCTGAATTTCCTCGGCGAGGAGGGTTATCTCGAACTCAACCGGCAGGTGATGGAGACGGTGAAATATTTACAGGCAGGCATCCGCGCCATCCCTGGCTTGAAGATTCTCAGCGACCCTGAAATGAGCGTGTTCGCCATCGCGTCCGATTTGCTGGACGTGTATCAGCTCGCGGACGAACTCTCGTTGCGCGGCTGGCACCTCGACCGGCAACAATTCCCCGCCAGCCTGCACATGACGGTCAACTTCGTCCACACGGAGGCGGCGGACGAGTTTCTGCGCGACCTCGCGGCGTGCGTGGACTCCGTCCGCAGGCCGACGCTCCAGAAAACCGCGACCCGCCTCCTCGTTCAGGCCGCGAACGCGCTGGCGAGAATCCTGCCCGAGGCGTGGGTGAGTCGTCTGATGTCGAGGGCATCCGCATTATTGGGCGGCGGAGGCGGCGGACTTCCAAGTCGCATGGCGCCGATGTATGGATTAATTGGCTCGCTCCCAAATCGAGGGGATTTGAAGGAATTGGTGTTAGACCTGTTAGATTCGATGACGCGTCTAAATCAGTGAGCAGTGATCAGTCATCGGTCTACTTGAAACCTGGAACGTGAAACCGAGGTATTTATGACCGACGCGCAACCGCTCAAGAAAAAATATCTTTCGTTCTGGACGAAACTCGCCTACGGCACAGGCGACTGGGGCACGGCTGGGTACGGGACCCTGCGCCAGATTTTCTACGCCATCTTCCTGACGGACGTGGTCGGGCTGGAGCCGCGGCTGGCTTCGGTGGCGGCGCTGGTTGGAATCATCTGGGACGCGATCAACGATCCGCTGGTGGGCATGTTGAGCGACCGCGTCCGCACGCGCTGGGGACGGCGGCGCCCGTTCCTGCTGTTTTTTTCCATCCCCTACGGCGCGACCTTTTTGCTGCTGTGGTACGCGCCGCCTTTTGAAGGCCAGATCGCAAAAGCCGTCTTCATCACGCTGGCTTTCATGATCTCCGATACGATGGAGACGCTGGTCGCCGTCCCGTTCGCCGCGCTGACGCCCGAACTGACTCCCGATTACGACGAGCGCACCTCGCTGACGGGCTTCCGCATGTTCTTCAACCTCGCCATCTCGCTGGTCACCGCGGTGGCCGCGCCCGAAATCCTCGACGCGGCTTTGGGCGCAGGCATGACCCAGCAGCAGGGTTATCTCATCGTCGCGGCCATCTTCGGCGGGCTGGCGACCATTCCGTTCCTGCTGATCTTCTTCGTGATCCGCGAGAATCAACTGACTCCCGAACAGGAACAGGAAGTCTCGTTCATCGAAACCGTCCGCACCGCGTGGGCGAATATCCCGTTCCGTTTCGCGACCGCCGTTTACATGCTGAACTGGATCACCTTCGACCTCGTTGCCCTCGTCCTGCCGTTCTATCTCCTGTATTGGATCGCGCGCGGCGACCTGCTGGCGCGGGCGAGCGTCTTCGGCGTGAGTCTCTCCATCGAGTCGGCGGTCTTCGCCGTCCTGCTCGTCACGGCGGTGGCGTTCCTGCCGCTGTGGGTGTGGGTCTCGAATCGATTCAGCAAGCAGATCGCCTATATGATGGGGATGATCTTCTGGGCGGTCGTCCAACTCGTCATCTTTTCGATCCAGCCTGGACAAGTGAGCCTGGTGCTCCTCATGAGTTTCTTCGCGGGCATCAGCGTCTCCTCCGCCCACCTGCTCCCCGACTCGCTCTTCCCCGACGTGATTGAATGGGATGAACTGAAGACGCGCCGCCGCTCTGAGGGGATTTACTACGGCGTCAAGAACTTCGTCCGCAAATTGACGGGCGCGCTGGCGATCTTCATCGGCTTGCAGACGCTCGGCTGGTTCGGCTATCAGACGCCTCCCGAAGGCGCGACCTCGTTCATGCAGCCCGATTCGGCGTTAATGGCGATCCGCATCTTAATCGGACCTTTCGGCGCGGTCCTGTTATTCTCCGCCGTCGCCATGGCCTGGTTCTATCCGCTGACGCGCGATAAGCACGCCAAGATACGGAGATTGCTGGGGAGGCGAAAGGGTCGCGAAGCCGTGAGCGAGTGACTTGAAAAAACGTCCGCCCGTGAGGGCGGACGTTTTTTTGATCCACTATGCCGCGATAGGCACGAAAATATTTGGTTTGGAACGGGCGGTAATGCGGTTGGCTTTTACCCTTGCAAAAACAATGGGCTTGCCCTGACTCCCATATTTATCAAGAAGGTCCAGGTTGAGTTGGCGCAACTCTGGGTCGTTTTCAGGCAGCAACACCAATTCGAAGTTTTCAGGCAGGACATCCAAAACTTTGGGGTTGTTCAATATGTATTTAATGATCTCGCTCGTCAAGCGCGCATTGCGTTCGACGACCGCGTTGTTTATTTTTTTAACCATGTCTCATATCTCCTGTAATACTCGCGCCGTCTGCCGACAATATCGTTCACGGCCATCGTGAACGCTTCATTGTAATCCTGCATTGTCATTCTCGTTTTTTCTTCTCGTTGATGCGGATGCATTGTATCACGATGGGCATACCCGTGAGCCGTATCGTACCTTACAACAGCGATCCATGTTTCGTCATCGTCAAACTGACACTCCAGTTGTGCGACAAAGCGAATGATTCTTCCACGTTCGGAATCAAATTAAACGCGTAACGCAATATTGTCTTCCAACAGGCGACGAAATTCCACATGACGCATCTATTAGGTTTCCTTTATTCGTTCTCGAACCTTTCGATGGCGCGGCTTTTGGCGGACTCGGCGTTCCTTATGATATGCGTTGTTCGCACGGGCGGCTGGCTCGCAAAGGATGAGGCATTTGCGCTGGTAGTTTGCCATTAATTCCGATTATACCGAATCGCCTCCACGTCCCTCTTCCTCCCCTCTTCACTTTTCCTCTCCCGCGCGTAATAGAACGTCTCGCGCAACTGCGGCGTGACCATCCCCGACTCGCGGTAGCCCGCGCGCGTCCCGTGGAATTGCATGAAGCGGAACCAAAGGATCGAAGCGAGGTTCTTCGTCAACACGCGTTCGCGCCCCGCGTGGTAGATGTCGCTGACGATGTTCATCAAGGTCAGGCGGGCGAAATCGTACAGGTTGAAATGCGACTCGGGATGGATGCGCTTGAACGCCATCGCCTCGCGGCGGTAGCGGTTGAACACGCCGCGCGGCGTCTCGTTGTGGACGTGGACGATCTCGGCCTCGGCCGTGTACGCGATCTCGTAGCCCTGTTCCTTCGCCCACTTCGCCCAGGCCAGGTCTTCGAGTCCCGTCAGCGATTCGTCGTAGGGATTCCGCTCCCACAGCGACCGGCGGATGGCGGCGTTGGCGTTGTTGCAAAACGCGGTCGGCTGGCGCGGCATGTCCTGGTCGGGGAACCACTGGAGGTAAATCTGCCGCTCCGAAAATTTCGCCGTCTCCGGTCCGCGCTGTTTGCCGTACGCGAGCGCGACCTTGTCGTCTTCGAACGGACGGAGCAGCGCCTCCAGCCAGTCGGGATAGACGGGATAGACGTGCGCGCTGGCGACGACGACCAGTTCCCGCGTCGCCGCGCGGACGCCGAAGTTGAGCGACCGTCCGAAGGTGAATTCCTCGGGACGGATTCTCACGATCCGCGCGCCAAACGCCTCGGCGATGGAGACCGTCGCGTCGGTGGAGCCGGAGTCCACGAGGATGACTTCCACGTCCTCGACGGTTTGACGCGCGATCCCCTCCAGCAGGCGCGGCAGATGCCGTTCTTCGTTATATGCGCGGACGACGATGGAGCAGGAGGTCATCGGCACACGCCCGCCAGGAACCATAAGACGCCGAGGTAGTTGACCAGGACCCCAGCCCAGATCAGCAGGCGCGCCGCGGCCGAGACGCGTTCCCCGAACGCGAGCGCCAACAGGCACAGGATGGGGACGATCAGGTCCAACTGGAAACGATAGCCAAACTGCGCGCTGCCCGTGTTGAAGTACAGCAAAAGCGGCGCGAGCAGGAGCAGGATCGAGATCCAGGCCGCTCCGCTCCAGGTCCAGGATGGACGCGCCCGATAGAGCAGGATCAGCGCCGGGGTGGTGAGAAGGATGCTCATCCCCAGCGGGTCGGGAACGAAGAATCCGCAGGCCGCGTCCCAGCGCGGCAGGGACAGGAGCATGGCGTCGAAATTGCGCGGCAGGAAATGAAGGTTGAACTGTCCGTACGCGGCAAGATCGGCTTTGAGATACGCGCCGACGTTCATTGTCCGGTAGCCGAATTCAAGCAGGTTATCGAAGCGGATGTAGTTGTAAAACATCAGTCCCGCCACGACCAGCCCGATGGGGATCAGCGCAAGCAGCGCGGGACGCAGGGAGGCGCGCAGGAAGTTCGTCCTGTTCAGGGATTTCAAGCTTCCGTGCAGGCCGAGCAGGAACGGCCACAAAAAGACCACGTTCGGACGCGCCAGCATGGCGACTCCCAACGCGGCGGAGGCGAGCGGGAGGGAGCCCGTTTCGAGCAGCGCGACCGCGGCCAGCAGCGAAAACGTGACCGCGAGAATCTGACTCACGAACCAGACGCTGCCGGGCAGGGCCAGATACCAGTGGACGGTCCCGAAGCCGAAGAGCGCCGCCAGCCAGTAACTGCCGCGGGAGTCGAGGGGAATCAGTTTGCGGCGGCGCAGTCCCTCGGCCATCAGGTAGACCAGGGCGACGTTCAACGCCCCGTACGCGGCCGAGAACCGGACGGAGTTGACCGCGTCCGGGCCCGATAGGGCGACGCGCGGCAGCATCAACAACGCGGCGAGAGGAGGAAAGGCCACGTACCAATGGCCGTTATAAAAAGTAAGGTCGCTGGTGGAGCCGGTCGGTTCGATGTAAGTCCGCCCCTGCAAAAACGCGGCGGCCAGTTCGGGAAAGTAGGGCTTGCTTTTGGATGTGTCCCATTGCAGGGCGACGAGGTACGCCGAGAGAAGATAGACCAGCCAGACGCCCAGGAAGAGCCAGGATGCGCGCAGGAACGCCCGCGCGCGTCCGTCTTCGGGAAAGCGTCGCGCCCGCCAGGACAGGAACGCGATCCACATCAGCGCTAGCAGGAGCAGCGCTCCTTCGGGACGAAAGTCCATCAGGGCAAAGAAGCGCGGCAGGCGGAGCAAGGCGCGCGGGTCCGCGATGCGGCGCAGGGCCGTGTCCACGACGATGAACCCGACGACTCCCAGCCCGGCGAAAAACGCCAGGCGCTCTCCAAGTTTTGCGGTATCTTTTTGCATGGGCGGTCTCGCCGATTTTCGCGGCGCTCCTCAAGGCGAATTTTGCGGACGGACGCCGCGCCGACAATCACCAATCCAGGCTTTTTTCATAGCCCAATCTTATCAACAAATCTCCCGCCGCGTCTTTGAAAATTTTTCGGTGTTCATCGGTGAAATATTTTTTCCACTCGCCCGTTTTTCCCGAACGGAAGGTGGGGGATTTGGACGGGTTGATGGACTCTTCGAGCGCCGCGACAACCCGTTCACGCGTGACGGGAAGCGGGACGCGCGCTTCGAGGCGCCCGGCAATCCGGGACAGGGTCTCCGCGCGCTCGTGGATCAGGTCTTCAAAGTGAATGGACAAAACTTCGGGGCAGTCCAGCCAGCCGAGGTAGGGAGCGAAGCGTTCGGCGATGTTGGGGAATTCGACGTCCGCGTCTGCTCGCCCGAGGATGCTGACTTTGAGCCGCGCGTCGAAGTCGGGCAGGGACGCGTAGTAGCG
This sequence comes from Anaerolineales bacterium UBA7227, assembly GCA_002473085.1. GTDB lineage: Bacteria > Chloroflexota > Anaerolineae > Anaerolineales > Villigracilaceae > Denitrolinea > Denitrolinea symbiosum. Next base: position 12,454 of record DKTP01000045.1, read on the forward strand.
ATGGTGGACGTGCCGCGTTTCCATCTCGGCGACATAGAAGACGTGCGAGACGACCACGTCGCGCGGGTCGCGGAAAATGAAGTAGGGGACGAATCCGCCCCCGGTCACGCGCGCCGCGGCTTCGGGTCGGGCGAAGAGATGCGCCGAGGCCGCGTCCAGCGGGCGGAGCGAGTCGAGCCACGTCAACGCTTGTTCGGGCGCGCGCTTGATCCCCGTCTCGCCTTCGTATTCGGCGTAGAACGAATGCAGGCGTTTTGCGAACGGCGCGACTTTGGAGAAGCCGAGCAGGATTTGGTCGAGCAGGTGCGTGCCGCTTTTGGGAAAGGAGATGCCGAGCAGAATGGGCCAGCCTTTAGAACCCAGGTTTCTCTGAGAAACCTGGGTTCTGAAACGGACGCGCTGGAGGAATTTTTCGGTTTGATAGAGGGCGGCGCGGAGCGTGGAGCGGGGGTTCATGCAATAAAGGCCCCCTCCATTTTCAACAACCACTCTTTCGTCCTCAGTCCCTCGCCGCCGCCGTAGCCGTGGAGTTTGCCGTCCGAGCCGACGACGCGGTGACAGGGGATGACCAGCGGCATGGGGTTGGTCGCGTTGGCGCGGCCGACCGCGCGGGCGGCGCGCGGACGTCCCGCCTGCCGGGCGATCTCGCCGTAGGAACGCGTCTCGCCGTAGGGGATGGCGAAGACGAGCTGCAAAACGGCGCGCTGGAACGGGCGCAGCAGGCCCCAGTCAATCGGGAAAGTGAAGACCTTTCGCCGGCCGCGCAGGTACTCGTCGAGTTCGCGGAGCGGGACGGAAACCCGCGTCGCGTCGACGACGGACGGGCGTTTGAGGCGTTTGGTCAGGTAGGCGTCGAGGTCGGGTTTCGCGTCGTCCCATTCGACGGCGACGAGTCCGTTTTCGGAGACGGCCGCCCAGAGGCCGCCGAGAGGCGTCCGCTTGAGCAGGCCCAGGTAGATGGGAGAATCGTTTGTCATGGCTGGAGCCTCGGAAGGTCCGGGAGCGCGGCGCCGCGCCCCCGGATGAGACGTGAAGCGTCAGACGTTCTCGCTGGTCATAATGAAGAGCGGCGTCATTTCGAAGGATTCGAAGTTGGGGCGCAGCCGTTCGGAGTTGTAGAAGCGCTCCACGTTGACGGTTTTCTTGCGGCTGGTGACGATGTCTATAGGGATGTTGTCGTAGCGGCCGTTCTTAAGCACCACCATCCTCCCGTGGATTTTTTTGAGGATGAGGTCGAGCGCCAGGTTGCCGTATGCCATCGGGACGATGGAGTCGATCGCGTCGGGGTCGCCGCAACGGGTGAGGTATCCCAGCTTCTGGTTGACGATGTCCACGGTCTGGCCCTGATTGTACTGGGCGGTCAGCTCCTTGAGCCGCGCGGAGACGAGGTCGCCGATGCCGCCCAACTTGGCATGACCGAAGGCGTCGGTGGTCTTATCGGTGAAGACCATTTCGCCGCCTTTGAACATGGCGCCTTCCGAGACCAGCGCCACCGAATAGCGGCTGGGATTATATTTGCGGTCGAGCATCATCAACTCGGCCAGGCGTTCGATCTCGAATGTGCTTTCGGGGATGACGCAGCGGTTGGCCGCGCCCGCCATGGTGGGGAGCATGGCGGTGAAGCCCGCGTAACGTCCGAAGACTTCCAGCACCATCAGGCGTTCGTGAGAGCCGACCACCGTGCGCAGGCTGTTTGCCAGCTCGATGGTGCGCGTGACGCAGGTGGAGAATCCGATGCAGTAATCGGTGCCTGGCACGTCGTTGTCCATCGTCTTCGGGATGGCGACCACCTTCACGCCCTCCTGGAACATGCGCACGGCGTAACTGAGCGTATCGTCGCCGCCGATCGGGACGAGGTAATCAATGCCGAGAAAATCCAGGTTCTGGAGGACTTCGGGCGTCAGGTCGTTGATTTCGCTCGAATATTTCTCCTGTAGGTAGGGAGGCAGCCGGTCGCGCTTGACTTTGGAGGGATTCGTGCGGGACGTATGCAGGAAGGTTCCCCCGGTGCGTCCAGCCTTGTTGACGATCTCCTCCGTCAAAACCTGGAAGTTGTAACTATTATCGGCTTTCTGATCGCGGACAATATCCACCAATCCCGCCCAGCCGCGGCGAATGCCGATTACCTGCCAGCCCTCGCGCAGCGCGCGGATGGTAACGGCGCGGATGGCTGGGTTGAGCCCTGGCACATCGCCGCCGCCGGTCAAAATTCCGATGGTGCCTGTTTTGCCTGCCATGCTGAACTCCTTGTGTGATTTGCCCCAATTCTACACCGAAAAGCGGGCGCGATAATCTGGAGTAAAATGCAGGGCAACCTATGAACAGGTTCTCCTCTCTTTTGCGCGGACTGGTTTGCCTGCTGGTCGGCGGGACCGTCAGCCTCGTTTTGGGAATCCAATTCTTCGACGACGCCTCCCGCGCGGACGCCGACCGCGTCTTCCTGTTCGCGGTCCCCGCGCTGGCTTTCGCGTACCTGCTTTGGCTCGCGCTTCCCGCGTTGACGGCGCGCGCCTCGAAACCGGGCCTCGTCAGCGGGCTGGCGGCCATCGTGCCGAGTTTGCTTCTGCTGGCGCTCGTCCAACCAGCCTACGCGGCAGGCTGGCAGCAGATGTTCCTCGCGGCGGGCTTCATCCTGACTTTCGGAAGTCTCATCTTCCTCGCGCGGGACGGACTGGCGCGCGGCGCCCGGCAATTCCTTCAGGCGCGGCTGTTTATCCCCGCCGCCATCCTCCTCCTGTTCGACGGGGGCATCGTCTATCTGGCGCTGCGCCTGCCCTCCGTTTTCCATCCCGAACAATTCCTGCCTCCCGCGGCAAACCTCCCCTGGATCGGAGTCGGACTCCTCGCCGGCCTCTCCGCGCTGGGATGGACCGCGTCGTGTTTACAGGACAGACTCGACGCCGCACGCCGCGCCGCCCTCGGCCGCTGGCTCGAGACGCATCTCCCTGGGCTGTACGCAGCCGCGGCCATCTTCATCGGTTCCGCCGTTCTGGCGCGCGGCTTCAACCCTCCCCTCGACGGCCTCAGCCTGAACAACACCTTCTTCGCCTCCGACACGTACTTCTGGCAGGCGCGCTTCGGCAGCGCGGAGGGATACCCCATCGGCCGCGCCGTCCATCCGCTGGCGCTGCTCTTCCTGCGCGGATCGGCCTCCGCGCTGGCGTTCCTCCTCGGCGGCAACTGGCGTCTCGCCGCGTTGACGCTCGTCCCGCTGGCGGCCGCGGCCTGCGTCTTCCTCATGTGGATTTTCGTCCTGCGCGTCAGCGGCCGCCCGACGTACGCCCTCCTCTTCAGCGCCCTGCTCGGACTTTCTGCCGCGCACCTCGTCTTCGGCTCCGTCACCGAGACGTACATTTTTTCCGCGCTCGGTCTGCTGCTCTTCTTCGTCGCCCTCCTCGACCGCGAAAGACCCGTGCGCGGCTTCCTCCTGCCGGGATTGATGACGCTCGGGATCACGGTCACGAACGCGGCGCAGAGTCTCGTCGGGTTCGCGGTCGTCCGCCGCAACGTCCGCGAGTGGCTCCGCTTCGTCGGCCTGCTCCTCGCCGCGGGCGTCGCGTTGACCGTCTTCACCGTCATCGTCTACCCGCGCAGCATGGGATTCTTCTTCGTCCCCTCGGACTTGCTCTATGAAAGTCGTCACGCCTCGCGTATTGAAGGCGGCGTCCGCGCCGCGCTGGTGGCGAAGAACCTGTTTCTGTACAACGTGGCAGCGGTTTCGCCGGACGTCAACGTGGTGAACAAGGACGGGCGCGCTCCGTTCCCGAAGTTCAATTATTTCCAGCCGCCGTTCTCATTGATGGAATACTTTAACCCATACGGATTCGCGCCGTTCATTCTCTGGTTGATCCTGCTGGGCGCCGCTTTCGTCAACTTTGCGCGGCGCGGGAGATCCTCTCCCTGGTTTTCCTTCCAATTGACGTTCCTCGCGGTCCTCGGCTTGAATTTCGTCATGCACCTTCTCTACGGGTTCGAGCCTTTCCTCTATACCCCCAACTGGACTTACGCCCTGCTGCTCTTTGTGGCGTTATCCCTCCTCGATCTCCCCAAACAGGAATGGCTGGAATGGGCGCTGATTCTGCTATTGGCGACGTTGCTGGTCAACAACGGCCTCTTCCTGCGCGTGCTGGGAGGTCATCTCGCGCCGTTCCTCCAATAAATTTCCCGTTGGGGCGGACCCGTTGGGGCGGACCCGTTGGGGCGGACCCGTTGGGGCGGACCCGTTGGGGCGGACCCGTTGGGGCGGACCCGTTGGGGCGGACCCGTTGGGGCGGACCTGCGTGTCCGCCCCGGCGGGCAGTCACGTAGTGTCCGCCCCGGCGGGCAGCGGGCAGTCACGCAGGACTGCCCCTACAAAAATTTAATCCTCCGCGATGACAATGACCTTGTCTTCCGCCGCAAAATTAACCGACGCGGATTTCTTCGGGTTGGTGTGGACGCCGTACGATTTCCCCGCGTCGTGGTTCTCATGGAGAATCCGATATCCGATGGCGGTCTCGCCGCGCGCGCGGGCCGCCGCTGCCACCGTCGCAAAGTTGACGGGCCGGCCGGTCTCCACGTAATCGCCGACGGGCTTGAGATAGATCTCCGGGCCGGCGGGGTCGAGGATATTGGCAAAGATGGAATACAGGTTCGGGTTCTCGCTGAGCTGTGTCATCATCAGGCTGACAAGATGTTCGCTGACGATGAAATCGTCCACCTGCGCGGCCTCGGCCAGTTCGCGGTTGCGCAGGTCGAGCATCTCGCTGACGATGGAGAAGGGCGTCCGATCCTTGTCCGCCATATCGCGCAAATGCAGGAGCGTGACGAGCGTGCGCGCGTCGGCCTCCTGCTCGCTCAGGTCGTTATCCGCCAGCACAATGATGTGATCGTAATCGCGCGCCTTGAGCGACTCGAGCAGGGCGCGGTCGGCGATGTTTCCCTCCTCCGCTTCCAGTTTTTGATTTTTCAGCCCTCCCGTCTGCCGGCGGATTTGCGCCGCGAGGCCGGGCGTCTCAGAGACCACCTTCACCAGCGAACCTTTAGCCACGTACGCGTCCAGCTCGTGGACGATGGCCGCGCCGCAGCGATTCCATCCGAGAATGAGACATTTCTCCGCGGCCGCTTCGCGCCGCCCCGCGCCAGATTTGACGGCAGATTCGTCCACCGCGGCCGGCGCGTCCGTGAGGCGGATGGTGTCGTCGTCCCGTGAGATCGCCGCCACCGAGTCGCCCGCGCCGAAGACGGTATCCATCGGCGGATTCATCCGCACGTCTCCGCCGGCGCGGAAGATGCCCACTACCGCCGAATCTTCGTAGGCCAGCAGCGCGTCGCCGTAGGTTTTGCCCACAAGCGCGGGGTCCTCCTTGAAGTAAATCTCGTCGCCGCCGAAATTCAGCAACTCGGTGTAGACGATGGACAGCCCCGACTGGCGCGACGTCTGCGCGACGACGCGGGCGATCAAGTCGTTGACCAGGATCGGCTGGACGCGGTCACGCTGTCCGATCATGCGGATCACGTCCATGTTTCTCGGATCGCGGATCTGCGTCACGATGTGATACGGCTCGGCGCGCCGGTTGGGATTGTTCGTGAGGGCCAGCGCCGATTTGATGACGAGCGAGTCGGGGTCTTCGCCTCCGGGCAGGATGATGATGGAGCGCGCCGTGCGCGGGCTGACGAGTTCGATGTCGTTCAAGTCCATCGGGTTGCCCGAGCGGCAGATGACGCGCGTCCCCTTCGTATCAGGGACGCGCTCGCGGATGGCGTCTTCCATCGCCACCTTGTCCTCCTCCGCCATGACGACCACGACCGCGCCGCTCTTCCGATTCGAGTTGGCCTCCGCCAGTTCCGAGATGACCGTGAAGACCTGCGGACTCCAGCCGAGGATGACGGTGTGGTCGCTTTCGAGGACGAGCGAGCGTCCCTTGCGGAGCTGGGCCAGTTTATCGTCCACGCCGTTGGTGAGGATGCCGATCAGCGCGCTGACGACGAACACGCCGCCCAGCGTGACGAAGAACATCACAAAGCGGAAGCCCCAGCCCTGGTCGCCGCCCATCGTGCCGGCGTCGAGGGTGCGCATCAACCCCTCCCACGCGGCCTCGACGAATTCCATCGGCGTTTCCGAGTCGGCGGGAGACAGGGCTGTTCCGCCGAGCCTGATGATGGCCGCGGCGAGGAAGATGACGACCAGTGAAACGACCGCCAGTCCGCCGATCAACGCGGCGGGACCGCGCGCCATGTAATTATCGAACCAATAACTGACGCGCTGACGAAAGGAATATTTCTGCGGCATGGTTCTTCTCCCGAAATAAAACGACGTCGCTTCCGTATGATTTTGCCCGATTATAGCCTCCTCCTGCAAAACGCCGTGTTGACTTTCGATGCGTTTTCGTCTATATTGCCACTCAACGCCCAAAGGATTTGCCATGCCCGAAAAACAGATCTACCTCCTCTCGCCGAAAAACCTTTCCCCCGAAACCATCGCGGTCGCCTTCGCCAAAACCTCGCGCTCGCCCGAATCCTTTCGCGAGATCGCCGAGGGCCTCTCCGACGAAACCTCCGCCAAATTCCACGAGCGCTGGGTGGTGGGCTACGGCCACGCCTCGGTCGCGGAACACGCCATCCTGCACGTCGCCATCGAAAACGTCTCGCGCGTGGCGATGGAAGCCATCGAGTCCAACCGCCTCGCCTCCTACACCGAAAAATCCACGCGCTACCAGAAGTGGGGACCCGACGACTTTACCACCCCTCCCGAGCTGGATGGACATCCCCTGCGCGGCGAATTTGTGGACACAGTCCGCTTCCTCTTCTCGACCTACGCCGCCTCGCTCGACCCCGCGCGGGAGATCGTCTCGAGACGCGTCGCGCGCCGGGACGGCGAATCTGACGAAGCCTGGGACCGCCGCGTCCGCTCGCAATACGTGGACTCATGCCGCTTCCTGCTCCCCGCGGCCGCGCTCGCCAACGTGGGCATGACCGCCAACGCGCGCGTCCTGGAGAACGCCGTCCGCAAGCTCCTCTCGCATCCGCTGGAGGAGGTCCGTGAGATCGGGCGGCGCGTAAAAGAGGTGACGAAGGGCGAAGTCCCGACTCTCGTCAAATATGCGGAGGCGGTTCCGTATCTCGTCGAAACGCAAAACGAACTCGCCGCGCTTGCCGCGCGTCTTCCCTCGCCCGTCTCGCGCCCCTCGAACGATTTCTGCACCCTCGTTGACTACGATAAGGATGGCGAGCAGAAAGTCCTCGCGGCGGCGCTCTACCGCTTCGGCGACATGCCTTTCACGGACGCGCTCGCGCATGTCAACGCGCTGAAGAAAGCGGAACGCGTTCAGTTGGCCGAGTCCCTGCTGGGACGGTTGAAGCGTCACGACATCCCCCTGCGCGAGTTGGAATACTGCAACTATACCTTCGACCTCGTCATGGACCAGGGCGCGTACGCCGAGTTCAAGCGTCACCGCATGATGACGCAGACGCCGCAACTGCTGACGACGCGGCTGGGGTACGCGCTCCCGCGCCTCGTCGAGGAGGCCGGCTTCAGGTCCGGGTATGAGGCGGCGATGGAGAGGGCCGCGTCCGCGTACGAGAAACTCGCGGCGTGGAATCCGCAGGTCGCGCAGTACGTCGTCCCGAACGGATTCAACCGCCGCGTCCTCGCCCAGTTCAACCTGCGGACGGCGTATCACTTTTGCCAGTTGCGGGCCGCGGCCAACGCGCATTTCTCCATCCGCAAAATCGCGGAGCGTGTAGCCGACGAAATTCGGAGCGCGCATCCCGCCCTGTCCGCGTTCATGAATTTGCCCGAAGAGACCTGGCAGGATGTGGTTGAGAAGCATTTTGCGGAATAACATCCCAAAATTGCGGTATTTTTCTGCCGCGCTGGTTGCGGGCTGTCCCATTGGCGGGTACAATACAGTCCCAATCGCAAGAACCAATTACCGCTTAAATTCGTTTAAACCCCAACGCTTGCGCCAGTTTTTGAAATTCAATGGAGGTCCCATGTTTGCTGTAAGAAAATCCTCGCCGGTCCGCGTCATAATGCACGGATTGGCTATTCTCGGCCTTGTGCTGGCGGCCGCCGCGAACGCCTCGCCGGCTTACGCCGCGGCTCCCCCGAATAACGACATTGGAAACGCCGTCAAGATCACAACCTCGGCCTTTGCCGCGTACATCCCGAGCGTTTCCACCGCCACCACCGCGGCGACCGACCCGGGTCTCTCCTGCGTCGGCGGCAGTCAGGGGAAAAATTCGGTCTGGTATAGTTTTGTGCCGGCCGCGTCGGGCGAGGCGCAGATCAATACCATAGGCAGTTCCTACGATACCGTCCTGGCGGTCTTTAAGAACAATCCGTCTGTGCCGGGCGGCCTGATCGAATTGGGGTGTAATAATAACGCCGGGGGACTGACCTCCGCGCTCACGCTGCCCCTGCGCGGCGGCGTCCGCTATTACATCGAAGTCGTCCGCAAGACGGGGACCACCGCGTCTTCGTACAAGATGAACCTGCAATATCAGTTCAGCCAGAAACACGTGGTCTGGAGCGATCTGGCCGGGGTGATCTGGGACGGCAGCAAGCCAGGCGTCTTCACTTATACCACCGGCTGGCAGGATTCCCTGTTTATGGGGACGAATAACGGCAATCTGCGGGTCTCGAATAAAAAGGACAACACCGCAGTGTTGTACTTTGATGGAGGCGGTTTCGACCTCGTTTACGCTCTCGGCCCGCAGATGGGCGGCATGGACGTGCTGATTGACAACGCC
>DKTP01000017.1 GCA_002473085.1 Anaerolineales bacterium UBA7227
CAGCTTCGCCTTGGCGCGCACGGTCGAGTACTTCCGCATCCCGCGCAACGTGCTCACCATCTGCCTGGGCAAGAGCCCCTACGCGCGCTGCGGCATCATCGTCAACGTGACGCCGTTCGAGCCGGAGTGGGAGGGCTTCGTCACGCTTGAAATTTCCAACACCACGCCCCTGCCCGCGAAGATCTACGCCAACGAGGGCATCGCCCAGGTTCTGTTCTTCGAGGCGGACGAAGAGTGCGAGGTCTCGTACGCGGATAAAAAGGGCAAGTACCAGAAACAGCAATCTATTGTGCTTCCGAAGTTATAGTTCAAAGCGGCGATTTGAGTTTCAAAGAGCAGGTTATGAAAACCCGCTTCTCCCTCGCTGAGGAAAACCTCGTCCGTCTCGTCGCGCTTCTTACCGCCGCGATGGGCGTGATCAACGTTCTCTCCGCGGTTACGCCGTCCCTGCACAACCGCCTGCAACTGCTCGAGGAATACTCGCCGCTCGTCATTTCCACGGGCGGACATCTCACCTCCGCGCTCTCGGGGTTTGCCCTGCTGCTGCTCTCCGTCAGTCTCTGGCGAAAAAAACATCTCGGCTGGTGGCTGACCCTCGTTATCCTCTGCGCCTCCATCCCCATTCACCTGCTCAAAGGACTGGACTACGAGGAAGCGACTCTCGCCGCGCTCCTCGCCGCGCTCCTGGTCTACCTCCGTCCGCGCTTCCATGCCCGCTCCGACATCCCCTCGGTCCGCGCGGGACTTTGGACCGTCCTCGCCGCCCTCGGCTTCACCCTCGCTTACGGCGTCGTCGGCTTCTACGTGCTGGCCCGCCGCGAACACATCAACTTTGGATTCTGGGCGGCGCTCCGTCAAACTGTGGTGATGTTCACCCAGTTCTACGATCCCGGCCTGCAGCCCTTCACGGGCAAATTTGGACGCTACTTCGCGGACTCCATCTACATAGTCGGCGCGGCGACGATGGGCTACGCCCTGCTCATGCTCCTCCGTCCCGTGCTGAATCGCCGCGTCGCCACCGACGAGGAGCGGGCGCGCGCCTGGACGGTCGTCCGCGGCTTCGGCTGCTCCTCCCTCGCCCGCTACGCCCTGCTAGACGACAAACATTTTTTCTTCAGCCCCGGCGGATCGCTCGTCTCCTACGTCGTGGAGAACCGCATCGCCCTGGCGCTTGGCGACCCCATCGGCCCGCCCGAAGACGTCCCCGCGGCGATAAGCGGGTTCAAAGAATTCTGCGCGCCGAACGACTGGCTGACCGCGTTCTATCAGGTCCAGCCGACTTATCTTGACGCCTATAAAACCGCGGGCTACTCCGCCCTCACGCTCGGGCAGGAAGCCACCGTGGACCTGTCCGCGTTCACGCTGGAGGGCAGCGAGAATAAAAACCTGCGCGGCGGCTTCAACAAAATGACCCGCCTCGGCTACCGCGCCGACGTGATCCAGCCGCCGTTCTCGCCGCGCATGTTGCGCGAACTCGACTCCATCAGCGACGAGTGGCTGTCGAACCGCGGCGCTTCCGAGATGCGGTTCTCGCTCGGCTGGTTCGACGAAGCCTACCTGCAAACCTGTCCCATCCTCCTCGTCCGCGACCGCGAGGGGTTTATCGAAGCCTTCACCAACATCGTCGCCGAATTCCAAGCCAGCGAAGTGACCGTTGACCTGATGCGCCATCGCAATCACACCGAAGGCGGTTTGATGGATTTCCTTTTCGTCTCGCTGCTCCAATGGGCGAAGTCGCAAAACTACGCCGCGTTCAACCTCGGCTTGAGCGCGCTCTCGGGCGTCGGCGAGCGCTCCGACGATCCCACCATCGAGCGCGCCCTCAACTATATTTATCGCAACGTCAACCGCTTCTACAACTTCCGCGGCCTGCACGCCTTCAAGGAAAAATTCCATCCCGAATGGTCGCCGCGCTACCTGATCTATCCCTCCGCGGCAAACCTGCCCGCGGTGAGCGTGTCGCTTCTGCGCGCCAACCTGGGCGGGAGTCTGCTCGGCAATCTGCTCCCAGTTTCAAAATGAATTCTCGGGAACAGTTGATCGACCGCCAAATCCATCTTGACGCTTTCCCCTCTGGCATGGTATAAACCGCCAACTTCGCCGCCTGCGGCCATGAAGTTCGACAACTGAATACAGCATTCGCTCTTATCCAGAGAGGCTGAGGGACCGGCCCTGTGAAGCCTCGGCAACCTGACCGCAAGTCAAGGTGCCAATTCCGGCAGTAAGCGCAACCGCCCGGTTGCATATTCTGGAAGATGAGAGGCGTTTTTTGTTTTGCGTACCTGCCTGCCAGCGCCCCATCTTGCCAGATGGGGCGTTTCCTGTTTTCACCCGCCGGCAGCGCAGACATCACACCTCAAGGAGTAGACCATGACCGCCAGTACTTCCCGCCAGTTCGGCTTCGCCACCCGACAGTTGCGCGCCGGTTACGATATTGACCCGACCACCGGTTCGTGCGTCGTGCCGCTGTACCAAACCGCTAGTTACCAGTTCAAGAGCGTCGAGCACGCGGCCAACTTGTTCGCGCTCAAAGAATTGGGCAATATCTACACCCGCCTGATGAATCCCACCACCGACGTGCTGGAGCAGCGCGTCGCCGCGCTCGAAGGAGGCGCGGGAGCCCTGGCCGCCAGTAGCGGTCACGCCGCGCAAGCGCAGGCCATCTTCACCCTGTGCAACGCCGGCGACCACATCGTCTCGTCCAGCCGCTTATACGGCGGCACATACAACCAGTTCAATTACACCCTCCGCAAACTGGGCATCGAAGTTACCTTCGTGGACCCATCCGAGCCGGAGAATTTCGAGCGCGCCATCCGTCCGAACACAAAGATCATCTACGGCGAAACGCTCGGCAACCCCGATATATCCGTCTTCCCGTTCGAGGAGGCCGCCGCCATCGCCAGCCAGAACCGCATCGCGCTGATGATCGACAACACCTTCGCCACGCCGTATCTCTTCCGTCCGTTCGAGTGGGGCGCGAACATCGTCACTCACAGCGCCACCAAATTCCTGTGCGGACATGGCTCCAGCATCGGCGGCCTCATCGTGGACGGCGGCAACTTCGACTGGCGCAGCGGACGCTTCGACAATTTCACCACGCCCGACCCCTCGTATCACGGCCTCGTTTACGCCGACCTCTCCGAAGCGGGACTGCCTCCGTTCATCGTCAAGGCCCGCGTCCAGGCGCTGCGCGACATCGGCGCGTGCCAATCGCCTTTCAACAGCTGGCAGATCCTCCAGGGGATCGAGACGCTCTCGCTGCGCATGGAGCGTCACGTGCAGAACGCCAAAGCGGTGGCGGACTTCCTCAGCCGGCATCCGCTGGTGAGTTGGGTCAAATATCCGGGCCTCGCCAGCCATCCCGATCACGAGCGGGCGAAAAAATACCTGCCCAAAGGGGCGAGCGCCATCCTCGGATTTGGCATCAAAGGAGGGATCGAGGCCGGCCGGCGTTTCATCGAAAGCCTGCGGCTCTTCATCCACCTCGCCAACGTGGGCGACGCCCGCTCGCTGGTCATTCATCCTGCCAGTTCCACGCACAGCCAGCTTTCCGCCGAGGAACAGGCCGCCGCGGGCGTCTCGCCGGACTTCGTCCGCCTGAGCGTCGGACTCGAAGACATTGACGACCTCCTCTGGGATTTGGACTCGGCCCTCTCCGCATCCCAGGCGGATCGCTAGAAACGAGCGGACCCATGCCCGTCAAAATTCCCGCCACGCTCCCGGCGCGTAGTATTCTGGAAGGCGAAAATATCTTTGTGATGAGCGACGCCCGCGCCCGGCGCCAGGACATCCGTCCGCTGCGCATCGCCATCCTCAACCTCATGCCCGCCAAGATCGAGACGGAAACGCAGTTCCTGCGCCTGCTCGGAAACACGCCCCTGCAGGTGGACATCACCCTGCTGCATACCGTCTCGCACAACCACAAAAACGCTTCGGCCGAACACCTGCTGGCCCACTACAAATCGTTCGCCCAGGTACGCCGGAGCAAGTTCGACGGCCTCATCATCACTGGCGCGCCTGTGGAACAAATGCCCTTCGAAGAGGTGGACTACTGGCCGGAGTTAAAGGAGATTATGGCCTGGGCAGAGACCAACGTCTTCTCCACGCTCTACGTTTGCTGGGGCGCGCAGGCCGGACTGTATCATCGGTATGGCGTGCCGAAATACCCGCTCGCGCAAAAAATGTTCGGCGTTTTTCCGCACCGCGTCCTCGAACGCAAGGCGCGGCTTCTGCGCGGCTTCGACGACGTTTTCCTCGCGCCGCATTCGCGTCACACCGAGATCCGCCGCGCCGATATCGAGAAGACGCCCGACCTCGTCATCCTGGCCGAATCGGAGCAGGCGGGCCTCTACATCGTCGGCACGCGCGACGGGCGGCACGTCTTCGTCACCGGGCATGCCGAATACGACCCGCTCACCCTCAAGTCCGAGTATGATCGGGACAAAAGCAAAGGACTGTCAATCCGCGTACCGGCCAATTACTACCCCGCCAACGACCCGTCCCAGCCTCCGCTCGTCCGCTGGCGCGGCCACGCCAACCTGCTGTTCAGCAACTGGCTCAACTATCATGTGTACCAGGTCACCCCATACCGCGTCCGCGACATTCCCGAACGCGGCGTCTATGACGACTTCTAACCGAGGAGGATCCATGTTCGCCAACCGCATCGCCCATCTCGAAGCCGAGGGCGCGTACGCCGTCCTGGCGCGCGCCTCAGACATGGAACGCGCCGGCCGCGAGGTCTTGCACCTCGAACTCGGCCAGCCCGACTTCCGCACGCCCGAAACCATCGCCCAGGCGGGCGTCGCCGCCATCGAGGAGGGACTCACGCGCTACACCTCCCCCGCGGGACTGACGCGCTTTCGCGAGCTGATCGCGGCCGACGCGGGCGCGCGGCGCGGCGTGACGGTCCATCCCGACATGGTCGTGGCGGGACCCGGCTCCAAGCCCGGTCTCTTCTTCCCAACCTTGGCGCTGGTCGCGCCGGGCGACGAGGTCATCTACCCCGATCCCGGCTTCCCGACCTACCGCGCCATGATCGGCGTCGCGGGCGGGACGCCTGTGCCGGTGACGCTGCGCGAGGAGAATCAATTCTCGTTCGACCTGGATGTCTTCGATTCGAAGATTTCGGACAAAACGAAACTCATCATCCTCAATTCGCCCGCCAACCCGACCGGCGGCGTCATCCCGCTCGAAGATTTAAAGCACATCGCGAAACAGGCGCAGAAATACGACGCCTGGATCCTGGCGGACGAAATCTACTCGCGCCTGGTCTACGACGGAATGGAGTCCGCGCCGAGCGTCGCCTCAATTGACGGGATGCTGGAGCGCACCGTCATCGCCGACGGATTCTCGAAAGCCTACGCGATGACGGGCTGGCGGCTCGGCTATATGATCGCGCCGCCCGCGCTGGCGGAACGGCTGGAACTGCTGATCACCCATTCGGTGGGATGCACGGCCATGTTCACGCAATACGCGGGGATGGAGGCGCTGACGGGTCCGCAGGATTTCGTCCGCGAGATGGTTGCCGAATACCAGAAGCGCCGCGACCGCATGGTGGAACTGGCGAACGCCATCCCTGGCGTCCACGCGCAGAAGCCGCAGGGCGCGTTTTACGTCTTCCCGAATGTAAAGTCGTTTGGGATTTCGTCGAAGGAGATCCAGGCGCGGCTGCTGGAGGAGGAGGGAGTCGCAGTTTTGGCGGGGACGGATTTCGGTCCCGCGGGAGACGGATATATCCGCCTGTGCTACGCCACTTCGATGGAGGTCATCGAGCGGGCGATGGAAAAAATCCACAGGTTCTTCGAGAGATTATAGAAACGTAAAGCCCGTTTCCATGAAGAAAACGGGCTTCAAACTTGTTTTACTGCGCGCAGGCGACGCCAGAGGGCGTCGCCTGCGCTTTTTCAAACGTTATTTTTCGCTTCGTCGTATTTCTTCACGTCTTCCATCGCCTTTTTCACGTTCACCATCGGCAGGACGATCAACCCCGCGATGAAGTAAAAGATGAGCGAAAGGATGCCCCAGCGCAGGCTCCCGAAAAGCTGGTTGGCGAGGCCGAAGATCAGCGGCCCCGTCCACGAAGTGCCGCGCTCGGAGATCTCGTAGAAGGAATAGAATTCGGCCTCCCGTCCCGCGGGGATCATCTGCGCGAAGAGACTGCGGCTGATGGCCTGCGAGCCGCCCATCACGAGGGCGATGAACGCGCCGAGAACGAAGAACTGGATCGTCACGGACGAGGCGGAGCCTTTGAGTCCGCCGAAGGCAAACACCACCACGCCCAGCCAGATGACGAGGCTGACGATGATGGATTGTTTGGCGCCGATGCGGCCGGCAAGTTTTCCCCAGAGCAGCGCGCCGCCAAAGGCCACAAATTGGATCATGAGGATGACCACGGTCAGGGTGGTTTGGTCCTGTTCGAGTCCGCCCTGGATGAGGGGCGCGGCCGCGAACGTCGAGGCGACCGCGATCACGGTCTGGATGCCGTCGTTATAGAGGAAGTATGCCAGCAGGTATTTGAGCGTCTCGGGGAAGCGCTTGACCTCGCGCAGGGTCTGACCGAGTTGTTTAAATCCGACGCTGACGTACGTCTCGCCTTTCGGCAGCACGTGGGCGGCATGACGCGGTCGGAGACGCGCCCAGGTGAAGAACGAAAATCCCAGCCACCACACGCCCGCCGAGGCGAGGTTGATGCGCACTGCCAGTTCGCCGGGGATCCCGAACTTATCGCTGAACATGTAAAGGATGAGGTTGAGGACGAGCAGGAGTCCGCCGCCGAGGTAGCCCATCGCCCAGCCGTACGAGGAGACGCTGTCGCGTTTGTCCTCGCTGGCGATGTCGGGCAGGTAGGCATTGTAGAACACGATCGCCGCGCCGAAGGCCAGGTTGGCAAGGATGAACAGGACGCCGCCCAGCCACCACAGGTCGCCCGTCACCATGAAGAGCAGGATGGTGCAGATGGCGCCGATGGTGGCGAACAACTGCATCATTTGTTTGCGGCGGTGGGAATAGTCCGCGATAGCGCCGAGGATGGGGAGGAAGAGCACCTGCATACCGACCGAGAACGATATGCAGTAGGGCAGGAAGGAATCGGGGGCGACGGGAATCCCGAAGAAAGGAACCGTTTCGGTCCCCGCCGCCTCGGCCGCGGAGCGCGCCAGCGCCGCGACATACGGAGCGAGGAACACCGTCCCGACGGTGGTGCTGAAGGCCGAGTTGGCCCAGTCGTACATGGCCCAGCCGAAGATTTCCTTCTTGTCGTTTACCATGGGTCTGGCGCTTGCGGTTGTCATCGAGGCCTCCAAAGATGGTGTGGAATGTTATTGAAAACCCTGCCGCGCTTCAAGAGTTCCGAGCGCGCCAAGTTGAGTCTATGACGCGGCAGATTTGTCCGCATGGGATTCAAACCTGAATAATTCTTGAGATTTGGGCCGTTTTCGTCGCGGGGTTCAATTTGGTTAAAGTTTTTTCAGCAATTCCTCCAGGTCTTCATAATCATATGGAGGCCTGCGGCGGATCGCCAGAACCAGAGGTTGCTCATCAACAACGACATAGATGATTCGCCAATGTCCGAGTCTGTAACGCCTGATCTCGGTTGTTTCGTTGGGAATAGTCAATCGTTTGCTGGCAGGCAGGCGCGGAGATTTTTCAATGGCATCCACCGCGTGGATCATTTCCCGCCGCGCCGCCCCCGTTAGGCGGTTAAAATCATCCCAGGCTGACGGATAAAGAAACGCCTGAGGCTTACTTTTTGGCATCGGATTTCGTCAGTTTTGAACGCGCTGCGGACCAGGGGATGAATCCCGCTTTGATCGGATCTCCTCCAGCCGACTTTAGCGCCGACAACGCCTGTTTAATAACAGGCAGGTCTTCGGCCAGTTCCAACGCCTCCAAAATGGAATTCCAGGTGTCCATATCAATCAGCACACCCGCTGGTTTGCCTTTGGCGTTGGGAATCACGGTAATGCTTTCAGGGGCAATGGTTAACATCGGCTCCTCCACGTCCCATTTTAACCGAAGTTTTCCCAACCGTTGATTTTTCCTTCTTGTTTTGTTGCAATCATCGCTTTGTATTGTCACTGCAAAACGCCAAGGGCGTCGAAGCAATCTCCTCGCAGATTGGGGGACTGCTTCGCTCTGCTCGCAGTGACAGACCGTTAGAGTATTTACAACAGAACAAGTCCAGATAATTACCTCTCCTCTCCATCACAGCCCGGCCCAGAAAAGACTCCGCGCTGAGACGCGCTTCACCCTGCGCGCCCTCCAATCAAGCGCGCAGGGTGAATATCAAATTGAACGCGCGGGTCACAGATTGGCGATCTGGCCGGCGTACTTGGCGCTGATGTCAATGACCCAATTTTCGATGTCGGTATCAGGCAGGATCGAATCCGCGCTATACAAGACCTTCTCCTGGTTGTTTTCCACCTGCGCGATCCCGCGGCCGATGATGGTCTTCTGGAACATTTCGTCGTACGCGACCAGGACCGGGATGACGATGGCGGCGTCCTTCTTCTCCAGTACGGCGTTGATCGCCTTAGTCGTCTCGGTGTGATCGTAATGCACGATGTGTCCGCACCACCCGTAACTATGTTCGCCGATGCCGATGGCCTGTTTGACGTGGTCCGCCACTTTGTCGAACAGTTCTCCCCATTCCTTGTCGTAGGCCGAATCGCCATAGCCGATCAGAACCAACCCTTCGTTTTCGGGATTCCTGGACAGTTCCCGGCTCCGCCTCAGGACATTTTGCGGCAGGGTGTTGGAAAAATCGAGCAGCGGAGCGATGTGGATTCTGGCCTTCGGGGTGTAGCGTTCGATCTTCTCCGATTCGAGTTCCTCGATCACCTGGGCGTCGTTCTTCTGCCCGAGGATGGTGGGAATATCCTCGAAGGAGTGCGAACTGATCGTCAGGAAGATCGGCACGATGACGACGTCCGTGAAGCCTTCGGCGTCGAATTCCTTCATCCGCGTCGCGATGGACGGTTCGGTGTATTCCATGAAAGCGGTTTTCGTCTCTTCGATGATCCCGCCCGCGAGGATGGCGCCGCGCACTCTCGCTTCGAGATCGGTCAAGGCGTTTCGCCACGTCTCCGAGCGTGAACCGTGATTGATCAACAGTAAACCGATTTTTCGTTTGGACATTGAGCGTTTCCTCATTCTTTGGTTGATTTTTCCCCGCCGCGCGAACCGCGCAAAAGAGACGGCGGCAATCCCTAACGGCGGGTATTGAGATCGCAGTCTAGCATAAATGGAAAGAAAAGGGCAATAAAAAATTCTGTCTGGTGTTGATGCAAAAAGCCCTGAGAGAATTAATACCCATTGACATCTTCCCTCTTTCCTACTAAACTATACGCATTACCTACACGCTATCTCGAAAGGAGGCGTCATGTCCCCCTCTTCCACAACCGCCCGCGTCACCGCGCAGGCATCGCTCGCCACGGCCATCAAAGCCTGGGAACTTTATCTCTATGACCAGGGCCGCTCGCCCAACACCGTCAAAGCCTTTCTCTCCGACGTCAACCTGCTGGCTGGCTTCCTCCCGCCCGATCGCCAGATCGGCGCGGTCACCACCACCGACCTCAACCGCTTCTTCAAATGGATGGAGAAGGAGCGCGACGTCCCGTGCAGCCCGAAGACGCTGGCGCGGCGCATCACCTCGGTCAAGTCGCTGTTTCGCTGGCTGCATCAATACGGCGTGCTGACTCTCGATCCCGCCGAAAAGGTCGCGCAGCGATCCGCCATCAGTCCGCTCCCGCAGGTGTTGACGGACGACGAGGCCGCCGCCGCGCTGGAGGCCGCCGACCGCCACCGCCGCGGACCCAAGCCGGACGCGCGTCCCTACGCGTTGCTCTCCCTCCTGCTGATCACGGGCATCAAAAAGAGCGAGTGCCTCGGCATCCATCTCAATCACATTGACCTCGACTCGTCGGGCGGACCGCTGGTCTTCATCCGCTACGCCAGCCCGTCCAACCGCTACAAGGAACGCAAACTTCTCCTGACCGAGGAGTGGGTGGAGGCGTACAAGGAATATCTCGCCCAATACGCCCCCACCGACCAGCTATTCCCCTGGTCGCCGCGGCGGCTGGAGTACCTGCTCGAAGACATCGGCGAGGAGGCCGCGCTCGACAAGCATCTCTCCTTCGACATGTGCCGCTGGACAAGCGCCTTGCGCGATTACGGCAGCGGGATGGAACTCGACCGCATCCGCCAGAAACTGGGCGTCTCGAAGATCCAGTGGCGCGAACTAAATATGAAGCTGCGTCAGTTGAGCGAACAGAAGTAGAAAATCGGTACACGGATTACGCGGACGAAAACGGATTTTTAAAATAAATCCGTGCAAATCCCTCAAATCTGCGTAATCCGTGTACAGAAAATTTATTCCGCTTTTTTCTTCGCGGGGGAGACGAGCGTGAAATACAAAATCCGCCGGGATGATTTCGTCAACCGAAACGGATGCGCGGGCTGGTAGCCGGGAATCCACGCGATCTGGTCGCCCGCGCACAGCAGGGGCCAGCGTTCGCGCGCCCGTTGGGGGAGTTTCTCGTTGGTGAAGAAATCCGATAATTTCTGCGAATGACCGTCCATGCCGAGCGGCTCAAAGCGGTCTCCTTCGCGGCGGACGCGCAAATGCAGTTCGCCCTGGAAGGTCTCCGCGTCCAGCCAGGCCTGGAAGGGATTCTCGTTCTCGCGCGCCTGCTCCAGCGCCAGCGCGGGGATGTTCCACGCCTCGGCGCCGAACTTCCAGCCGCCAGGCAACTCAACCTGCGACGGGACCGTAAGTGGAAGCAGGTCCGCTCCGGCGGGCAATTGGGGCCAGCGTTCGAACGGAAGCGTGGCCTCGCTCCCGGCAATGTAGACCTGTCCGGCCTCGCGCAAGAGGCGGAGTCCGCCGCTGAGGTGCAGGAATCCGTTTTGCCTGGAATCGGACAGGAAGGCGGTCATCCTGTCCAGCGCGGCGTAGGTGACGTCGGCCGCAGGGTGGATCCGCTCGACGGCGCGGCGAAACAGGTGACGTTGGAGTCCGACCGAGAGTCCCGTCAGCGCGGAAAAGTCGAAGACGACGAGTCCGCTCGATTCGTTGACGACCGCGCGCGCCCACGCCGCGTCCACAGCCTGGAGCAAGATCTCGTGGTCGGTCTGAAGCAGTTGCGCCGTGCGCCAGACGGCTTCGCGGAATCTCGGGTTGTAGGTTTCGAGGTTGGGAATGAGCAGGTGCCGGATGCGATTGCGCAGGAAATTGAGCGAGTCGTTGCTGGGATCGTAATGCGGACGCAGCCCCTGACCCGCGCAGTAGACGACCGTCTCCTCGCGCCAGACGTCGAGGAGCGGACGCACAAGCGGGATCTCCACATCGAAGACGGAGAGGACGGTGCGATAGGTCATGCCTTTGAGACCGGTCAACCCCGCGCCGCGCAGGAAGTGCATTAAGACCGTCTCCACCTGATCGTCCGCGGTGTGACCGACCGCCACAGCCTGGGCGCGGTGTTGGCGCGCCAGCGTGAATAGAAAGCGATAGCGCAGGGTGCGGGCCGCGTCTTCGATGGAGAGTTTTTTCTCGTCGGCGAAGGCGCGCACGTTGGCGCTCTCGATGATGGAGGGGAGTCCCAGGCGCGCGGCCGTGGTTTCGACGGCGGTGGCTTCAGCGTCGGAGTTCTCGCGCAGTTTATGGTTGAAGTGAGCGACAATGATGGGATAACCCGCGCCGCGCAGCAGGTCCATCAGGCACAGGCTGTCAGGTCCGCCTGAGACGGCGACGACGATCTGCCGCTTTGGGTCGAGGCGGCATTGGGCGCGGAAGATGGAGTCCATGCTGGGGAGCATGGGTCAATTAAACCACAAGATGTTCCGAGTCAGAAACCGGGTTTAAATTTGATACAGCTCGACCAGGACCCCGCCCGTGGATTCGGGATGGATGAAGGCGTATTTCTTCCCGTCCGCGCCGACGCGCGGCTCCTCGTTGATCAGGCGGACGTTCTTCGCTTTGAGCCGCGCCAGCATCCCGGCGATGTCGTCCACTTCGAGGCAGAGATGGTGCATCCCCGGCCCGCGTTTGGCGAGATATTTGGCGATGCCCGAGTCGTCGGTGGTGGGCATGACGAGTTCCACCTCCGCGCCCGCGAGGGGGAGGAACGCGACCTGCGATTTTTCCGCGGGGACGTCGCGCAGTTCGTGAAGTTCGATCCCCAGCGCGTCGCGCCAGAACGCGAGCGACTTCTCCATATCGTCCACGACGACGGCAACGTGATTGACGGCTTTGACGGTTGGCATTAATTGACTCCCATAAACCCGAACAGGCGCCACATTCCCCGCATCATTGCGTGAGCGAAGTCCGGTTTCAGAAATTGGTTGGGACACGACCCCGGGATGACCGCGATCCCGTTCCGACGCGCTTTCTCCACCGCCGGTTGCGAGACGCTGGTCATGCTCGCCGCGAGACCAGGCTTCGTCCCCATCATGCAGTGCATCCAGACGCGCCGAATGCCGAGCTCGATACACTGGTCCACGATGAGATCGGTCACCTTTGGGCTGGCGAGGATGAAGACCGCGTCCACTTTTTCGGGGATGGATTTCAGGTCGGGGTAACACGGCGCGTCTTTAAAAGCGGCGATACGAGGGTTCACTGCGAAGACCCGGTAACCGTTCTCCTTGAATTTATCGTAGGCCAGATTACAGCCTGTGTCCCGCTTATCTGATACGCCGACGACGGCGATGTTCTTCTGGGCGAGGAAATCCCGCGCCAGGTCATCCAATCCTGCCATGCGATTCTCCTTGAACGAGGCGGATTATACGCCGCCGGCCCTCACGCGCAAGATGATGAAAATCACCCGTCCATTCGATGAACATTACCGGCGCCGCGGGGAAGTCTCAAGCGCGGCGGCTCTTCGCCAGAAAGCGTCTGCAAACCAGGGCTCAGACGACGTTCTCTAACGCCGCCCGGCAGCGGCTTGCCAGAAACCCATTTTAAGGAAAAGCCTTAAAATCCCTCCGCCACATATTCGCCCCACACCCCGCGCAGGCAATTACAGATTTCGCCGAGCGTGATATCGCGTTCCACGCACTCGATGAAGAGCGGCATCAGGTTTTGCGTCCCCTTCGCGGCCTCGGCCAGTTTGCCGAGCAGCGCGTCCACCGCTCCCTGATCTCTATTCGCTCTCAACTCCTTCAACCTCTCGCGCTGACCGACCTCGATCGCCGGGTCTACCTTCAACCGTTCCAGCGCGATCTCTTCCTTCACCTGGAATTGGTTGACGCCCACGATGATCTGTTCCTTCTTCTCGACGGCTTGCTGGGCCGCGTACGCCGCGTCCTGGATCTCGCCCTGGACGAAGCCGCGCTCGATGGCTTTGAGCGCGCCGCCCATCCCGTCGATCCGGCGGATGTACTCGTCGGCGCGTTTCTCGATCTCGTCGGTGAGACTTTCGATCAGATACGAGCCCGCCAGCGGATCGATCGAATCCGCCACGCCCGACTCGTAGGCGATGACCTGCTGGGTGCGGAGCGCCACGCGCACGGACTTCTCAGTGGGCAGCCAGAGCGCCTCGTCCATGCTGTTGGTGTGCAGGGACTGGGTCCCGCCGAGGACGGCGGACAGGGCCTGCAATGTAACCCGCACGATATTGTTTTCAGGCTGCTGCGCGGTGAGGGTCGAACCGGCCGTCTGCGTGTGGAAGCGCAACTGCCACGAGGAGGGTTTCTTCGCGCCGAAGCGTTCGCGCATGATCTTTGCCCACATGCGCCGCGCCGCGCGGAACTTGGCGACCTCCTCCAATAGGTTGTTGTGCGCGTTGAAGAAGAACGAAAGCTGACCCGCGAACGCGTCCACGTCCAGACCGGCTTTGAGCGCGGCGTCCACATAGGCGATCCCGTTCGCGAGCGTAAAAGCGACCTCCTGCACGGCCGTCGAACCCGCCTCGCGGATGTGATAACCGCTGATGGAAATCGTATTCCAGTTCGGGGTCTCCTGCGCGCAGAACGAGAAAATATCCGTGATGAGGCGCATCGAAGGCGCGGGCGGAAAGATATACGTCCCGCGCGCCGCGTATTCTTTCAAGATGTCGTTCTGGATGGTGCCGCGCAGTTCGCGCATGTCCGCGCCCTGGCGTTTCGCCACGGCGACGTACATGGCGAGCAAAACGCCGGCCGGCGCGTTGATGGTCATCGAGGTGGAGACTTTGTCGAGGGGAATCTGATAGAATAGCCGCTCCATATCCCGGATGGAGGAGATGGAGACGCCCACTTTGCCCACCTCGCCCCGCGCGATGGGATCGTCCGCGTCGTAGCCGATCTGCGTCGGGAGGTCGAACGCGACGGAGAGGCCGGTCTGCCCCTGGTCGAGCAGGAAGCGGTAGCGTTTGTTGGATTCCTCGGCGGTCGAGAATCCCGCGTATTGGCGCATCGTCCAGAAGCGCGAACGGTACATCGTCGGCTGGACGCCGCGCGTAAAGGGATATTCGCCGGGGAAGCCGATCCGCTCCTCGTAGGCCGCGCCCGCCTCAACGTCGGGAAGGGCGAGGCGGGGAAGTTCGACGCCGGAGGAGGTCTCGAAGCGGGGTTTCCGTTCGGAGAATTTGTCCAGCGATTTTTTCAGAATCGAATCCTGCCATTTTTGAAAAGCGTCTTTGAGGGTCATGGTTTCACTCGCTTGTCCTGTTTTCTTCCAAGTATACAACCTTTACGCTTACAAATTTGATAGAGAGGACTTTTCACCCTTGCCCGCTTGCGGCAATAAGTTTATTAAAGACGGCATGAAGAAAATTATTTTTAACTCGGTGTTAATTGCGCTGGCGCTTTCGCTGCTCCTGCCCGCGCGGACGGCGCGCGCCGCCGGCAAGACCTACTATGTGGCGACAAACGGAAAAGATTCCAACGCCGGAACGCAGGCCGCGCCCTGGCGCACCATCCAAAAGGCGGCCAATGTAGCCGCGGCCGGAGACACGGTCTACGTGCGCGGCGGGACGTACCACGAAAAGGTCATCGTCAAAAACAGCGGCGCGGCGGGAAACTACATCACGTTCTCATCCTATCCCGGCGAGACGGCGGTCGTTGACGTGCGCGATATCAAAATGGAGAACTATCACGAAGGCGGGTTCACCGTCAACCAGAAGAGTTACGTCCAGATCGTCGGATTCCGCGTCGTCAATTCCAACTCCACCGACAACGGCGGGTTCGGGATCGTCTGCGTCCACTCCGATCACTGCAACGTCAAAAACAACCAGACTTACAACACGTATCGTTCGGGCATCATGATCCGCTCCAGTTCCAACGTGATCGTCGAGGGCAACGACGTGGAACTCGCCAACCACGACGGCAACCAGGAAATGCTCGCCATTTCGGGCAGCGAGTTCGTCACCGTGCTGAACAACCGCGTCCACGACGGCGGATCCGGCGCGCAAGGCGGCGAGGGCATCAGCGTCTACTACGGCTCGCGCGACGTCCTGGTGAAAGGCAACGAAGTCTTTCGCGGCCCGCGCGTCGGCATCTATGTGGACGCCTACAAGGGCAACGGCTATAACATCACCATTGACGGAAACTTCGTCCACGAAAACCAGCGCTCGGGGATCTCCATCGAAGCCGAAAAGAGAGGCTATGGGCTGAACAACATCGTCGTCGTCAACAACATCGTCTACAAGAACGCCACCAGCGGCATCCTGCTCGGCAACTGGGGCTACGGCGCGTTGAACAACATCTTCATCGTCAACAACACGGTCGTCCAAAACGGCAGCGAGGGCGGCGGCGGGATCGGCCTCTGGAACGACCGCGCCAAAAACGTCGTCGTCCGCAACAACCTGCTCAGCCAGAACACGCAATTCACCATCCAGATAAACGGGACGCCTCCTTCCGAGACGACCATCACCAACAACCTGCTGGACGGATTCCGCAACCTCTCCGGCGAGACGCGCGGGACGAACTACGTGACTGGCGCTCCCCGCTTCGTCAACGTCTCCGCCTCCGACTTTCGGCTGGACGCGGCCTCCCCGGCCATCAACGCCGGGACGGGCGCCGACGCGCCCAAGCGCGACTTCGCCGACGCGCCCCGCCCGAACGATTCAAAATGGGACATCGGCGCGTACGAATTCAGCGGAACGGCCGTCACCCCGGCCGTCGTCTTCAGCGATAACTTCAACGCCGCCTTCAAAGGCTGGACCAAAACGGGCAAAGTCGTTTGGAGCGCGGCCGCGCCGCGTATCGGCCGCGCAGCGTCCGCCTGGCCGGGAACGCGTCCATCAGCCGCGTCGTCTCCACGCAGGGATATGAGAATCTCAAATTGACCGTCTACCTGGGCGCGGCTTCGTACGAAAATAAGGAAACGCTCCAACTTTCCTGGTGGGACGGCTCGGCCTGGAAACCGCTCACGACCATCAAGAACGGCTCGCCGCGCGAGAACGGCAAACTCAACCGGCTGACGTTCATCCTGCCCGCGGCCGCGGCCAACCGCGCCGACTTCAAAATCCGCATCCGCCAGTCCGGCGCCGACGCGGCAGACTATGGCTACGTCGACTCCATCCAGTTGACCGGGACGCCCATACCGTAGAAACCGTCTTTGCCGCCAAACGAAAGTGGAATGAGCGCCGTCTCATTCCACTTTTTGCTTCCGCCGTTTTTATGTGAAAATAAAAAGGATTCCGCAAGTTCTACTTGCGG
>DKTP01000062.1 GCA_002473085.1 Anaerolineales bacterium UBA7227
GAATAGCGGTGAGGAAGTACATCGTGCCACAAACTACAACCTTGACCTATCTTGTTGGCGATCATCTCGGTTCAACGTCTCTCGCGGTGGACGCGTCCACGGGCGATGTGGTGCAGACGCGCTATAAGCCGTGGGGTGAAGTGCGGTTCACGACGGCGAATACAACCCTCCCCACGCGCTACACCTTCACGGGACAATACAGTTACGTCAGCGATGACGCCACGGACTTGGGCAACGCGGGGTTTGGATTAATGTTCTACAACGCGCGCTGGTACGACCCCACCCTCGGACGCTTCGCCCAAGCAGATACCATCATCCCCACATCCACGCAAGGGACGCAGGCCTGGGATCGATATGCTTTTGTGAACAATAATCCTGTCCGTTACACGGATCCAACAGGGCACATGATAGATAGCGGTGGCGGTACTACCTGCTATGAAGAAACTGAGGATTGCTCAGTGACACACACAGTCTTAGCGGGCATGCATAATTGGATGACGCCATACGTTCCGGGGCCAGACGAATCTGGCTGTGATGGTTGTAGCGCAGAAGGACAATATCCCGCCTCTGCATGGGCAAGTGCACCTGATGTACTTCTTAACCAACCAGCAATTTGGATTCGAAATAATCAAGCGGCAAATGGCGATCCGAGTATATTTACTTTCGTAACCTATGATGAATATTTGGATGGGACGATAAGCGTCGATTCGATCACAGTATACAACAAGAGCAATGTGGAACTGGCAGTGTCGAGTGTAACCTTTGGTGTTGAGGTAACACCATGTCAAACCTTATGTTATCAGCCAAGTAATCAAACGTACAGCGTGAATCGAACTTATTGGCAAAATCCCGGGGCGCCAAGCCCTGGAGTTGGGACGATCCCGGGAAAAAGCATCACAACGGTATCCTTGACCCCATCCGGCAACAATGTAAACCCAACAAACTCCTGGGGATCTTCGTACAACGTAAGTGTTGTTATAAAACTGGCGATGTATTTAACTGGCGAACGCTACGCTCCGATAATCTTTCCGATACCGTGATCATTACGAGGAGATCAAACACAAATGAAGAAAACGATCTTTGCTATGGTCATGTTCTTAGTGGCATGTACAATCACGAACTCTCCAAATTCCGATTCTGTTCCAGGGATACCCATTCCATTGGCCGAAATGAATGCGCAGATTGTTCTACGCAAATCTCCAGGAATGGTTGATATATACAATGCAATAGGCACAATAGACCTTTACATTGAAAATTTATCGGACAGTCCAGTTTCGTTTTCACCAGATTACGGTTCTAAAATTCTTATTAAAAGGGAGGGCGAATGGGAAGAGGTAGATAACGATTTCGACTATTCTGTTTCAGGCGTAATTTTACCGACTAAGAGTCAATATCCACCAGGCCTTGATTTATCAGTGAAGCCTATTTTAACTCAAACTGAAAGGCCTATAACCTTGCGTATTGTTGTAGTTGGCGTCATGGTTAACATTGGCGAAAGCGTTGGCGCATATTTGGATGTCATTTTGGAGTAAGGCGTCTGCTGGTTGTTCACCACTACGAAATCTTCCTGATTGTGTCAGTGGCAGATGTAGTGGAAGATCATGAGCAAAACGCGCCCCGAAAAATGAAAAGACGAACCGAACTTGGGAGTTCAGCCCGTCTTTCCGAGTGGGGGGTGAGATTATACCGCTACTTCGTTTTGCGCCTTAACATCATCCATTTTTTTCTTTTCCAGTAATCCCAAGCCTTCGCGCAACGCGCGGACAAGTTCCGTCTGTGCGGGATTGAGCGAACCGTTGCGCGCGCGTCGGCGACCGCGAGTTTCGTCTATGATGGCGATGGCAAGCAGATCAAAGCCACCGTCAACGGGATCACCGCCGTCTACGTTGGCAATCACAATATTATCCCCTTGCGGGACGAAGTGAAGACGAAGTACTGCTTTGCTGGTTCCACGCGTCTCGCCGTCCGCACGGATGGGACATTGCGCTTCCTGCTCTCCGA
Source organism: Anaerolineales bacterium UBA7227 (assembly GCA_002473085.1). Taxonomy (GTDB): domain Bacteria; phylum Chloroflexota; class Anaerolineae; order Anaerolineales; family Villigracilaceae; genus Denitrolinea; species Denitrolinea symbiosum. The sequence continues at coordinate 2,002 of DKTP01000062.1, forward strand.
CTGCCTCTTCCGCGACCTGCCTTGAAACGTTGTATGATAAGGTACAATTATTTTAGCGGGGCATGGCCGCCGTTCTTTCCAGGATCGGTCTCCCGAAAGAATGCCTTCGGCCTGCCTTGCTGAAATTTAACCGTTCAGATCTTCAACACAGACAGGACCCGCATGAACCCCATTACCAAACTCACCTCTCTCGGCCAGTCTCTCTGGTACGATAACATCCAGCGCAAACAATTGGAGAACGGCGAATTCGAAGCCATGATCCGGCGCGGCGACATTCGCGGCGTCACCTCCAACCCGTCCATTTTCAACCACGCCATGACGAAGTCCAACGACTACGACTCGGCGTTGATCCCCCTCGCCTGGGCGGGCTGGGACGCGGAGCAGGTCTTCTGGCGGCTCGCCGTGGAAGACATCCAGAAAGCCTGCGACCTTTTCCGTCCCCTCTACGACGAGACGAACGGCGGCGACGGCTACGTCAGCATCGAAGTGGACCCGCGCTACGCTGACGACGAGGAAGCCACCGCCGCACAGGCGCGGACGCTCTGGGAGCGCGTGAACCGTCCCAACCTGATGGTCAAAATCCCCGCGACCCAGGCCTGCATCCCCGCCATCCGACGCTCCATCGCCGCGGGCATCAACATCAACATCACGCTCATCTTTTCGCTCGAACGTTACGCCGAAGTGATGATCGCCTACCTCGACGGGCTCGAAGAACGCCTCGCCGCGGGACATCCCATTGACCGCATCGCCTCGGTGGCCTCGTTCTTCGTCTCGCGCGTCGACACGAAGATAGACCCCAAACTTCCCGAAGGCGCGCCCCTGCGCGGCAAAGCCGCCATCGCCAACGCCAAGCTCGCCTACGAAGCCTTCACCGCGGTCTTCACCACGCACCGTTGGGAACAACTTAAACTCAAAGGCGCGCGCGTCCAGCGCCCGCTGTGGGCCAGCACCAGCACGAAGAACCCCGCCTACCCCGACACCCTCTATGTGGACAGCCTCATCGGTCCCGAGACCGTCAACACCATCCCGCCCGCCACGCTGAATGCCTTCCGCGATCACGGTCACGCCGAAATCACGCTCACGCGCGACCTCGACGAGGCCCGCAGCGTCTTCGCGCAGCTCAAGACGCTCGGCATCTCGATGGACGCGGTCACTCACGAACTCGAAGTGGAAGGCGTCAAGACCTTCGCTGAAGCCTTCACGCAATTGTTCGCGGAACTGGACGAAAAACGGAAAGCCGCCGTCGCCTCGCTCGGACCCTTGGCGGACTCTGTCGCCCGGCGCTTGTCCTCCCTCGAAGCGGACGCGTTCTCCGCGCGGCTGTGGCGGCACGACGTCTCCCTCTGGGCGGCGGACGAGGCGGGCCAGCGCGAGGCCGCGATCCGTCTCGGCTGGTTGGCCTCTCCCGAAAAAGCCCGCGCCCGCATCCCCGACTATCAAGCCTTCGCGGAGGAAGTCCGCAACGCGGGCATTGACCGCGTCCTCGTGCTTGGAATGGGCGGCTCCTCGCTGACCGCCGAAGCGCTGAGTTCCCTGCAAGCGGCCGCGAACGTCGCCGCGCCGCTCTCGCTGGCGATCCTCGACTCCACCGACCCTCGGCAGGTGGCGGAGGCCGCGAAGAATTTCCCGCCCGAAAAATCGCTGTACATCGTCGCCAGTAAATCGGGCGGCACGGCCGAGATGATGGCCGCCTTCGACCTGTTTTGGAAGTTGTCCAACGGCGACGGCTCGCGCTTCGTCGCCACCACCGATCCCGGGACTGGCCTGGAAAAACTCGCGCGCGAGCGCGGCTTCCGCAAGATTTTCTCCTCCGACGAATCCGTGGGCGGACGCTACTCCGCCATGACCGACTTCGGCATGGTCCCCGCCGCGCTGCTCGGATACGACCTGCCCGGCTTCCTCGACCGCGCGGATTGGATGAAGCGCCAATGCGGCGCGGACGTCCCTATCGCGCGCGACCCGGGCGTCGCGCTCGGCGCCGTGATGGCTGAGTCCGCTCTGGCCGGCCGCGACAAGCTGACGGTCCTGGCGGACGCGCCCCTGTCCGCGCTGGCGGGCTGGGTCGAGCAGATCGTCGCCGAATCCAGCGGCAAGGACGGGAAGGGAATCCTGCCCGTCGCGCTCGAACCGCTCGGCGCGCCCGAAGCGTACGGGAACGACCGGCTGTTCGTCTATCTGCATCAGACGGGCGAGTTCGATGCCGGGATCGCCGCTCTCAAAAGCGCGGGCCATCCCGTGGTTGCATTGCCCCTCGCCGATTATCACGACGCCTCGGCGGAATTTTTCCGCTGGGAGATTGCGGTCGCCGCGGCCTGTCATATTCTCGGCGTCAACGCCTTCGACCAGCCCAACGTGCAGGACAGCAAAGCGCGCACCAACGCCCGCATCGCCGATTTCCAAAAGACGGGCAAACTCGCCGACGTGGACCTGGTGGACGTCCGCGAGGCGAAGCCCGCGCTGGAGAAATTTTTGGCGCAGGCGAAGGCAGGAGATTACGTCGCCGTCAACGCCTACCTGCCGCGCAACGCAGAGATGACCGAAGCGCTCCAGCGGATGCGCGTCGCCATCCGCGCGAAGACTCATTGCGCGGCGACGGCGGGATTCGGTCCGCGCTTCCAGCATTCCACGGGACAGTTCCACAAGGGCGGGCCGAACACGGGGCTGTTCATTCAGGTTGTGTGCGACGCGGAAAACGACCTTGAAATCCCGACGCAGGGATTGACTTTCGGCGCGCTCATCCGCGCGCAGGCGTTGGGCGATTACGAAGCGTTACAAGCCGCCGGACGGCGCGTCTTGCGCGTGCATTTGCCAAGCGCGGCGGATATTAAGTCGTTGGAGAACGCGTTGGAGTGACGCTCCTGCGCGTTCGCACGAGGATTGTTTTCAATCATTCACAAGCAAGGTAAATTTCATATGACCTTAGTTGAAGAAGAATATTTGGACGTCTTGCAAAACATCGAATGGGCCATCCTAAGCGTTTATCGCGAAAATCCCCAATTGTTCGATTACGACGTGGACAAGGCTCTCAACGCGTTGTGGATGGGCTATCGCTCCGAGCAGATTGGGAAGGCTAAACCGCCGCCCGCGTTCAACGAACTTCAAGATTTGCTTTATGAACGTGTGCGGGCGATATGTGAATGGCGTTTGGGACGCAATCCGATGCAGAAGGAGGGCAAGGACGGCGAAGTAGTTGATCTGTCGCCCGAACCGCTTACCCACGATGTAATTCTGGCCTGCATTAAGCGGATTCGCAAGTCCGTTGAATTTTGGACAAAAGAAGGCGGGCGTCAGGGCTATTTATATTTTATTGATCGCAATTCCGGCTTATAGCCTTTGAACCGTCTTCTTCAACGAACGTTTCCCCATCCAATCCAGCAGGCGCAGCGCCCAGGGCTGGTTTCCCAGCGCGGCGAATATTGTTCTTTGGATAGATTCTAATTTGTTGGGGCGCGGCGGAAGTTCGATCGCGGGCGTGAAGTCCACGCGGCGCGAAGCGACGCGATAGCGATAACCTCCCTCGGGAAGGTACTCGTTCGTATCTTCAAGAAACGCGCGCAGGGACTCGCGCTCGGCCGGGGTCATCCATTGCGGCAGGTCGGAGGTCGCCTTGAAGCCGCAGACCAGCGCCAGGTCCTGGAGCAGGAGCCGCTGTTCGACGGTCAGCGAATTGCCTTTGGCGGCGAAATACGCCACGTCGGGATCGGTCTGGACGAGCGGACTCAACCAGAGGCGGTTGACCGTCGTGCGGATGGCGTTGCGCGCCCCAGGCGTGGTGGGATTTTGGAGCAGGACCGCGTCGCGATGACTCTCCCATTCGCCCGCGACGTCCGGGCCGACGCGCAGCGCGTCGCACAGACCGAGCGAGGGGACGATCGGCGCGCCGCAGGCGAGGAAGTACGCGTCCGCGCCCATCGCCTCGCGCAGAACTTTCAGCCCGAGGCGGTACGCGGCCTCGCGCGGCGCCTCCGTGTGACGTTTGCCGCGCAGCGCGCCCGCGTAGAGAAAATCGAGTTTGAGATAATCGAAGCCCCAGGCGCGGACTTGTTTCATCAGCGCCGCCAGCCATTCTTGCGCGGCGGGATGGGTGGTATCCAGCGCGTACATCCACTCGCCCCAGTTGAACCCCGCCGAGGCGAATTTCCCCGCTTCATCTTTTAAAAACCAGTCGGGATGTTCGCGGAACAGCCGTGAAGATTTCGCCGCCAAAAGCGGCGCGAGCCACAGTCCCGCCTTGCGCCCGGTGGATTTTATTTTGTCCGCCAGCGCGGCCATGCCCGACGGGAATTTGTTGTTCGCCTCCCAATCGCCGAGGCTGACCTGCCAGCCGTCGTCCACTTGCAAAACATCGAAGGGGAGGTCGCCGAGGCCGTCGAAAACCTTGTGGAGGATGGGTTCGTCAATCAACGTGTAAAGGCTGTACCACGAGCACCAGATACGCGGCGCGGGCCTCGCGGCGGCAAATCCGAATCGCTCGCCGAGCGCTTGCGTATAGGCAGGAAAGGCGTTTTGTTCCGCGCCAAAGTGGATGAACCATTCGCCCTCGCCCGATTCGTACCAACCTTCGAGTTGACTGCCGTCCAGGCGGACATGCGCGTCCGTGCCGAGCGCGCCGAGGAGGACGATCCTGCCGTCGTCCATTTCCGCCGCGCCGACCCACGATCCGTGCGGGAGCGGCTCGCGGGCGTAGGCCGCGTCCGTTTGGAGGACGTGGAAGATGGCGGGCTTTTGAATCGGGAGCGGGGAGAGGTCCGTCCACGCGGCGAGGGACCAGGACTGCCATCCGTGGCGGTAAAACGCGCGGGGAGGCCGCGGCAGGTTCAAGGTCACGCGCGAGGCGGAGACGGTTTGGGAGGCGGGAGTCGAGTCGGTGATGAGGATGTCCATGCGGGGATTATCCCGCGAGTTGAGTTGCAGGTCAAATCGGTTTGACCGACGTTAAATTTTGTGGCATAATCCCGCTATTCAAACGCGTGGATGGGAACGAGTACGTTCGTGGAACTGCCAGAGAGCCTGCGGTCGGTGTGAAGCGGGTCAGCAAAGCGAACGGAAAATCCTCCCGTAGCGGCGAACTGAAATTAGTCGAATAGTCTGATAGTCGCGTGGTCGCATAGTCAGGTGATCGCGTGGTTGGATGGTCAGATGGTCGGCGGAGAGTAGGTGAGACGGAGTCGCGCTTCGTTATCAAGGCGCGAGGTTGATGGACCTCGACGAGCGCCCAGCAATGGGAAGCAGAGTGGTACCGCGTGAGCCATGCTCTCGTCTCTGATTTGAGGCGAGAGTTTTTGTTTTTGAGTTGAAGGTTGTATGTTGGAATGTTGAATGTTTTCCGCAACCTTGAACCTTCAACTTTCAACCTTCAACCCGGAGGAAGTATGTCATTTAAATCAGTCAGCCCCAAACTCGACGTGACGGCGATGGAAGAAGCCGTTCTCAAAATGTGGAAGCGCGAAGACGTCTTCAAGAAGACCGTCGAGCGGAGACAGGGCGCGCCCGAATATGTCTTCTACGAGGGGCCTCCCACCGCCAACGGCAAACCGGGCGTTCACCACGTTTTGGCGCGGGCGTTCAAGGACATGTTCCCGCGCTACAAGATCATGCGCGGTTACCGCGTCTCGCGGCGCGGCGGCTGGGACACGCACGGCCTGCCCGTCGAGATCGAAGTCGAAAAGCGGCATGGGTTCAAGAACAAACAGGACATCGAAGCCTACGGCGTGGCGAAGTTCAACGCCGAGTGCCGCAAGTCCGCCTTCGATTACATCCAGGACTGGGAACGGCTGACCGACCGCATCGCCTTTTGGGTGGACCTGGAAACGGCGTATGTGACGTTCACCAACGACTACATCGAGTCGGTCTGGAACATCCTGAAAAATTTCTGGGACCGCGACCTGCTCTACAAGGGATACAAAGTCGTGCCGTACTGCCCGCGTTGCGGGACGACTCTCTCCGACCATGAAGTCGCGCTCGGCTACGACGAGGCGACCGACCCCTCGGTCTTCGTCCGCATGCCGCTGGCGGACAAGCCCGACACCTCGCTCCTCGTCTGGACGACGACGCCGTGGACGCTTCCGGGCAATGTGGCGGTGGCCGCGCATCCCGACGTGGAGTACGTCACTGTGGAGCGCGCGGTGAACGGTAAAAAGGAGAAGTTGATCCTCGCCAAGCCCCTGCTCGAAAAAGTCTTCCGCGGCGAGGAAGTGAAAATCGTGGACGCGTTCAAAGGCAGGAAATTGAAGGGACAGAAATATCTTCCGCTCTTCACCTTCCTCCCGCCCGACAAACCCGCGCATTACGTCGTCCTCGGCGATTTCGTCACGACCGAAGACGGCACGGGACTCGTTCACATGGCGCCCGCCTTCGGCGCGGAGGATATGCAGGCCGCGCTCGAATTCGACCTGCCCGTGCTGATGACCGTCCTGCCCGGCGGGACGTTCATCCCCGAAGTGACGCCGTGGCGCGGCGTATTCGTCAAGGACGCCGACCCGATGATCATCCGCGACCTCGACGACCGCGGCCTCCTGTTCCGCGCGGAATCGTACACGCATACCTATCCGTTCTGCTGGCGGTGCAAAACCCCGCTGCTTTACTACGCCCGCGACGCGTGGTACATCCGCACGAGCCGCTTCAAGGATCGAATGGTGGAACTCAACAAGACCATCCACTGGACTCCCGATCACATCCGGGACGGACGCTTCGGGAACTGGCTCGAAAACAACATTGACTGGGCGCTCTCGCGCGAACGCTACTGGGGCACGCCGCTTCCCGTGTGGGAGTGCGAGGACTGTAAAGACCGCGAGTGCGTCGGCTCGGTGGACGAACTCTCCAAATTCGCGGGCCGCGACCTGAGCGAACTCGACCTCCACCGTCCCTATGTGGACGAGATCGCCTGGGATTGTAAAAAGTGCGGCGGCAGGATGCAGCGCGTCCCCGATTTGATTGACGTGTGGTTCGACTCGGGTTCGATGCCGTACGCGCAGTGGCATTATCCCTTCGGGAATCAGGAAAAATTCAAACAGCAATTCCCCGCCGACTTCATCTGCGAGGCCGTGGACCAGACGCGCGGCTGGTTCTATTCGCTCCATGCCATCAGTTCGCTGTTGATGGATTCCGTCTCGTTCAAGAACGTGATCTGCCTCGGGCTGATCCTCGACGGCGAGGGCCGCAAAATGTCGAAGAGCCTCGGCAACATCGTGGACCCGTGGGACGTGCTCAAAGTCCACGGCGCGGACGCCTTCCGCTGGTACCTCTACACCGCCACACCGCCAGGACAGGAGCGCCGCTTCTCTCCTGAACTGGTTGGCTCGGTGGTGCGCGACTTCACGCTGCTGCTGTGGAACGTCTACTCGTTCTTTGTGACCTACGCTAACCTCGACAAATGGAAACCTGAAGCGCAAGCCAACCTGCGTTACTCCAGCCTCGACCAATGGCTGCTATCGGAACTCAACGTCCTCGTCCGCGAGGTGACGGCGGGCTACGAGGAATACGAAGTGACGCGCGCTACGCGTCCGATCCAGGAATTTGTGGAGAAACTCTCGACCTGGTACCTGCGCCGCTCGCGCCGCCGCTTCTGGAAATCTGAGTCGGACTCGGACAAGCAGGCCGCGTACTCCACCCTCTACGCCGCGCTGGTGACGGTCGCCAAACTGCTCGCGCCCGCCATGCCCTTCCTTGCGGATGAACTCTACCAGAACCTCGTCCGCTCGGCGGACGCGGACGCGCCCGAATCCATCCATCTGGCGCGGTGGCCCGAAGCGGACGTCTCGCGCATTGACGAGACGCTCAACCGCGACATGGCGACGGTGATGAAGCTTGTCTCGCTCGGACATTCGGCGCGGCAGAAGGCGAATCGCAAAGTCCGCCAGCCGCTGTCCGAGGCGGCGTTTTCGGTGGGCAACGTCTCCGAACGGAAGGCGGTGGAGGCCTTCGCCGAGTTGATCGCGGACGAGTTGAACGTGAAGCGGGTCCGCCTGCTGGATTCGTCCACCGAGGCGGTGGCGCACACGATCAAGCCGCTGCCGAAGCAGCTCGGACAGAAATACGGCAACAAGTTCCCCGCCATCCAGAAGGCGATCCTGGCGATGGACGCGGAATCGGCGGCGCGAACGCTGATGGACGGCGTCCCGCTCAAGGTCGAGGCGGGAGGCGAAACGTTCGAGGTGTTGGACGACGAGGTGGAGGTCAAGGCGGTCGCGAAGGAGGGATTCGCCGTCGCCGAGGAGGGCGCGTACGTCGCGGCCCTCGTCACCGAGTTGACGCCCGAACTCGTCCGCGAAGGACTCGCCCGCGAGTTTGTCCGCCGCGCGCAGGACCTCCGCAAGTCTGCGGAGCTTGATGTGGCGGATCGGATCAGGATGTTCGTCGTCGCCAGCGAGGGATTGAAGGCGGCGGTCGAGGAGCATCGCGATTATGTGACGTCCGAAACGCTGACGGTGGATTTGCAGTTCATGCCCCCGCCCGCCGACGCGTTTACCGCCAGCGACAGTTTCGACGGCGAGACGCTGACGGTGGGGTTGGTGAAAGCCTAAAAACGAGAAACCCGTTTTCTTCAAGAAAACGGGTTTCTGATTTATTCGCCGTATATTTCCATCAGGCGCTGATAGATTTCCCGGTCGTGCGGTTCGATGTGGGTGATCTCGAAGCCGACTTTGAACAGGTTGGGCATGATCTCGTCCGGCTTGATCCATCTGGGGCGTGCGGAGAAGAACATGAACAGTTTGTCCGAGACGTCGGGAGTGAGTTCCATGTGCAGGTGAAAGACCTGTCCCATCGGAAGGGAGGCGGTCGTTTCGAGTTGCAGGCCGTCCGCGCTGATGTCTACGAGATGGCCGACGGTCTCCTCGTTTTCGTCGTTGAGGACGCGCATGTAGAAGCCAAATTTTTTTCGCTGCGTGTGCCTTCGTTCGCGCATGAGGCGGTCCTTTACGGGGATTTCTTCAAGTATAGACCAGGTTTCGGTCCAGGGCAATAGGCGTTATGGGGGAACGCATGGCTGTAGCAAAGCAGGAAAGTTCGCGAAATTCGCCCACACTTGCGCCTGGCGCAAGCGCTGGTGTTCGCGCTATGCGCGTTCCATATCGCCAACTTGTCAAGCGACTTTGAGAAGGCCATATGGGGGAACGTCCGTGAAGCGCAGGCTGCCTCGGTCAGGCTCGTTTTGCGACAGAGGCCTTTTTTCCAACGGCGATCGCCCAGACTTGCAGGAATTTGAGCGCGCCGTTTCTTATAAAGGGTCTCATGCCTGTTTCGGAATCGGCGCCGAGGTCTTTCAGCAGCCTTTCTTTGAGCGCTTCCGTAACGCCGGGGGCGGTTCCTGTCATCTGTGTCCATCGCTGAAAATCGACCTCCACGTTCCTGGTTTCCAGCGTCTCTATCGCCAGGCCAGCGTCCGCAAATAGCGCTTTCATTTGGGTTATTGACAATGCGGCTGTATGGGATGGGTCTCGCGATCTTTCCAGACTGTTGTAGGTTTCTGCGATTTTTGGATCTTCGGGAGCCATTAGGTCAATGGCCGCCAGTCTGCCGTCTGGCTTGCACACCCGGGCCATTTCCCGAAGCGGGATTATGGGCTTCTCGAAATGATGGAGCGCCAGCCGTGATGCCACGAGGTCAAAGCGTCCCGTCTCATAGGGTAATCGTTCGGCGTTGCCCTCTTCAAAAACGATATTTGTCAGATTTTGCCTGGCCGCTTCCTCGCGGGCCTGGGCTAACATGGCTGGGGTAAGGTCAATGGCCGCGACCTCGTTGACGCGGGGAGCGATTGCCCGGCTGAGATGTCCCGTCCCTGCCGCGACGTCCAAAACTCGGAACTCCTTCTTCAGGGGCAGGGAATCCACGATCCAATCCAGAAGGTCCTGGCTGGAGAGCGTCAGTCCCTGATCTCCAAACCTCGCGGCTTGTTTTGAAAATTCTTTCCGAACTACTCTGTTATGGTCCATGGTCGCTCCTCCGCGTAAGAGACAGTTTCTTCAGTACACGGATGACGCGGGTTGCACGGATTCTCGCGGATAGAATCACTTAAGAAAAATCCTGTTTGTTCGTGCAATCCGTCAATTCTGTGTGCAAAAAGGAGTTAAGAAACACTCTCCAGGGCGTTTTCGAGATAAATTTGCAGCTTGCGAAAGGCGTGATCGGCGCTTGCTGCCGCCAGGCTTGCGCGCTGCGCGCGGGTTTCCGCGAGACTCCGAGTATAAGCCTGTTTTCGAGAAGTTTGAGAAAACACCGTTTGACCTCTTCCAGAATTTTCATCATTCTGATAGAATATCGCCCGCACGCCGAACGACTTCTAAACGAAACCCTCGGCCTCCCAGTCGGGGGTTTTTTGTATGGTTGGTCTTTAATCGTTCGACCGTCAATCCGCTATTCCGACCTGACGTTTGCTTTATTCAGCCTCGGTTAAATTTTGGAGCTACAAAATGCTTTCCCAGACTCTTCGGCCAGAAAATTATGAAACCATGACCATCGAACGAACCGACCTCCGCAACATCGCCATCATCGC
>DKTP01000018.1 GCA_002473085.1 Anaerolineales bacterium UBA7227
CGCGGTCGAAGGTCCGCTGGAAGAGGCGGGGCCGCTGGCCGGACTGCGCGGCGTCCTGCCCTTCGTCGGCGGGATCGTCCAACCCGGCAAGCCGGTGGGACAGTCGTTCCGCCTCCAGGCCAGCCAGTCCCAGCAGGAGGACGCGTCCCTGCTCGGGCAACTGATCGCCGCCGAGACACAGCCCAAGCCGCTACGCGGCACGGGCATTTTCCGCTCACAGCGCGTCCTGCGCTGGGTCCTTTCGGCCCTGCTCATCTTGCTGGCAAGCGCCGCCATCCTTGGCCGCACGCAGGCCGTGCCGCTGCCCGCGGCGCTTTCGCCTGAGAGCGCGCTGGCGCTGCCTATTCTGGAATCCCTGCCGAACGACGCGCCGATTTTGATGATCTTCGACTACGACCCCGCGCTATCCGGGGAACTCGAAGCCGCCGCCGCGTCCTTCGTGGACCGTCTGCTGGGTCTGCGTTCCCCGCGCGTGACCGTCCTTTCGACCTCTCCCATCGGCCCGGCGCTGGCCGAGCGTTTCTTTGCCGCGAGCGTCGCGAGACAAAACTACCGTCCCGGACAGGACTACGTCAACCTGGGCTACCTGCCCGGCGGCGAGACCGGCATCCTGTCGTTCGCCGTCAACCCGCGCGCCGCGCTCCCCTCGCGCTCCTGGGACGCGCCCGCCGCGCAGGGCGTATCCCGCTTCTCGGACTACGCCGCGGTCATCCTGCTCACCGACCAGGCCGAGACCGCCCGCGCCTGGGTGGAGCAGACCGCCGCCCACCGCGCGGGACATCCCCTGATCGTCGTCGCCAGCGCGCAGGCCGCGCCCATGATCCAGCCCTACCTGCTTTCGAGACAAGTCAGCGCCCTCGTGAGCGGATTGCGCGACGGCGCGGCCTTCGAAGCCTCCAGCGGGACGGGCGGCCCCGTCCGCAAATATTGGGACGCGTACAACTTCACGCTCACGCTCGCCGTCCTGCTCATGGCATTCGGCGGCTTGTGGAATCTCATTGCCGGCGCGCGCTCGCGCCGAGTTTCGGACGAGGCCCGACATGAATCCTGAACTCATCTCCGGCATCGTCGGTTTCATCCTCACGCTGATGATCTTAAGTTACCTCGTCGGCGATAACGCCCTCTTCCGCTTCGCCGTGCATGTCTTCGTCGGCGTCTCGGCGGGATACGTGGCCGTGATCGCGCTTTACCAGATCGTCATCCCCTACCTGGTTGCCCCGCTGATGAGCGCGCCCATGCTGGAACGCGGCCTCCTGCTGATCCCCCTGATTTTGAGCGTGTTGATGCTGATGAAGATCTCGCCGCGTCTCGGTCGTCTGGGCGGACCGGCCGTCGGCTACCTCGTCGGCGCGGGGGCGGCGGTGGCGGTCGGCGGAGCCGTACTGGGGACGATCCTCCCGCAGGTCGGCGCGGCCGCCGAACCGTTCAATATCGCCGCCCTGATCCAGCGCGGCGTCAACCCGATCGAGTCGCTGTTGAACGGCGCGGTCATGCTGGTCGGCGCGGTCGCCACGCTGGCCTATTTCCACTTTGGCGCGCGCCGCGCCGAAGACGGTTCCGTCAAACGCGGCTTCCTGTTCGAAGCCTTCGCCTGGCTCGGGAAGTTGTTCGTGGCCCTCACGCTCGGCGCGCTGTTCGCGGGCGTCTATAGCGCCGCGCTGTCCGCGCTGGTGGAACGCATTCATTCCCTGTTCTCCATTTTTGGATTCTGATTATGCCGATCTCATTGACGGACGACCATTCCCTGCTGGCTGTGGACGTTGGCGCCACGACCACGCGGGCCGCGCTTTTCGACGTGGTGGAGGGCGGCTACCGCTTCCTCGCGGTGGGACAGGCTCCCAGCACGGCCGAAGCGCCCTTCAAAGACATCGGCCTCGGCGTGCGCGCCGCCATCGAAAACATCCAGTCCATCACGGGGCGGACTTTTCTCGACGCGGACCGCAAATTGATCTCGCCGTCCCGCGCCGACGGTTCGGGCGTGGACCTGTTCACGGCCACGCTTTCGGCCGGGCCGTCCATCCGAACCGTCATCGTCGGTCTGCTCGCCGACGTCTCGCTCGAATCGGCCCGCCGCCTCGCGGAGACCGCCTACGGCCGCGTCGTCGAAAGTCTCAGCCTGGCAGACCGCCGCCGCCCCGACGAGCAGATAGACGCCATCCTGCGCGCCCGCCCGGACCTGATCGTGCTGGCCGGCGGGACGGACGGCGGCGCGTCGCGCTCCGTCCACATGATGCTCGACACAGCGGGACTGGCCTGCTACCTCATGCCAAAAGAGAAACGTCCCGCCATTTTATTCGCCGGGAACAACAGCCTCGCCGACGACGTGAAGCGGCTGCTGGAAAGCCTGACGCCCGCCCTGCACTTCAGCCCGAACCTGCGTCCCTCGCTGGACGTGGAAGACCTCGACCCGGCCATGAGCGAGCTCTCGCAAATCGTCACCGGCATCCGCCGCGGACAGTTGCGCGGCGTGGACGAACTGGAGGCCTGGTCGAACGGACACGTCTTCCCCACAGCCTACGCCACCGGGCGTATGACGCGCTTCCTCAGCCGCCTGACCGGCGCTTCCGGCGGCGTGTTGAGCGTAACTCTCGGCGCCTCCGCCGCGAGCGTGGCCGCGGGCTTCAACGGCGACCTGTGCCTGCGCGTGTACCCGCAATACGGGCTGGGCGAAAACCTGGCCGCCCTCGCCCAAAACACGGAACTGGACGAACTCATCCGCTGGCTCTCGCTGGACATCCACCAAAACAGCGTGCGCGACGCCATCTATCAGCGCTCGCTGTATCCGTCCACTGTGCCGGTCACGCCCGAGGAACGCGCCATCTCGCAGGCGTTGGCGCGTCACACCCTGCATTTAGCCGTGCGCGCCGCCCAGCGCGACTTCCCGCCCGCGGCGCGGTCCGACCTCCTGCCGGCCTTTGAATTCATCTTCGCCAGCGGCGCGGCCCTCACCGACGGCGCTACGCCCGGCCAGAACCTGCTCCTGCTCTTAGACGCCCTCCAGCCGACGGGCGTCACCCAGGCGATGCTCGACCGCAACAACCTCTTGCCCCTGCTGGGCGCGGCCGCCGATTTGAATCAACTCCTGCCGGTGCAGGCGTTGGAATCCGGCGCGTTCCTGAACCTCGGCACGACGGTTTCGGTCGTCAGCGCCGCCTCGCACGGCGCTCCGGTCCTGCGGGCGCGCCTGAGATACGCCGACCGCAACGAAGCCAACATCGAAGTCAAGCGCGGCGCTTTGGAATTGCTCCCGCTTGGGGCCGGGGAGGCGGCCAAACTCACCCTGCAGCCGCTCCACCGCGCCGACGTGGGATTCGGCCCCGGCCGCGGCCAGACCATCACCGTCCACGGAGGCGCGCTGGGACTGGTCATCGACGCGCGCGGCCGCCCGCTGCAATTGCCGTCCGACGCGGTGCGCCGCCGCGAGCTCTTCAAAAAATGGCTGTGGACGCTGGGAGGCTAACCATGCTTGCGCCGGTCACACACATTCTTGCGCTAACCGCCATCCAACGGGAACGTCTCCTGCCCGTGCCGGGCGTCGTCAACGCGCGGATCAACCAGCGCGTCTCGGCCAGCGACGTGGTGGCCGAAGCCCACTGGGCGCGCGAACACGTTTTGATCGACGTGGCGCGCAAACTGGGCGTCGCGTCCGCCGTGGCCGACCGCCTGATCCGCTGCGCGGAGGGCGACCAGGTGGTCGCCAACGCGCTGATCGCCAGTGGGAAAGGCGTGTTCCCGCGCGAAGTCCGCGCCCCGCGCGATGGCCGCGTGGCCGTGGTGGGCGGGGGCCGCGTCCTGCTCGAAGTCGGCGAGGTGAACGTGGAACTGCGCGCCGGGCTGCCGGGCCAGGTGACGCAGATAGTCCCCGACCGCGGCGTTGTCATCCAGACCGCCGGGGCGCTCGTCCAGGGCGTCTGGGGCAACGGGCGCATCGACGCCGGCCAGTTGATCAACCTGATGGAGAAACCCGATTCCGAATTCGACGCCGGGCGGCTGGACGTGAGCCTGCGCGGGTTCGTCATCCTCGGCGGGGCGGCCGGCAAAGCCGAGGCGCTGCGGGCCGCGGCCGAACTGCCCGTGCGCGGACTCATCCTCTCCAGCCTGCATCCCGCGCTCATCCCGACGGCGCTGCAAATGCGCTATCCTATTTTGGTGATGGACGGCTTTGGCAAACTGCCGATGAACTCCGCCGCCTACCGCCTGTTAAGCACCAACGTCAACCGCGAGGCCACCGTCAACGCCGAGACGTTCGACCGCTATAGCGGCGCGCGCCCCGAGGCGATCATCCCCCTGCCGGTGGCATCGGAACCCGCGCCGCCTCTGGATGTGGAGGAGTTTGCCGCCGGCCAGCAGGCGCGCCTGCGCGCCGCGCCGCATTACGGAGCGATCGCCTCCATCGTCCGCCTGCTGCCCGGGCTGACGACCCTGCCGAGCGGATTGCGCGCGCCCGCCGCGGAAGTCCGCCTCGAAGCGGGCGGCGAGACCATTGTCCCTCTGGCAAATTTGGAAGTTGTGGGATAATTATGCTATCATTCAATGAAACTGGACAACGCGCAAGAGGAGAGTGACCCATGTATGAAGGCGACGACCTGGACACCCTGGAAGACGAAAATCCCCCGGAAGAATCGGGGAACCGCGCCTTCCTGATTGTGGCCGCGATCTTAGGCGGGATTGTCTTTCTGTCCATTGCATGTCTGGCTGTGTATGGCCTGTATGTGTTGCCGCGCCAAAAACAGGCGGCCGTAAACCAGCAAAACACGCTGGTGGCGCAGAACTTGCAAGTGAACGAGGCCTTGACGCAAAAAGCCGTCTCGGACGCGCTTTCTCAAACGCCGGCCGCCACCGCGACCCTCGAACCGACCGCCACGCCTCTCATCCCGCCGTCCACGACCACCCCTGAAGCCGCCACCGACACGCCCGACCCGCAAACGGCCACCGTCGCCGCGGCGTTGACCCAGGCCGCGCAAGCCCAATTGACGGTGACCGCCATGCCGACTACCACGCAGCTGCCCAACACCGGCTTCTTCGACGACGCCGGCGCGCCGGGACTCTTTGTGATGGCGCTGGCGCTGGTCGTCGTCATTCTGCTGGCGCGCAGGCTGCGGACTTCGCCGACCAAATAGAACATATCCAAAATTAAAATCAACGGGACGGCAGTCAATCTGCCGTCCCGTTTTTTTTGTCATTCATTCAATGTTTGGAGTTTCATCGGAATTTATTTTGTAGATGCCGCCCGGCTCGGCAATTTTTCGCGAACCATCGGGGGATGGAGGAAAAACGATCTTATCAACCAAAAATTTCCCGATTGTGTCGTAATCCAGCATGTA
The DNA here is from genome assembly GCA_002473085.1 of Anaerolineales bacterium UBA7227. Classification (GTDB taxonomy): domain Bacteria; phylum Chloroflexota; class Anaerolineae; order Anaerolineales; family Villigracilaceae; genus Denitrolinea; species Denitrolinea symbiosum. Next base: position 5,325 of record DKTP01000018.1, read on the forward strand.
TTTTGGAGGGCGCGGCTTGCCGTTACTATTTCGTCCCTGGTGATGAATGCCAAGAGCAGATCTGTTTTTTGAGGTCACAACCAGAAATAATATTTCGACAAGTTCCGCCTTCGTTTTTCTGTAACGCGATACGCTGGTTCTTTGTTCGCGATCAATTTCGTATTTTGATTTGCCTCCTTTTAATTTTCCGTGCCATTTTTGAAACGACCTGTTCATATCGTTGTATTCGACATCGCACAGGGCGATAACAAGTCCGTGCGCGCCATACTGTTTGATGCTCCAATCCATTGCTTCCGAGTCGTTTAGAATTGACCGGTGATCATCTGATTTTAGAGCCTTGGCTTTCAAATCCCAATTGATTGTCCCTTTGAAGTCGAAACATGCTGTTTTGACTCTTCCAAATTTGTCGCCAGGAATTAAAAACGATCCTGCCAATTTCTCAAACGCGATGTACTCAAAATAGAACCCCCACCACTCCATTTGCCGCCAATTGAAATTTGCCGCTTTTAGTTCCAATACACTTTTTCGCCCGTCCCAAAAGACAGGAAAGTCATTCAGCAGGTTCTTTGCCAATAGAATATCACGTTTCACCGTCATGTCATCTCCTTAAAACAACTTTTGCTGGGATCGAAACTCACTCTCGATCCGCCTGCGCGCGATCTCACAATATTCGTTGCTAACCTCAATTCCGATATATTTGCGATCGTTGTTGTGCGCCATGACGCATGTTGTACCGCTACCGCACATGGGATCCAAAACAACATCGCCCGGTTCAGAAAAGCATAAGATCAGATCCTCGGCAAGTTTGTCTGGAAATGTAGCGGGATGTTGAAGCTTTAACCGATTGCCTTCCGTATTGCTCGTTGAATATTGCCAGACCGTCCCCCGACATTTCATCGGGTTTACTGCTTTTGGCTCGATCGTTTTGAAACCGCCGTTTGTCAGCCTATCCGTTCCCGAATAGATTTTACCTGCATGTTTACTAGGCACCATAAGGTGTTCTTTATGAAAAGTCTTGGGGCGATCTCCCTTGAAGAAAATCAAAATATATTCATGATCCACTCGAAAACGCTGATTCCACCATGCGCCCGGGTTGCCATCACGTTTATATATCACGCTTTCAAAAAGTTTCCACCCGGCCTCGTCCACCCAATTGACAGCCAGTCGAAATGACGTGAGCGATTTTGCAAAGTTCTTTGTCCCATCGCCGATAACCACAATAGCCGCTCCGCCGTCCTTTGTGATCCTGTATAGATGTTTGCCGAGCTTTTCGAAATCAAAAGACCAATTTTTTTTATAATCTCGAATTCCATCATAGGGCGGGGAAAAAACGATTAGATCTATGACATTATCAGGGAAAGTTGAAAGCAGTTCCAAACAATCGCCATTTAAAATTTGATCCAGGTTTAATTTGGCGGCCTGACTGCTGTTTTCACGAGCCGTATCCTGTAATTTTTTTTGTTTGATGGAATATGCAATTTGGGCTTGTTCTTTTACTTTTCTCATGCCTGTATTTTACCTTCAACCCAGCATAAAGTATCCTTAACCCACCGCTTTCTTCACCAGCGCGGCGATCCTGGTCTCTTCGGCGGCGGTCAACTTTTTCAGCGCGAAGGCGACCGGCCACATCGCGCCTTCGTCAAGATTTGCGTCATGCTGGAAACCGAGCGTCGCATACCTTGTGTTGAATTTTCCCGCGGACTGGAAAAAGCAGACCACCTTCCCGTCCTTATTAGCATAGGCAGGCATCCCGTACCAGGTCTTCGGCAGGAGGGACGGCGCGCTGGCTTTGACGATCTCATGGAGCCGCTTCGCCATGGAACGGTCCGGCTCCGTCATCGCGGCAATCGCCGCCAGCACGGCCTTTTCCCCGGCTTCCCTGTCTTTGCTGGCGCGCTCTTCCGCCTTCAGTTCTTTGGCGCGTTCCCGCATCGCGGCTTTTTCTTCATCCGTAAATCCCGCAGATTTATTCTCGGGCTTTTGTGCGCTTTTCTTCGGACTCATGGAAATCTCCTTTGGCAATTGACTTTTAAATCGAAATTCGCTCGCCCAAAACGGGCGGATGGAGCCACTCTAACCAGCGCGGCTATATTTTCTCCACCACCCAAAAATGGGACAGTCCCAGCCCGCGCAGGGGCGTCTTTTCCAAAAACTGCAAAACGCCGCGCAGGAACTTCCCGAACGCGCCGAAGCGCGCGATGATATTGTCGTACGCGCCGAAGACGACCGTGCGTTCCACGAAACGGACGGGCAGTCCCGTGAACAGTTTCTCCAGGTCGCGGCGCGAATAGACGCGCACGTGCGGCGCGAGTCTGTCGCGCCAGGCGCGCGGCAGGTAATTCACCAGCGGGATGTTGCCGAACTTGTACCGTCCGCGCCAGTAGATGCCATGCGTCTCAAAAGGATAGCCCCGGTTCGGACAAAAGATCACGGCCCGCCCGCCGGGATATAACACGCGGATCATCTCGCGCGCCGCCTCGCGGTCGTCCTGCACATGTTCCAGCACCTCGTGACTCAGGATCAGGTCGAAGGACTCCGACGGAAACGGGAGGCGCTCCCCTGCCGCGTTCAGGATGCGCGGCGAACGCGTCCGCGCCTCGGCCGCGCGGGCGAAGTCGTACTCCAGCCCGAACACCGTCCCGCCGGAGGCCGCGAGCTTCTCCACATACATCCCCACGCCGCAGCCGTTTTCCAGGACATGCCCGCGGGCGCGCTCCCCCGCCGCGCGCAGGATCATCGCCAGGCGGCGGTCCTGTCCGGCGCGCCACACATACGAGGGTTCGCCGCGCAGCGCGGCCTTGTCGAAATCGCGCTCCGTCATCGTCTCACCGCAAACGCCTTCTCCGCAAAATCGGCCAGCGCGTTCAGTCCCCGCGCCAGCGGCGCCACATCCACAAATTCGGCGGAGGTATGCGCGCCGCCGCCGGTCGTCACGCCCATCACCAGCGCGGGCAGGCCGCGGCTGATCGGCACGTTCGCGTCCGTCGAACCGCCGATGAGACTCGCCTCGATTCCCTGCGCGCGCAGACATTCGACCGCGCATTGGACGAGCGGATGCGACGCGGGGATCTCCCCGCCCGGCCTCCGCCCGATCGACTCCGCCTCCACGCGGACGCCGGGGCGGTTCGCGGTTTCGAGGAGCGCATCCACGCCCGCGACGAGATTCGCCAGCGCCGGCGTGGATTCGGAGCGCAGGTCCAATTCGAAGGCGGCCTCCGCCGCGATGGTGTTGATCGAAGTCCCGCCGGAGATCGTCCCCACGTTCAGCGTTGTGCGCGGCGACGAGGGCAGGGACAGCGCCGCGATGCGCGCCGCCAGATTCGCCAGTTCATGCACCGCCGAAGGCTGGCCGTAATCCGACCAGGCGTGCCCGCCCGCCGTCCGCGCGGAGACGCGGTAACGCTGTACCGCCACCGCGCGATGGTAGACGTGTCCCAGCGCCATCCCCTCGATGACAAGGTAGGCCGTCACGCCCGCGCCGAAGCGCTCCACAACAGCCTTCATGCCGCGCAGGTCGCCGAGACCTTCTTCGCAGGTATTTGCCGCCAGCCAGAGATCGCCCGGCAGGCGGGCGCCGCGCTCGCGTAGTTTCCACACGAGGCCGAGGAGCGCCGCGACGCCCACCGAGTTGTCGCCGATGCCTGGGCCGTGGATCCGCTCCGGGTCACGCGCGAGGCGCAGGTCGGTCCCGCGCGGGAACACGGTGTCGAGGTGCGCGCTGACGACCAGCGGCGGCGCGTCCCCGCCGGGAATCCGCCCGAAGACGTTGCCAGCCGCGTCGGTTCCGACATCCAGCAAACCTTCCGCGAGGAACCGGGCGCGCACGAATTCCGCGCGCTCGCGTTCGTCGAAGGTCGGCGCTGGGATCTGCTGGATTTGGACAGCCAGTTCGATTACACGCTCGGTTACATGATTCTGCCGGTCGTTTTCCATAGTTCGTTTCATACAACCCGGACGGTTTCTCGCAGCGCTTCCAGCCGCGCTTCGACCAGTCCGCGCATGGCGTCGAGCGGATGGTACGGGCCGGAGCCCTCCACCGCCAGCGAAGCCGAGACGTTGCCGAGCAGCGCGCCTTCGAGCGGGTCGAAATTTTTACGGTAGCCCGCTAAAAAACCGCCGCAGAAGGCGTCGCCCGCGCCGGTGGGGTCCACGAGACGTGCCGGGTAGGCGGGAACTTCCCAGCGGCGTTGGGACACCGCGTCGTAGACCAGTTGTCCGCGCTCGCCGCATTTGACGATCACGAATTCGCAGCCCCACTGGCCGATGGCCGCGGCCATCTCCCAGGGGTCGCGCGTCTCGCCCCAGAAGAGGGACGCGAGCTCCTCCAGCGAGGGCAGGAAGGCCGTCAACCCGTGGACGAGGACGCGCGCTTCGCGTTGACGTTCGGGGAGCATCACCGCCGCGGGCGGGTCGAGGGTGAGGACGCGCATCGCGCCGCTCAGCCGGTCGGTGAACTGCCGCTGTGTGGACAGTTCCAACGGGCAGATGTGCATCGCGTCGGCGTCCGAGTAATCGGTTGGGAGGTCGGCCAGCTGCGGCGAGGCCGGGTCGGGCGGCGCGCCCGCCGTCTGCGGGTCGGAGCGGAGTCCCAGCAGCGCTTTGGGGAAGGGAATCCCGCGCTGCGCGAATTGTCCGACCGGGTTCGCGCGCGTGGCCTCGAAGTTTTCGTTGTAGGCGATGAAGGCGCGCTGGTCGAGCGCGCCCTGCTGGATGCGGATGCCGCGTGTGTCCCAGCCGCGGCTCGCCAGGTCTTTCAGCCACTGGCGCGGCAGGTCTTCTCCGGCGCGTCCCACCAGCCCGACGCGCTTTTCCCACACGCCCAGCCCGCCGGCGGCGTAGAGGAGATTTCCGCCGGGGGAATCGAGCCGGGGCGCGCCGACGGGCGGGAGCAGATATTCGCGTCGGATCTGGCCGACCAGGACAAAAAAGGACGGATTCATGAATTGCGGATTTCCGCCTAGGAAATAAAAACCTTCTCGGCCGCGCTGGCTTGCGAGGCGTTGATCGGGAGCAGGAAAATGAAGCGGCTTCCCTGTCCCTCCACGCTTTCGGCCCAGATGCGTCCGCCGTGCATTTCCACCATGGCTTTGGCAACCGAGAGTCCCAGTCCCATGCCGCCGTATCGCCGCGTGAGGTGATTCTCCACCTGATAAAACCGTTCGAAGACGCGCGTCAGGTCGGACGCGGGGATGCCGATGCCGTCGTCCGCGACCGAGACCTTGACGTAGCCCGGCACCGCCTCCACGCTGACGAGGACGTGCCCGCCGGATTCGGTGAACGTGATGGCGTTGCGCACCAGGTGGCTGAGCGCCACCTCGATCTTGCCCGCTTCGCCCTCCGCCGTCAGCGGGGATGACGGCGCGGCGAGGCGCAGGTCCACGCCTTTGCGCCGCGCCTCCTCGTGGAACGATTCGACCACGTCCTGCGCGAGCCGCGTCATCACGACCTGTTTCTGCCGGACGCGCGCCGCGCCGCTCTGGTAGTTGTCCACGCTGGAGAGATTGTCCACGATCTCCTTCAGCCGCGTGGCGTTGCGGATGATGAGGTCCAACTGCTCGTGATATTTCTTGTCCGTCAATTCGCGCAGGAAGGTGGCGTGACCGAGGATCAGCCCGAGGGGAGTCCGCAGCTCGTGGGAGGCGATGGCGATGAAGTCGGCCTTGAGACGTTCCAGGCTGGAGGTCTCCGCCTGCAGGCGTTCGATCTGTTTTTGCAATTCGCTTTCGTGGATGGAGAAGGCCGCCAGCGCGGCGAGGGTCTCCAGCACGGCGATGTCTTCCTCGGTATATTCGCCCTTCCTTTTGTTGACCGCTTCCAGCACGCCGAGCGGGCCGCCGCGGAACATGAGCGGCGCGGCCAGGATGGAGCGGGTGCGCGCGCCGGTCAGGCGGTCCACTTCCTTGTAGTGACGCTTGTCGTGCGCGGTGTTCTGCACCAACAGCGGCTCGGCGTGACGGAACACCCAGCCGGCCGCGCTGCCTTCGAGCGGCACCTGCACCCCGCGCAGGAACTGCAGCTGCTCGGGCGGCGCGGCGATGAAGAGCAGGTTGTCCGTCCCGGATTCGTAGCGCAGGATGGAGGCCGATTCGCTCGAAGTGAGTTCGCAGACCTCCTCCACCACAGATTGCAGGAACGCGTCGAACTCCAGGGACGCGCCCAGGGTCTGGACCACGGTCAGGAGGCGGTTGATGCGTTCGATGTCCATAAGATGCCCGCGCAGATTATACTTGAGGGCCGGTAAGATGTTGCCTTTTTGAGGCCGTCAATTGATGGAATGCCCGTCTCGAAACCGTGTAAAATGGAGACCTGCAAAACATATTTCAAGGAGATTTAAATGTCGCCAAAAAAAGTTCGCGTTGCCGTCATCGGAGTCGGCAATTGCGCCTCCTCGCTCGTGCAGGGAGTGGAATATTACAAGAACGCCAAAGATAACGACGTCATCCCCGGAATCATGCACGCCCGCCTGGGCGGATACCACATCCGCGACGTGGAATTCACCCTCGGCATTGACGTCAACATCACCAAGGTCGGCAAGGACCTCTCCGAAGCCATCTTTGCCGAGCCGAACAACACCTACAAATTCTGCGACGTTCCGAACCTGAACGTCCCGGTCGTGCGCGGCATGACCCACGACGGCCTCGGAAAATACCTATCGCAGATCGTCGTCAAGGCGCCCGGTCCAACGGCGGACATCGGAAAACTGCTCAAAGAGACGAAGACCGACGTGGTGGTCAACTTCCTGCCGGTCGGCTCCGAGATGGCGACGAAGTGGTACGTGGAACAGGCCCTGGAGGCCGGCTGCGCCTTCGTCAACGGTATCCCGGTCTTCATCGCCTCGTCCGAATACTGGTCGAAGCGCTTCCGCGACGCCAAACTCCCCATCCTCGGCGACGACATCAAATCGCAGGTCGGCGCGACCATCGTCCACCGCGCCCTCACGACCCTGTTCGTGGACCGCGGCGTGCGCGTGGACCGCACCTATCAACTGAACTTCGGCGGCAACACCGACTTCCTCAACATGCTCGAACGCGAACGCCTCGAAAGCAAGAAGATCTCCAAGACCAACGCGGTCACCTCGATGCTGCCCTACAAACTCGATCCCGATAACGTGCACGTCGGCCCCTCGGACCATGTGCCGTGGCTGACCGACCGCAAGTGGTGCTACATCCGCATGGAAGGCACCACCTTCGGCGACGTGCCTCTCAACGCCGAGGTCAAACTCGAAGTGTGGGACAGTCCCAACTCGGCGGGCGTGATGATAGACGCCATCCGCTGCGCCAAGCTTGCCCTCGACCGCGGCCTGAGCGGACCGATCGTCGGCCCCTCCTCCTACTTCTTCAAGACGCCGCCCAAACAATTCCGCGACGACGTCTGCCGCGAAAAAGTGGAGGCGTTCATCAAGGGAGAGAGCGACGAATAGGCGGCTATAAGTTGCATGTTGCCAGTTACACGTTACGAGTTACGTAACTTGTAACTGGTAACTCGTGTCCCCCATGACGAAACGAATCTTTCTCATACTGCTCCTCTTTGCGAGCATCATCTCCGCCTGCTCGCCCGCGTCGACTCCCGCCCCGACCGTGGACGCGAACGCCGCCATGACGCAGGCCTTCGCCACGGTCAACGCCGCGCTGACCGCGACCGCCTCCGCGTCCGCGCCCGAAGCGCCAACCGAAACGCCCGTCCCGTCCGCCACGCCGACGCGTAGCGGTCCGCCGCCTGAGTTGCCGCCCGCGTATCGGTCGGGCGCGTTGAATCCGCTCGATACGCCGCACACGTACATTTCCGACTCGTGCCAATATCTGCGCGCCAAATGGGACCCGAACAACAGCGCGCCTGGCACGATCGTGATGGCGATCATGTTTCACAGCATCGAACAGGGTGTGCAGAGTTCGTCCAATCCCATGCACATTGGTTCGGGCGATTTCAAGCGCCTGATGAAGAATCTGCACGACTTCGGCTTTCAGGCCATCACTGCCAGCCAACTGGCCGACTTTCTCGATACCAACGCGAAGATCCCCGCCCGCTCGGTGATTCTGATTCAAGATGACCGTCACTCCGCGGAAAATTACAACGACTGGTTCCGCCCGTATTGGCAGGAGTTGGGATGGCCGGTGGTGAACGCGTGGATCAGTTTTGACGATAGCATTCGCGCCCGCATCCTTGCGGAAAATATCGCGCTGGGGCAGGAAGGCCTCGTGGATTTCCAATCGCACGGGACGATCCACAACATCAACATGACCGACGCCTCGAGCGACGAGTACATCCGCAGTGAGTTTCAGGGATCGGTGACCGACCTCGAGCAGAACTTTGGCAAGAAGCCCGTCGCCATCATCTGGCCTGGCGGCGGATTCGGAATCCGCCCCGTGCAGATCGCGCGCGAATTTGGTTTCCGCATCGGCTTCACCACGCACCCGCGCGGACCGATCATGTTCAACTGGATTCCGCTGGCCGATGCAGACGATCCCGGCCGCCCCGCCTACGTTTCGGAGGGATACGTCAACGACCCGCGCATGGTGTTGCCGCGCTACTGGCCTTCGCAGGTGCTGGCAAACCTGGACACCGTCCGCATCATCGGCAACGAGGCCGCCGCCTACGCCGAGCAGAACAAGGCCGTCGAGTTGGACTACTACGACATCGTCTGCGCGCCGACGCTGGGGCCGATCCCCGCCCTCGCCCCGTAGAAATTCTCCCATCCCATTTTGGAGCGTTACGCCATGAGCGACTGCATCTTCTGTAAAATCGTGCAAGGCGAGTTCAAATCAGACCTGGTCCACCGCGACGAGCATGTGACCGTCTTCCGCGACATCCGTCCCGCCGCGCCGACTCACCTCCTCATCGTCCCCAACCGCCACATCGCCTCGGTCAACGACCTGGAGAAATCCGACGCGGCGCTGGTCGGACACATGTTCGTCGTCGCGAAGCAGGTCGCCGCGCAGCAGGGACTCGCCGAGAGCGGCTACCGTCTCATCGTCAACACCGGCGCGGAGGGCGGGCAGACCGTCTTCCACCTGCACTTGCATCTGCTCGGCGGACGTCAGATGCTGGCGTTGGGATAAAAAATAGAGCGAGAAAATCTCTCGCTCTACCGTTATCGGCTATCTGCGTCCCAGCCGGCTGGGCGGCTTTCTGGCCCGCATAGCGTACCAGCCCAACCCCATTCCCCCCAGCAAAAGGAGCGCGCCCAAAATTCCCGCCCACGGAATGACGCGCCCGCCATCCGTCGGCGCGGGTTCCGCCGGCGCGGCCTGCACGCTCTTGGACTGCGCGCCGAAATCCACAAAGGCCAGGTCGCCGGCCTGAACGTCCAGTTTGTAGGACATTTCGCGGGTGGGATTGTATCCTTCGGGGATGGCAACGCTGATATTGTACGTCCCCGCCGGGACGTCGGTGAAGCAGGCCTGGACCGGCTCCTGGTCCGCGTCGAAGGCGTTGACCGTGCTTTGCGTTTGCGAATACATGCCGTTCACGTCGGTCATGCTGACCTCGCCCCCGGCCAGCCCAGACTCGGCCGTCTCGCGCAGGCCGTTCCCGTTGATGTCGTCGAAGAGCAGGATGCAGACCTGGGTCGTCCCCGTGAAAGGCGTGGGCGTGGGCAGGGGCGCGGTGGGCGTGGGGGAAGGCCCTGGCGTGGGCGTGTAGGCGGCCGGGCCGCCGATCCCGATCAGCAGCTGCATGCCCGCCGTAAGGTCGGAGCAGTCCGCGCTCAACTGGGGATTCTGACCATACAACTGATCCAATGTCAGCCCGTTCAAGGCCGCGATGCTGATGCAGTTGTCGCCCTCCTTGACGATGTAGATGATGCGTCCGTCTGGCATGGGCGTGGGCGTGGCGTATTGCGGAAGCTGCAGCGGGGGCGAGGCCTGCGCGGGAAGCGCCAACCCGAAGAAAACGACGACGGCGGCGAACAGGCTTGAAAGTAGAAGGAAACGTCGGTTCATTGTCTGGATTATACACTGACAAAAACCCGTTTTTCGGCAGAAAACGGGTTTGGGCGCGTCTGATATAATCCAGTCACCGCAGGAGGTCGCATGTCTTTGAATATCGTCGTCGGCGCCCAGTGGGGCGATGAGGGGAAGGGGCGCATCGTGGATTACCTGGCCGCGGGGGCCGATTATGTGGCGCGCTACAACGGCGGCGACAACGCCGGGCATACCGTTACCGTGGGCGGAAAGATCTTCAAACTGCATCTCGTCCCTTCGGGCATTGTCCACCCGCACACCACCGCCGTGATGGGAAACGGCATGGTCGTCAACCCGCGCACGCTCCTCGATGAGATGACCGCCCTGCGCTCGGCGGGCGTGTCCATCGCTCCCCAGCGCATGCACATCTCGCCCGCCGCGCATCTCATCACGCCCGCCCACCGCGCATTGGATAACGCCAACGAAGCCGCGCGCGGCTCCAGCCGGATCGGCACAACGGGACGCGGCATCGGTCCCGCCTACATGGACAAGGCCGCGCGCCGCGGCCTGCGGATGGCCGACCTGCTCGCGCCAGACTTCGCCGAGCGGCTGCGCGCCCACCTGCTCGATTCCAACCGCGCCCTCAACCTGCTCTCCGCTCCCGAACTGGAGGTGGAAGCCGAGGCCGAATCCTACCTCGACGCGACCTCGCGCCTGGCCCTCTACATCCGCGATGTGGCGCTGGAACTCGCGCTGGCCCTCAAGCAGGGACAGACCGTCCTTGCCGAGGGCGCGCAGGGAACGCTGCTCGACCTCGACCACGGCACCTATCCGTTCGTGACGAGTTCCGCCACCGTCGCGCCCGCCGCGCTGACCGGGCTCGGGCTGGGAATCGCCGCGGCGCGCGAAGCGCGCGTGCTGGGCGTGACGAAAGCCTTCCAGACGCGCGTCGGCTCGGGGCCGTTCGTCACCGAACTGGAAGGGGAGATGGCCGACCGTCTGCGCGGCACCGGCGCCAACCCGTGGGATGAATTCGGGACGACGACCGGCCGTCCGCGCCGCGTGGGTTGGCTGGACGGCGTCCTGCTGCGCTACGCGGTGCGCGTCAACGGGCTGACCGACCTCATCATCACCAAATTGGACATTCTCTCCGGGCTGAGCAAGATCCAGCTTTGCACCGGTTATATCGTCAACAACGCGCTCATCCACGACCTGCCCGGCGGCGCGGACGGGCTTTCTGCCTGCGCCCCGGTCTACGAGGAATTCCCCGGCTGGCGGGCGGATATCACGAGGGTCCGCCGCTGGAAGGACCTGCCGAAGAACGCGCAAAAATACCTGGAACGCATCAGCGCGCTGGCTGAGACGCCGATCAAGTCGGTGTCGCTGGGTCCGGAGCGGGAACAGATATTGGAAGTGTAGCCTGTGTCTGGGGGGAGTTTCGACGCGGCGGCTTTTTTATGGTTCTGTCCGCGTCATCCGTGTATTTAAGAAACAGTCTCTAACGCGGGGCGGTCTTTTTCCTCCAGGCGGCGCTCATTGGAATGGGGCGTCCGATGCCGTAGCCCTGCGCTTTTTCCACGCCTATTTCCCGCAGGCGGTTAATGGTCTCTTGATTCGTGGCGTGTTCCGCGATGACTTGAATCCCGAGCGTATGCGCCACCTGGGTGATCGCCTCCACCATGGCCTGGTCTCCCGGATTCGACAGCATGTCGCTGACGAAAACGCCGTCAATTTTGATATAGTCCAGGGGGAGGGTCTTGAGATAACGGAAGGAGGAGAATCCGCTCCCAAAATCGTCGAGCGCAATCCGGCCTCCCAGTTCGCGAAAGTCCCGAATAAAGCGCTGCGCCTTGCCGATGTGGTGAATGGCGGCGGTCTCTGTGATCTCGAAGCAGATCTGTTCGAGAGAAATGGAAAATTCCCGCTGTTGTTCGAGAACGTACTCCAGAAGGTTGTCGTCGTCGAGCGAATTGCCCGAAAGATTGACGGTGACCTGAAGCCCCTCAGTGTCGTGCGTGGACATGGCGTGGAAGGTCTGGCGAATCACCCAGCGGTCTATGGCCGTCATCAGGCCGTAACGTTCGGCGGAGGGGATGAACGCGTTGGGGAGGAGGACTTCATTGTTCTCTTTTGCCATGCGGATCAGCACTTCGTAGTGCTTGAACGCGCTCCCCGGCTCGCTCAGATGCTCGATGGGCTGGCAGTAAAGCAGGAGTTGATCGTTGGCGACCGCGTCGCGCATCTGCGCGGCCTGGATGATCTCGCCGTGCCGCTGGCTGGTTTCGCTGTCTTCGGCCTGGTACACGTAGACGCGGTTGCGGCCCAGGTCTTTGGCGGTGTAGCAGGCGACGTCTGCCTGGGTGAGCAGTTGTTTGACGCTTTCCTTTTCCGCCGTGATCGGCACCACGCCGATGCTTACGCCCACCAGAAACGTGTTCCCCTCCCAAATGAAGGGCAGGTTGTGAAGCCGGGCCAGGATCTCGCCGCAAATGACGAGGGCCCGGTCCAGCTGGCAGTTTTCCAGCAGTAGTCCGAATTCGTCGCCTCCCAGCCGCGCCAGCGTGTCGCGTTGGCGGAACAGGCCTCCCAGCATCCCGGCGACCTGCTTCAGCAATTCGTCGCCCGCCGCGTGTCCCACCGTGTCGTTCACTATTTTGAACTGGTCGAGGTCCAGGTAACAAAGGATGTGCGACAGGCCGCGTTCCCTGGTGTTGATTAAGGCCCGTTCCAGCCGCCTTTCGAACTCGCGCCGGTTGATGAGGCCGGTCAGGCTGTCGTGCGCGGCGTCGTGCGCCACCTGCCGCGACAGGCGTCTTTCGACGGTGACATCCTGGAATACAAGCACCGCGCCGATGACGTCTCCCCTGCGGTTGCGGATCGGCGCGGCGGAGTCGTTGATGGAATGTTCCCGGCCGCCGCGGCTGACCAGGATGGAATGATTAGCCAGCCCGACGACCTTGCCCTCCCTCAGGCAGCGCTCCACCGGGTTGACGACGGGCAGCCGGGTGTCTTCATTGATGATGCGGAAGACGGCGCGCAGGGGTTGTCCTTGCGCCTCCTCCATGCTCCAGCCGGTGAGGATTTCCGCGGCCGGGTTGAAGTATTCCACGGTCGCGTGGACGTCTGTGGTGATGACCGCGTCCCCGATGGAGTGCAGGGTCACTTCGGCGCGTTCCTTTTCTTCGAACAGCACGTCCTGCATTCTTTTGCGTTCGCCCAGTTCAGCTTGCAGGGCGGCGTCGATCTGGCTGCGCTGGATGGCCCCCGCCAGCACGTTGGCCGCGGCCACCAACCCGTCCACCTCCGCGTTGGTCCAGGCGCGTTCCCGCGCCGCGTCGTCGAAGCCGATGCAGCCCCACCAGAAACCGTCAATGAAGATCGGCACGTCGAGCAGGGCTTTCATGCCGCGCCCCAGGATGAACTGGTAGTCGGCGTCGTTCAGGCGTTTGCGATCTCCGATGTAGGGAAGCCCCCGGCTCATATTTTGATGCCAGCTTTCCAGGTCGTCTTCGCCCAGCGGCGATTGGATGTAACGCGGGTTCCCGAGGTCGCTTTCGAAACCCGGCATAGTCCACTCGAACAATATGGAGGTTGTCAGCCGGCCGTCTTCCAGCTTTGTGTTTTGAAACAGGTAGGCGTGCGAGGCGCCGATGCTTTTTCCCAGGCTTTCCAACATGTCGTCTACTTCGCTGCGCCAGTCGGAGGCTTTGAAAAGTCGTTCGGCGAATGCGGCCACCGCGTTCAAAATGGTCTCGCGTTGATGCAGGTCGGTCTCGGCCTGTTTGCGATCCGTGATGTCCAACGCGGAGGTCAGCTCATACCGCGTGCCGTTGATTTCAAAATGGTCGTTGGATACGAGCGCGGCGCCGATCTCCCCAGACTTGGAGCGGAAGCGCAGTTCCAGGTTCCTGATTTCCCTGCGCTCCTCCGTCAGCTTGACGATCTTTTGGATGTCTTCGTCAAATGCCCACAAATTCAGTTCCGAGGCTTTCCGTCCCACCGCTTCTTCATATGCGTAGCCCATAATGTCGCAGAAGGCCTGATTCACGTCCACAAAGCGGCGGTCGGTTTCGATCGTCATCATCACAGGCGAGGAGTGGAAGGCCTGGTGGAAACGCTTTTCAGAAAATGCCAACGCGGCCTCGATCTGCTGTCGTTCGACCAGTTCTTTTTGCAGGCGCCGATTGCTTTGAAACAGCGCCTCAACGACCAGCCGTACCATCACCGCGGTCAGGATCAACGCCAGGGAGACGGAGAAGAAGTCGCCGGTCACGCTGTGCGTGAACGGATTGGGTTCATAAAGCCCGTAAATATCCCCAAAAACCAGCCAGGCGACGCAGGCGATGCTGAAAGCGGTCAGAAGAAACAGCGCCCGTTTCCGGGCAACCAGGCTGACGATGATCAGGATGGCTGGAAATCCCAGGATGTTGATGTTGTGCACGCCCTGGCCGCGGCTTGCGAGCCAGGTCATTACGGTAAGCATGACGAGCGCCAGCAGGATGGCGGCGCTCTCATATTTTTTCCGACGCGCCAGATGGATGCCCGCCAAAACCGGTAGCGTGGAGACGCCCATGGCGACGGCGCTGACAACATTTCCGCTCAACGACAGGATCAGGGCGCCCGCGAGCAGCGCGGCCAGAGCCAGGCCGAGAAACCATTTGAAGATCGCCGCGATGCGCTGTTCGTCCCCGTAGAAATCCAGCGGGGACGGTCTGTGCTGCGGGTCAGGGGAGTCGCCGTTCATGTTTGGCGCCATTTTTCGTATGCTCCAATCTTGATTTTACCGCGCGCCTTCGGATTGCCAATTGGCAATATGGAAAGGGGCGGGCGGACCGTCAAATAAGAAGGATGAGCCGATCTGCCGTCCCCTGCGCGGTATCCCGTCCGCCTGCCGATACGCGCGGCGGCGTGCGCGTTGAGAATAAACGATCGTGCCTCCCCTTGACAGGCCTGGGGTTTCGCTGTATATTGATTACTGACCGCTCGGTAAGTTTTGAAACAAGGAGAAAAAATGACAGATAAAACTCGCAACCAGTTACTACTGGTTCTCTTCCTTGGCGTGCTGATGGGCGCGCTCGATATAGCCATTGTCGCGCCCGCCCTACCCGCCATCCAAACCCATTATGGCATCGGCGACCGCGCCCTCACATGGACTTTCACTATCTACGTGCTGTTTAACCTGATCGGCACACCGCTGATGGCGAAACTTTCGGACACCTTCGGGCGACGCTCCATTTATATTCTGGATATCGTTCTCTTCGCGCTCGGCTCGTTGATTGTCGCGCTTGCGCCTGCAAACCTGTTCGCAGGACTACTTTTCGGGCGCGCATTACAAGGCCTAGGCGCGGGCGGAATCTTCCCCGTTGCCAGCGCGGTAATCGGCGACACCTTCCCGCCCGAGAAGCGAGGCGGCGCGCTGGGGCTGATCGGCGCGGTATTTGGGCTCGCCTTTTTGATCGGGCCCATCCTCGGTGGAATTATCATGAGCGCCGCGACCTGGCAGTGGTTGTTCATCGTCAACCTGCCCATCGCGCTGGTCGTGATCCTGCTTGGCTGGAATCTGCTTCCCGCACAACGACCCGATACACGCGGCGCGTTCGACTGGGCAGGTATGATCACGCTCGGCGCTCTTTTGTCCGCATTCGCGTATGGATTAAATCAAATTGATACAGCCAACTTTGTAGGCAGTTTCTTCTCGCTGAGCGTTCTGCCTTTCATCTTGCTCGCCGTTATCCTGCTTTTCGCTTTCATCCGCATTGAAAAGCAAGCCAGCGATCCCGTTCTGCAACTGACCTTATTCAAGAGTCGTCAATCGGTTTTGGCGAGCGCGCTTTCCGCGGGAGCGGGCATCGGCGAAGTGAGCATGGTCTTCATCCCCGCGCTAGCCATCGCCGCCCTGCCCGGCGTGGTGGACAAACATACGTCCAGTTATCTGTTGATGCCCGTCGTCCTCGCGCTCGGAATAGGCTCGCCGATTTCGGGACACATGCTGGATAAATTCGGCTCCAAAGCGGTCGTGACCGTCGGGACGATTTTGCTCGCCGCCGGCTCGCTCATGCTTGGGGTTTGGAACTCCGCAGTTTGGATGTTCATCGCCGAAGGGGCGCTGATCGGGCTGGGACTTTCCGCCCTCCTAGGCGCGCCGATTCGCTACATCATGCTGAACGAGGCTCCCGCATCCCAACGGACTTCGGCGCAGGGAGCGCTCGTCATCTTCACCAGCGTCGGACAGTTGATCAGCAGCGCGCTAGTCGGCGCTGTCGCGGCTTCGGCGGGTGGCGGCGTGAACGGGTACGGCGTCGCCTATTTGGCGATTGGCGTCATCTCTGTGATGCTGGTTCTGCTGACCTTCGGGTTGAAGAGCCGTCAGCAAGAAATCAAACGCGCCGCGCAACTCCAAACTGCGGCGACGCACGGAGGCGATTAATGTCCTCTTTCGCAATCATAAAGTTCGTGCATGTATTCTCTGCCATGATCGCGGTCGGGACGAATATCAGTTACAACCTGTTATTGATCAACGCGGCACGCCGCCCCGAAACGACCGTGTTCACGCTCAAGACGATTCGGTTTCTCGACAGCCGACTGGCGAACCCTTCCTATGCTGTGACGCTCCTCGCGGGTTTGTGGATGGCGTTTGCCGTCCCATTCCCACTCATGACGCCTTGGATATTGGCTTCCATCATTCTTTATCTGCTCATCGCCGCGCTGGGCGTGGGCGTTTACGTCCCGATCTTTCGCAAGCAGCTCAAACTCGCCGAAAGCGAAGGGACGGACAGCGAAGCCTATCGCAAGACGGCGCGGCTGGGAATGATCCTCATCTTTGTCGTCACATTTCTCGTGGCGCTGATCGTCTTCTGCATGGTGGTCAAACCGCCGTTGTGGAGCGGGTGGTTTTAAAATCTTGCGCGCAACTAACGCTGGAGAGCGTCAACCGCGCGGCGGGAATGTTACAATTCGTTCATGGCAAACACAGCGACCGGTCTCGACGAACAGATCCTTGAAACCGCAAAGGATTTGTTCATCAATAAGGGCTATCACGGCTTGTCCATGCGCGAGATTTCTGACGCGCTGGATGTTTCCAAAGCCGCCTTGTATTATTACTTCAAGGACAAGGAAGAACTTTTTCTGGCGATCCTGAAAGTATATTTGGACGATATGAGCGCGGCGTTGGACCGCATCCAATCCGAAGCCGCTCCCCGTCGTGAACAGATCCGTCATTTCATCGAGTATGTGCTTGCTCAGCCATCTAAACAGCGCGCCACCATCCGCCTCGCCAGCCAGGAGATTGTCCATCTGACCCCGAAAGCGCGGAAGGCGTTCGACGCCCTGTACCGCGAGAAGTTCGTTGGCAAAGTGCAATCCATCTTGCAGCAAGGCATGGACGGCGGCGAATTTCGCGAGATAGAAATTGAAGTGGCGGTTTGGGCGCTGCTGGGAATCATGTTCCCCTATTTTTATCCCACGCATTCGGGCGACGCTCCCTTGCCGAACGAAGTAATTCAGGAAGTAGCAACGATCTTCCTAAATGGGATTTGCAAGTAACGTTCCTGTGCGAGAGTCGTCCCGTTCTCGCAAACTCTTCACTCCCCTTATATTTACGCGACGCCAAAGAATGTCGTTGCGAGACCTGCGAAGCGAGTCGAAGCAATCTTTTGCGGCGAGGAGATTGCTTCGGGCTGTGGTCTCGATACATCGCCTTCGACGACACTCGACCACCAGCCCTCGCAATGACATGATTCTTTTTTATCTCTTCAACATCCGATATTTCACGCGATGCGGGGTCAAATCCTTGCCGAACTTCTCGCGCATCATCGTTTCATAGTCGGACCAGTTGCCGATGTACATCTTCGCTTGAGAATCGTCTTCGAAGACAATGAGGTGGGTGCAGATGCGGTCGAGGAACCAGCGGTCGTGACTCACAACCAGCGCGGTGCCTGCAAATTCGCTGATGGCTTCTTCGAGGGCGCGGAGTGTGTTCACATCCAGGTCGTTGGTGGGTTCGTCGAGGAGGATGACGTTGGCGCCTTCGGTGAGGGTCTTGGCGAGGTGGACGCGGTTGCGTTCGCCGCCTGAGAGGATGCCGACTTTCTTTTGTTGGTCGGAGCCTGCGAAGTTGAACGAGGAGCAGTAGCCGCGGGCGTTGATCTTACGCTTGCCGAGTTCGAGAGTCTCTGCGCCGCCTGAGATCTCTTCGTAGACGGTCTTCTCAGGGTCGAGGGTGCGGGATTGGTCAACGTAGGCGAGTTTGACCGTCTCGCCGATTTTGATCGTGCCGCTGTCGGGAGTCTCTTTACCGACGATCATCTTGAGGAGCGTGGTCTTGCCTGCGCCGTTGGGACCAACTATCCCGACGATAGAGCCTGGGGGAACTGTAGCAGAAAACCCGTCGAGAATGAGGCGGTCATCATAAGATTTGGTCACTTTATCAAATTCAAAAACAACGTCACCGAGGCGCGGACCAGGCGGGATGTAGATATCCAGTTCTTCACGGCGCGCTTCGGCTTCTTGATCCAACAATTTTTCGTAGGCGCTGACGCGGGCTTGTCCCTTCGATTGACGCGCTTTGGGCGACATGCGAATCCATTCGAGTTCGCGTTCGAGAGTCTTTTGTCGTTTCGATTCAGCTTTCTCTTCGAGTCGGATGCGCTCCTGTTTTTGTTCGAGCCACGAGGAGTAGTTGCCCTTGTAGGGGATGCCGTAGCCGCGGTCGAGTTCGAGGATCCAGCCTGCGACGTTGTCGAGGAAGTAGCGGTCATGGGTGACGGCGATGACGGTGCCTTTGTAGTCGCGCAGGTGATGTTCGAGCCACGCCACCGATTCGGCGTCGAGGTGGTTGGTGGGTTCGTCGAGCAGGAGAATGTCGGGTTCGGTGAGCAGGAGTCGGGTGAGGGCGACGCGGCGTTTTTCTCCGCCCGAGCAGACGCGGATGGGCGTATCCGACGGCGGGCAACGCAACGCGTCCATGGCGAGCTCGAGTCGGCTGTCGAGATTCCACGCGTCGTGTTTATCAAGTCCCTCTTGCAGTTTGGCTTGTTCGTTGACGAGCGCGTCGAAGTCGGCGTCGGGTTCGGCGAACTTGGCGTTGACTTCATCGTAGCGGGCGAGCATTTCGACGATGGGCGCCACCGCTTCTTTCACGACTTGGATGACTGTTTTGCTTTCGTCGAGTTTTGGCTCCTGTTCGAGCAAGCCGACGGTGTAGCCTTTGGACTGTGAGATTTCGCCGATGTAGTCTTTGTCCACGCCTGCCATGATGCGCAATAACGTGGATTTGCCCGCGCCGTTCAGCCCCAGCACGCCGATCTTGGCGCCGAGGTAGAAGCCGAGGGAGATGTCGCGGAGGATTTGTTTGTTGGGCGGGACGATACGTCCCACGCGGTTCATGGAGTAGATGACTTGTGTGGTTTCGTTGCTCATAGTTACCAGTGATTAGAGATTAGATGATTGGAGATTAGTGGGGCGTATTGTATCAGAGAGTGAGGAAGGATGAATTTTTTTCACCACAAAGGTTTAATGGGTGCGGATGAATGCAGATGAACGTTAATTTTTTTGGGTTAGAATAATTGATATGAAGATAAAGTACCTTCGAGATGGAAGAGCTCCAATTCCTTTGAATGAGATTACTTCAAAGGTTATGAGCGTGAATAAGGCAAAAAACACTACACCAGAAATAAAATTTCGAGAACTGCTTTCACAAGAGGGGATAAAAGGATATAAGCTGAATTGGAAAAAGGCAGCGGGTAAGCCTGACATAGCATTTACCAAGCAAAGAGTTGCGATTTTTATTAACGGGTGCTTTTGGCATCGATGTCCATATTGCAAACCAAGTCTTCCTAAAACACATAGGAACTTCTGGAAACAAAAATTTGCAAAAAACAAAATTAGAGATAAAGAAAAAATTACAACTCTACGCAAAGATGGCTGGAAGGTATTGACAATTTGGGAATGTCAAATTAAAAAGCATCCTAATCAATCTGTTGTAAGGGTAAGGAAAGCGTTGTCTTCATACAGAGGAGTAGATGGCTGATTTCACGGTAATAGATTTCTTCTGTGGCGCTGGGGGTTTTTCAGAAGGATTCAGACAGCAAGGTTTTGAAATAATTGCAGGCATTGATAGCTGGAAGCCTGCAATAGATACATTTAATTTTAATTTCGGATTAAATTGCAAACCGCGGAATATATTAGAATTTGAATTTTCTATTAAAAAAATTGAAGAATTACCCGACACGCACATAATTATAGGAAGCCCGCCTTGTGTTAGCTTCTCATCTTCGAATAAATCCGGCAAAGCAGATAAATCTTTAGGTTTAAAACTTACAAAAATCTTTTTACGAATCGTCGCGGTGAAAAAATATAAGCCGAAGTCTAAATTGAAAGCTTGGTTTATGGAAAATGTAACCAACTCCAAGGTTCATCTTCCTGCGGCGTATACTTTTGAACAGTTAGGTCTGAAAAGTTGGGCGCTGAAACATAACCATGATCCTAAATCAATAGCTATTTCCCTTGACAATAATCGTTCGGCACTTAATTCTGCTGATTATGGAGCACCTCAATCACGAGTACGCATTTTCACAGGCGAAATTTTAAAAACAAAGGAACATATTGTTCCCGCTCATACTCACCAGCCTCCTAATCAAGATGGAGCATTACCAAGCTACAGGACGTTAGGACAGATTAGGGAAAATCTTCCAAGTCCCAATTTGGCGAAGCCAAAAGGATCCATGGTTGATCCTTTATATCCAAATATTGAAATCAAAGTTTCGGACCTAACCGATCAATTTTATGACACTGGCTTATACGAAGTTGACTGGCAAGGCTCAAAGTTCTTAAAAACCAATCATCCTTATATGGGTTCTATGTTCTTCCCTGAATGTGAAGACCGTCCAAGCAGAACGATTACGGCCACTAAGATTGGAAATTCTAGAGAAGCAATAGTTCTTCTTTCTGAAGGCAATAGAAAAGGTGATGGTGAATACAGAACCCTCACCGTAAGAGAAGCCGCCACGTTGATGGGGTTTCCTATAACTTATCAATTCATTGGCTCTGAAGGAAGCAAATGGAAGTTGGTAGGAAATGCGGTGTGCCCGCCAATTAGCAACGCTTTTGCTAAAGAGGTTCGAAGAGAGTACGACTTAGGAAAGTTTATAGAGTATTTCCCTATGCAACCACTAAATGTCGTGCCCAACCTAAATACATTTAAAAGAAAAACATTCAACAATCCGCCTAAGAAGAAGCAAGGTTCGAGGTTTAGAAGGCACCCATTTAAAGATGGGAACTTGACTGTCACCTTATCAAATTATGACATTGAAAAAAACTCCAACAGCTCAATGAAATGGTATACCTCAATTCAATATGGCACAGGCATTAACTCGCTTGTTATGCAAAAATTTCCAGATGGCTATTTCAAGAAAATAGAAAAAATCATTGTTGGATTTGAAAATGGGCATAAGTTTATTGACATAATCAACAATGGATTTTCACACCAAGTAGCCGATGCAAAAACTTTGCAGATGATGTATGAAAACCAGCAAAACTATGAAAAATATCTCAACCCAATTAAATTGATCGATGTTGTTGGCGAGATCATTAATTCAATAGAAATAAGGTCGCCCATTTATGAGCAAAAAGGCAATCAACCTTTTAAGAAACACGCTATCCCCAAAAAGCAAGTTATGGCATTGTACGCAATCAATAAAATCTGCTCGATAGCAAACGGAGGAGAGAATGAATAAAGAACAGAGAATTGAATACTTCACAAAGCTATTAAAGAAAGCCCCTTATGGCTCCATGGAAGTTTTTTATAAGGGACATAAGCAGAAATTACCTGTTTACGAGATAGACCTTGATTACCTCATCTACAACCCATACAACGGCAGAATTGCAAGCCGCGTTAAGTCCTATGAGAAACTTAACAAAGGTGAACGCCTCAATCCAGAAGATGCAGATGACGTGCAGATTATTGAGCAATTTCTGGACGACTCGAGTAAACGTAGCAATGTAGACACCTTCAAGAGTCTGCGAGATCAGGGGCAACTAAAATATGGCATTGTAACAAAGGACGGGTACATAATTGACGGTAATAGGCGGGCAATGCTGTTAAGGAAAGTTGCAAACGAAAAGAAGGAAAAACCTGTATATTTTCTTGGGGTTGTTCTCGAAGAGGAGCTAGACGAGAATCCAAAGGAAATCATGAGGCTTGAGACTACCTTTCAGATGGGGGAGGATGCAAAAGTAGACTACGACCCTATAGAAAAGTATCTAAAGTGCAAGGACTTAATCCAATACTATCCAGGTGAAAAAGGTATTGAAGAAATCGCAAAAATGATGGGCGAAAAACCATCTACTATAAAAGAGTATCTATCAATTATGGAGCGTATGGACGATTATTTAGATAAGCTAGGATACAGTGGTATTTACACCAGACTCAGCAAAACCGAAGGAGCCTTTGTTGATATCAACGGGTATTTAAACAGGTATGAGTCTGGAAATTCAGGTAAGGTTAAGTGGAAGTACAAAAAAGCTGATACTGAAGAACTCAAATTGATTTATTATGACTATATTCAGTATATGTATAACAAAAAAAAGAAAAAGGATGACGAAGAAGATGGAGGAGTGTTTGGAGCAGGGGATTCCAAAGATTATCGAATTATCGGGAAAGCAAGTGAGAAAGAAAGTTTGTTTTGTGCTAACGAAAAAATCTGGAAAGAGTTCAGAGATAATCATTTTAAGAAAATCGATCCAATAAAAGATGAATTCGAGAACGGAAAATTCAGCATAGAACAGTTAAGAAAAGATAATGATGGAATGGACTTAAATGTTTTACTCAAAAGGCGAGATGAAGCATGGGCGGAAAGGGTTGGCCCAATCCTCAAAGAAAACCTCGGGAAAGCCAAATATAATCTTGAGAACTTCAACAATCAGAACGCTCCTGAAGTTCTTTTAGAGAAGGCGCTTCGCGCACTTGAATCAATAGATACCGAGACAAAATCGTTCCTCGAGAAACCAGAAGTAGAGCAGTTGGTTATGGAACTAAACAACAAAACCTGGAATTTCAAACAAATAATAAAAGACCACAAGAGAGGCTAAAGTGTCTTTTGTTGAACTGAACATTGATGAAGAAAAACGTCAATTCTTAATCCATGGTGATATTTCGCTGATTGTCAAGAATCGCCGCGCAAAATATTACTTTCTGGATGTCTTGCATGCCATAATAAATGACACATCGGTAGTAATTGACTATATCGAAGCGGATAAGGAATCTGTTTTACAAGACATTCAAAGCGCGTTGGAAGAATACAATATTGAGCAAAAAGATTCGGAGAGGATCAAGAATGTTCTGAGCGGTTACTTTGAAGAAAAGAGGAACTTCGAAATATTCGGTCAAAGGGCTAAGGATATTTGGAACAACAAAATATCCGCGACAGAATTTCAAGAATTTAAACAATCTATCGAAACTCACCTAAAAGGCAGAAGCTTATATGATAAACAACTTCTTGCCTCCTTTCATCTAGCCTTCTCACAAAACGCATGCAACTTCTCTGTACCTGGAGCAGGGAAAACCACAACAGTTTATGCAGCATATTCGTATCTTAATAGCCTTTCGCCAGATCATCCCAAGTATGTCAATAAAATTCTGGTAATTGGTCCTTTGAGCTCATTTGGACCGTGGGAAGACGAGTTTTATCTATGTTTTGGAAAAAGACCCCACTCTGTGCGTTTATCAGGCGGGATGCCCAAAGAAGATAGAGACAGACATTTATTGTCTATCAAGCCAGTTGAAGAGACGCCAGAATTGACATTGATGTCATATCAAAGCGTTCCAAATAACATTTCTAGCCTCATATACTACTTGCAGCGTAACGGCAACAAAGTAATGGTGATATTAGATGAAGCGCATAGGATAAAGAACGTTGATGGTGGAGTGTGGGCGCAAGCAACTTTAGATGTTGCAAGGCATTGCAAATCTCGAGTCGTTCTTACTGGTACGCCACTTCCTAATGGCTATGAAGATATGTATAATTTATTTGAATTCATTTGGCCAGGTAAGGACGTAATTGGTTATTCTGTTTCGCAATTGAAAGATATGTCGAAAAACCGTTTTGACCCAAGAATCAACCAACTTATTGAAAATATTTCACCTTATTTTGTGCGGATTAGAAAAAGCCACTTAAACCTTCCTCCAGCTATAAATCACAAGCCGAATTTTATTGATATGGGAGAAACCCAGCGGGAAATTTATGACTTTATTGAAAAGAAATACCTTTCTTACTTTATTGGTAACGAAACAATATTGTCACTGTCCTCAGAACTTACAAAGGCAAGATTTATCCGTCTGATGCAAGCAGCAACAAATCCAAATCTGCTCAAAACTCCGCTTGAAGCTTATTTCAAGGAGCAAGGCTTAGGGGACGAGCTTCATATTGATGACACTGAAATAATCCAGAAAATTCTCAGGTTTACTGAATATGAAAAGGCACCTCAAAAATTCGTTGTTATAAAAGACATTGTCAGTAAGCTACTCGCCCAAAATGAAAAAGTTGTTATATGGACTACCTTTATTCAAAATACAAAAGAACTCCAAGGTTACCTAAAAGATTTCGGGATAGAGTCTAGGCTTCTCATTGGAGAGGTTCCCGTAGAGCGAGATGATCTTTCAGCAGAAGGCATTTTGACGCGTGAAAAGATCATTAGGGAATTTCATGATCCGAATTCATCTTTTAAAGTCATTATTGCAAATCCTTTTGCTGTCTCTGAGTCTATTTCTCTGCACAAAGCTTGTCATCATGCGATTTACCTTGAGCGCACTTTCAATGCAACTCACTTTATTCAATCGAAAGATAGAATTCACAGAGTTGGCTTAGATCCAAAAACAGAAACACATTATTACTACATTCTTTCAAAGAACTCTATAGACGAGACTGTGCATCATCGATTGCAGGAAAAAGAACAACGCATGCTTGAAATCATTGAAAACGAAGAAATACCATTGTTCAGCGAAAACATGGACTATGAAATTGACCTCAACAATGACATTAAGGCGATAATCAGAGATTATGTTAGCAATACCTTCGCCAAATTGA
>DKTP01000176.1 GCA_002473085.1 Anaerolineales bacterium UBA7227
GGGAAATACGCCCGCGACTCGGAGGCCGTGACCGCGACCCGGTCCGCGAAGCGGGCGACGGCCTTCAGCGCCAGCGCGGGTTCGATGTCGGGAACGTACAGCAGGGTGGGGATGTCCCTCCCCGCCAGCGCCATCGGCCCGGCCAGGTAGCCGCCGGTAAAGAACAGCGCGCTCGGACGGAACTCGCCCAGGATGCGCCGCGAGGCGAAGTAGCCGCGCGCCAGCTTCGACAGGTTGCGAGGCAGGGCGCGCAGTCCCACGCCGTGGACGCCCGCGGCCGGGATGGAGCGGAACGCGACCCCCGCGCGCTTCACGAGGGCCTCTTCCATGCCGCCCTCCCCGCCCACCCACAGGAGTTCCATATTCGAGATCGCAGAGTCACTCTGCAATCGTTCCAGGACGGCGAGGGCGGGATACACGCCGCCGCCCGTTCCGCCCGCGCAGATCAAGATCCGCACCGAAGGACCTCCATTCATCGTCGCTTCGCGCTGCCGCGCCGCGCTGGCGCGAGACGTTCATCACAATTCCGCACGCGGCCAGCATCATGGTCAGGTTCGAGCCGCCCGCGCTGACAAAAGGCAGGGCGTTGCCCGCGAAGGGCATCAAGCCCACCATCACCGCCATGTTGATCAGCGCCTCCGCGCCGACCCACAGGACCAACCCCGAGGCGAGCAGAGTCCCCAGCATGTCGGGCGCGAGGCGGGCGATCGCCAGGCCGCGCCAAATCAACAGGACGTAGAGTCCCATCAGGAAGACCGAGCCGACCAGCCCCAGTTCCTCGACCACGACGGCGAAGATGCTGTCGGTCGGCGGGACGGGGAGGCCGGTGAATTTGCTGAGCGACTGTCCCAGCCCGCGGCCGAAGACGCCGCCATTGACGATCGCCTCGAACGAGCGCAGGACGTGGTACGAGGCCTGCGTCGGGTCTTTCAAGCCGAGGAGAAAATCGGCGATGCGCTTCTGTCCCGTCGCGCTGACCTGCACCACCAGCCAGCCGACGAGCAACGTCACAGCCAGCATGATGAGGATCTGTTTCAAGTCGCCGCCCGCGAGGAAGAAGAGCAGGCCGCCCATCAGCAGGACCGTCCCGGCCGCGCTTAAGTCGGGCTGTAGAAAGATGAGTCCGCCGAAAATTCCGAGGATGACGCTCAGCGGCAAAAAGCCGAGGCTGAAGATGCGCAGCGAAGCGCGCTTGGCGTACAGCCAGACCGCCAGGTAAATAATGCTGATGAGTTTCGCCAGTTCAGAGGGCTGCACCGAGCCTTCAAAGTAAGAGCGCTTGGCGCCGAAGCGGATCTCGTGCATCAACAGAACGCCCGCCAGCATCGCGATGGTGAGCAGCGCGACCGGCGCCGCCAGTTTGCTCCAATGGTGATAGTCGAAACGCGACAGCGCGTAGGCTCCCGCCGCGCCGAGGCCAAGCCAGAGCAGTTGACGGCCGAACATATAGGTCGGCTCCCGCCCCAGCATGTTCAGCGAAAAATCCCACGACGCCGAAAACAGCACGATCAGGCCGAAGACAATCAGCCCGATCAGCGCCAGAAGGAACGGCGCGTCCACGCTGCGGGCCGGCGCGGGGCGGTCGCTTTTCGCGGCCTGGGCCGGCGTCGTTACGAAAGTTCCAGCGCCCATCTTTTAAACCTTTCTCCGCGTTCCGCAAAATCGGCGAACTCGTCGAAACTTGTGCCGCCGGGCGAGAGCAGGACGACGCTGCCCGGCTCCGCCACCTGCGCGGCGCGGTGGATCGCCTCGCGCAGGCCCGCGCAGCGCGTCTGCGTGCGCGTCGCGCCCGACGTTGGGCCGAGCGCGGCCTCGATGACGCCCGCCGCCTCCCCGAAGAGGATCACATGCTCCACGCGCCGGTGGACGAGGTCTGCCAGGGCCTGCCACGGCAGGTTTTTGTCGCGCCCGCCGAGCAGAAGCACGATCGGCTCCTCGAACGCGCGGACGGCGGCCATCGTCCGCTCGGGGGCGGTGGCGATCGAGTCGTTATACCAGCGCGCGCCGTTCCGCTCGCGGACGAATTCCAGGCGGTGCGGCACGCCGCGAAATTCCTCGGCGGCGGTCAACATCGCGTCGAGCGGAAATCCCGCCGCGTGGCCGACGGCGAACGCCGCCAGCGCGTTGCTTACGTTGTGGTCGCCGCGCAGTTGGATCTTCTCGCGCAGCAGCAGCGGGACGTAGGCGTGACCGTCGCGCAGGGCGATCAAACCGTCGTCGAGATAGGCGCCGTCGAGTCCCTCTTCGAGCGGATGGAGGCTGAACCCGAACAACTTCCCGCGGACGCGGGCGCGCTGCGCCCAGCTGCCCGCGTCGTCACGCCCGAGAATGGCGGCGCTGTTTTCCTTTTGAAAATCCAGCAGGCGGACTTTGGCCGCGGCGTAAGCCTCCATCGTGCCGTGACGGTCGAGATGGTTGGGCGTGATATTAAGGATGGCCGCGATGTCGGTCGAAGCGGTCATCTGCTCGAGTTGGAAACTGGAGATTTCCAGAATGGCGAGGTCGTTTGGTCTCATCTCATCCACATAGTTGATCAACGGGTCGCCGATGTTGCCGCCGATGAAGACAGACGGCCCGGTCTTCGGTTCGCGGTCTGACGTCTGATAAGCCTGTTTCGCCATCTCTCCCACGAGCGCGGTGGTCGTCGTCTTGCCTGCCGAGCCGGTGATGCCGATGGTCTTGCAGGGCGCGGCCTCGAGGAAGATCTGCGTGTCGTTCGAGAAAGGGATGCCGCGCTGGACGGCTTCCCTCACGATGGGCAGCGCAAGCGGGATACCGCCCGACGGGCAGACCAGGTCCACGCCGTCGAGCAGTTCGAGCGGATGCCCGCCGAATTTCCATTCGAGGTCCACGTCGCTGAGCGCGGCCTGGACGGCGCGCATGTCGTCGAGCGGACGCAGGTCGTTCAAGACAACGCGCGCGCCGTGACGCGCCAGCCAGCGCGCCAGGGCTTGTCCCTGCCGCGCCGCGCCGAGGATGAGTACGCGCCTGCCAGTCCAGTCCGTCATACCAGCGCCAACCCAACGCCGACCATCGCGGCCAGCAACCCGATCAGCCAAAACCGCTGAACCACCTGGGTTTCGCTCCAGCCGAGCAATTCAAAATGCAGGTGGATGGGAGCCATCTTGAAGAAGCGCCGTCCTTTCGTGGAGCGGAAATAGAAAATCTGAATCACAACGCTCACCATCTCGCTAACCGGGATGATGGCGATGACCGGCAGGATGGCCCACTGCCCGGTCATCAGCGCGACGACGGCGAGCGTCGCGCCGAGGGCCTGCGAGCCGGTGTCGCCCATGATGAGCATGGCGGGATGGACGTTGAACCACAAATAGCCGAACAGCGCGCCGACCATGAGGAAGCAGAAGCGCGCCACGTAGGTCTGTCCCTGCATGAGGGCGATCCCGCCGTAGGCCACGAACGCGGTGGCGGCGATGAGTCCGGCGAGGCCGTCCAACCCGTCGGTGAAATTGACCGCGTTCGACATTGAGACAATGATGAAGGCCGCGAAGGGGATGTACCAAAAACCGAGATCGATCTCGATGGGAATCCCGGGAAAATACAAATCTGGAACCTGTAAAAGATATTTCAAAGCCCAGGCCGTGCCGAGCGCCAGCGCCGCCTGGATGAGGAACTTCGTCCGCGAGCGCATTCCCTCGCCCTTGCGCGGCCCGCGGATGCCCTCCCAGTCGTCCACCGCGCCCATAATGGCGAAGCCCGCCATCACCGCCAGCGGCAACAGGATCGAACGCCCGATGCCCGGCACCCCCGTCAGACTGGAGGCGTTAAGGAGCAGGGTGAGCA
Organism: Anaerolineales bacterium UBA7227; assembly: GCA_002473085.1. Classification (GTDB taxonomy): domain Bacteria; phylum Chloroflexota; class Anaerolineae; order Anaerolineales; family Villigracilaceae; genus Denitrolinea; species Denitrolinea symbiosum. The sequence continues at coordinate 3,802 of DKTP01000176.1, forward strand.
ACATCACCGGCGCGATGAACATCACCCCGCCCATGGTGGGCGTGCCCATCTTCACGGCATGATGTCCCGGCTCCTCCACGCGGATGATCTTGCCGACCTTGAAATAACGCAGGATACGCAGCAGCGGACTGCCCCAGATGACGGTCATCATAAAGGCCAGCGCGGTCAGGCTGAGCGAGAGGGTCATCTGGTTCACGAGCGGGCCTCCAGCGCGGCCGCGATGCGGTCCATGCGCAATCCGTGCGAACCTTTAATCAACACCGCGTCGTCCTTCGATAAATTTCCGCCCAGCCATTCGACGATGGGTTCCAACTCGTCGAACTCGTGGACGTTTTCCCGCTTCATGCCGAACCTGCGGGCGGCCGCGGCGATCATGCGGGCGCGCGTCCCGAGCGTGAGCAGCACGTCGGCCACGCGCGCGGCGCGCAGGCCGACCATCTCGTGTCCCTGTCTCTCGTAGAGACCGAGTTCGAGCATGTCGCCCAACACGGCAACTTTGCGGCCGTCCAACTCGTCCAGCAGGTTGAGCGCGGCCAGCATAGACTCGGGCGAGGCGTTGTAAGAATCGTCCAGCAGCAGCGCGCCGCTTTCGCTCCGCACCGCCACCAGCCGCAGCTGGGTGTGTTCCTGGCGCAGGCCTTCGAAAATTTCCTGCCAGTTCAACCCTTCCACCAGGCCGGCTGCGGCCGCGCGCAGGGCGGTATGCACGGAATGGCGCCCGATCAACGGGATGTGCGCGTGCAGCGTCTCGGACTGGTAGTGCAGGCGGAAGCGGATTCCGTCCAGGCCGAGTCCCTGGATCTCGTCCGCCCATAAATCGGCCTCGGGCGAGAGACCATAGAAGAACACGCGGGCGCGGGTTTTCTCTTCCATTTTTCGCGCCCAGGGATCGTCGAAATTGAGGATGGCCGTCCCGTCTGGGGCGGGCGGAAGCGCCTGCACCAGTTCGGCTTTGCCGAGGAAGATGGCCTCCTGCGACCCGGCGCGCTCCGCGTGGACAGTGCCGATATTGGTGACGATGCCGATGGACGGCTGGGCGATGTCGCACAGGAAGGCAATCTCGCCCGGCACATAGAAACCCATCTCTAATACGGCGCGCTCGTATCCCGACCCAAGCCGCAGGATGGAAAGCGGCAGGCCGATCTCATTGTTTAAGTTGCCCGGGTTCTTCAGCGTGCGGTAACGCATGGACAGCACTTCGGCCACCAATTCCTTGGTGGAGGATTTGCCCACGCTGCCGGTGATGCCGACGACGCGCAGGTTCAGTCTGCGGCGCCAGAAGCGCGCGATCTGCTGGAGGGCGCTGAGGCTGCTTTCCACGCGCAGGCAGAGCGGAGGGTCGAAGTCCGCCGAGGCGAGGGACGACTCGGGGAATCCGCCGCGCAGATCGAGAGTCCGCAACGAGGCGTCGGGCAGGTCGCGCTGGACGAGGGCGTAAGAGGCGCCGCGTTTGAAGGCCGCCTCCACAAAGTCGTGTCCGTCCGCTTTTTCGCCGGGGATGGCGACGAAGAGCGAGCCGGGGATGGCCTGGCGCGAGTCGACGGCCGCTTCGGTGATGACTTGCTCCGCGTGCGGTCGGACGTTGACGAGGGCTTCGAGAATATCGGCCAGGGTGAGCATGGTTAATGGCCTGCGATCTGGAGGCGGATGGAATCGGGCGGAATGTCGAGCAGGATGACAGTCTGCTGCGCCATCGCGGAGAAGAGCGGCGCGGCGGTGTCGTTGGCCCAGATGGACGCGCTGGGGCGGTCGAGCCAGACGTAGATCATAAACTGCGGGTCGTCCACCGGCCCCCAGCCGATGAACGAGACGTTGGTCTGGCTGCTGTCGTAGTAGCCGTCCGCGGGAATTTCGGCGGTGCCGGTCTTGCCCGCCACGCGGTAGCCGGGGACGAGCGCCAGCGAGGCTTCGTGTTCGAGGGACACGGCCAGCATCTCGCTCAGGACGCGGGCGGTCTCCGGGCGGATGGGGGCGCCGGCCGGGTCGAGGTTGATGTTGACCTGCCGCCCCTCGTTCACCAGCGCGTACAAGACGTGCGGTTTGACCATGCGCCCGTCGTTGGCGATGGCGGAAGCGGCCATCATCATCTGGATGGGGCTGACGGCCACGCCCTGACCGAAGGCGTTCGTGCCGAGGTCGACCGGATACCAGTCCGCGTCGCCCGGGACCTTGAGGCGGCCCGGCGTTTCCCCGGCCAGGTCGATGCCGGTTGCGCGTCCGATACTGAAGCGCTGCATGTAGTCGTAGAAGACATCCTTGCCCATGTTGGTAGAGAGCCAGGCCATGCAGACGTTAAGGGAGTAGCGCAGGCAGCCGATCATGTCCTGGTCGCCCCACGGACGGCGGTCCCAGTTCTGGATGGGCGCGCCGCCCACATAGATGATGCCGCTGTCGTGGAAGGGCGTGTTGGGCGCGACCAGGCCGATGTCCAATGCGGCCGCCATGGTGAAAATCTTGAAAACGGAGCCTGGCTCATACTGCATGGCGATGGCAGGGTTGTACTCGTAAGCGCGGCTGTAATAATTGCCGTAATTCCAGAATTCGTTCAGGTTCAGGCGCGGCGTGGCGGCCATGGCGAGAATATCGCCGTTGCGCGGGTCCATGACGATGATGGAACCGTTTTGCGCGCCGTAATCGAGCAGGGCTTTGTCCAGGGAACGTTCGGCGGCGGCTTGCAGGTCGCGGTCAACGGTGAGGATCAGGGAGGCGCCGTCTGGCACATGGGGAATCTCGGCGGCGCGGTTCGGGTCCTGCGGCACCCAGGCCTGCACCGGCGTACCGGCCAGCAGGTCGTTGTATTTTTCCTCCACGCCAAAGATGCCGCGTTTGTCGCGATTGTAAAAGCCGAGAATGTTCGAGGCCAGGTCGTTTTCGGGGTAGCTGCGTTGCAGCGCCGGCTGGAAATCCAGCCCCGAAAGCGGAGAGGCGTGATAATTCGCCGCGGCTTCCTTTTCCATGTCGTCGCGTTTGGCCTTCAGGGCATCCACCCGGTCTGCCTCCACGTAGTTTGCCAGCGCGACAAAGTACAAGCCGCCCGGGTTGAGCAATTTCTGGTAAGTCTCGTCGTAATCCAGTCCCAGTTGCGCGCTGACTTCGCGCGCCAGCGCCTCGGCGTCCGCCATCTCCGGGATGTTGACGCCCACCGTATAGACCGCCTCATTCCCGGCCAACAGGCGTCCCTTGCGGTCATAGATCTGGCCGCGCTCCGGGTAAAACGTCCGCTTGACCATGGCGTAATCGTCCGCCTGTTCGTTGAACTTTGCCGCCTCCGGACTGACCTGGATGCGGACGATCTGCGCCAGCACCAATGCCGCGAAGAAAGCCAGCAGCCCGGCCACAAAGACCGAGCGCCAGGCATACTCTCTTCGCATGGAAAATTGCTTCACGGAATCACCCCCGCGGCCATCCCGCTTGCCGGGCTTTGCAAATACGAGACCACCCAATCCAGCAGCGACTGGGTGTATTCAGGCGGCGTGGACGGCGCGCCCGCCGGCGGGGTCG
>DKTP01000016.1 GCA_002473085.1 Anaerolineales bacterium UBA7227
GGCGCCCAGCACTTCGTCGACTGCATCCGCGAGACGCGAGCCGCCTCGCCCAATACCCGCATCGAAGTGCTCGTGCCCGACTTCCGCGGCCGCATGGAGATCGAGCTCGACATCTTCGACGCCGCCCCGCCCGCCCGATGATCTACTCCAGCGCCACCGGGACGATGGACATGCGCAACGGCGCCTACGTGGCCGGCTCGCCCGAAATGGGACTCATGTCCGCCGCGCTGGTCGAGATGGGACGCTTCTACGGTCTTCCCTCGACCTCGGCCGGATGCACCGCCGACGCGCGTCATCCCGGCCCGGACGCCGTCCTCGAAAAGATGATCACCGCCCTCGCGCCCGCGCTGTGCGGCTCGGACATCATCGTCGGCTTCGGCGAACTCGAAAGCGACCAGCTGCTTTTGCTGGAGCAGATCGTGGTGGATAACGAGATCGCCCGCTTCTGCGAACGGCTCTGCCGCGGCGTGGACTCGTCCCCGCAAAGATCGTTGACCGAAGACCTCCTCGCCATTCAGCCGGGCGGCAACTTCCTGACGCGCAAATCCACCCGTCAATTGGCGCGCAGCGACGAGTTCCTGCAAGCCTCCCTGCTCGACCACCACACCTTCGAGCAATGGGCGCAACTCGGCAAACCGTCCATGTATTCGAACGCGCGCAAAAAAGTGGAGGAGATTCTCGCCGCGCCCGTCCAAGACCCCGTGTCGGACGAGACGACGCAAAAACTGGAGGAGATCCTCGCGAAAGCGGACGCGGAACTGGGCTAAAGCGCTTCCTAAACGACCTCCGTGACAATCGTCCGTTTTGCCCCTGCAAACTTCAACGCCTCGGCCGCTGTCGGGGCGTCCGCTTTTTCGACGAGGGCGATCATGTTGCCGCCGCGTCCGCCGCCCGACAACTTCGCGCCGAGCGCGCCCGCCTCCCGAGCCGACTCGACCAGCCGGTCCAGTTCGGGCGAGGAGACAGCAAGCCGCTGAAGGAGAGAGTGATTCGAATCCATCAGCGCGCCCAACGCCCGCCATTCCCCATTTTCGATTTTCTCCTTCGCCGTTCGGACGATTTCGCCGACCGCGTCGAAGACCTTTTCCCATCTGGGACGGTCCGCCTCCCACAACCTGCGGACGTCGCCCACAGATTCCCTCGTGGGCGCGGCGACGCCCGTGTCCGCGATGACGAGGGTGAAGGGCGCGCCAACTTTGAAGGTCTCGACCGGCTGTCCTCGGACAAAGTAGACGGGCTTTGCATAGGTCACGACTGTATTGTCAATGCCGGAGGGAGCGCCGTGGTGGAGTTTTTCGATCTCGTAGGCGAGGGAATTCGTCTCTTCGGCGGAGAGCGGATGTTGAAGCGCGGACGAGAGCGCGCGCAGCAGGGCCACCGTCACCGCCGCGCCGGAGCCGAGGCCCGAGGCGACCGGGATGGAGGAGGAGACATGGATTTCAAGCGGCGGCGGGGAAACGCCGAAGCGGGAGAAAAAGAGTCGGGCGGCCGCGCCCAGCGGATGGTCGGAGGGAAGCGAGGAAAGCTCGGCGTGAAGGTCAACGTCCGGGGCGTGGATCCAGACTCCGGGGCGGGAGCCGTCCGCCACGTCCACATCCGCATGGACCTGCATGACGGGGACCGCCAGCGCGGGACGTCCATAGACGACGGCGTGTTCGCCGAAGAGGATGATCTTGCCGGGAGCGGAGGCTCGGGACATGGCAGCGCCGCAAACTTAAGTTTGCGCTACGAGAGATAGACGATCGCCACAACCGCCAGCCCGAAGAGCGCGAGGGCGATCTGCATGGGACGGTCGGCGAGCAGCGCTTCCTCGGGCGCGCCGGCCTGATGAGTGACCTGGATGATGTAGAGATAGCGGAAGATGATGTAGGCCATGAACGGGATGGTCAGCATCATGCTGTGGTTTTCGGGCAGGTTGGGCGCGGAGAACGTGTAGAGCGAATACGCCAGGATGGTGGCCGCGGAGACGACGGTGATATATTGGTCGAGGAGCGGCAGGGTGTAGCCGTCGAGGACTTTGCGGTGCGCCCCGGCGCCTTGCGCGAGGAGGCCGAGTTCGGCGCGACGTTTGCCAAAGCCGAGGTAGAGCGCGCCCAGCGTGGTGACGACATACAGCCAGGGCGAGAATCTCTCCACGGCGATGAGCGTCGTCCCGGCGTGGACGCGCAGGACGAATCCCGCCGCGAGGATCAGCACGTCCAAAATGGGGATGTGTTTGAGCCAGCGCGAGTAAGCGAGGTTGAGCAGGAAATAGATCGCCAGCACGCCCGCAAACATCGGCGAAAGCGCCCATCCGAGCGGAAGCGTGACCGCCACGAGCAAAATTCCCGCCGTCCATGCCGCGCCCGGCGAGAGCCGTCCCGAAGGCAGCGGGCGCTTTTTCTTTTCGGGGTGCTGCCGGTCCGACTCGATATCGGCGAGGTCGTTGAAGATATAGACCGCGCTGGAGACGAGGCAGAACAACGCGAAGCCCGCCGCCGTCCGCGCGAACGGAACAGGCTGGAACAGCTGCTTGTCGAACACCAGCGCGAAAAACACGAAGCCGTTCTTCATCCACTGGCGCGGGCGCATGGTTTGGAGGAGGGGTTTGAGCATTGGGGTATTTTACTCGAAGCCGCGCAGAAGTGAGCGGCGCGCGTGTATACTTGCCCCATGAAAAAGACCCGCCTCGACATCCTCCTGACCGAACGCGGACTGGCCGAATCGCGGACGAAAGCCCAGGCGCTCGTCATGGCGGGACGGGTGCGCGTCGACGGTCAGACTCAACTCAAGCCGGGCGCGCCGGTCGCGGCCGAATCCACGCTGACGGTGGAGGCGGGTCCGCGCTTCGTCTCGCGCGGCGGCGAGAAGCTGGACGCGGCGCTGGCGGCGTTTTCCATCGACGCGCGCGGCCTCGTCTGCGCGGACGTGGGCGCGTCCACGGGCGGGTTCACCGATTGCCTGCTCCAGCGCGGCGCGGCGAAAGTCTACGCGCTGGACGTGGGCAAGGGCATCCTGCACTGGAAGATCCGCACCGACCCGCGCGTCGCGGTCATGGAGGGGACGAACGCGCGCTTTGTGGAGTCGCTGCCGGAGGGGGTCGACCTCGTCACAATCGACGCGTCGTTCATCTCGCTGAAGACGCTGCTGCCCGTGGTCCGCGCGTGGTTCCGCGAAGACAGGAGGAGGGTCGGCGCGGTGGCGTTGATCAAGCCGCAGTTCGAGGCGGGCAAAAAGGACGCGGCGCGCGGCGAGGGCGTGATCCGCGATCCCGCCGTCCACAAACAGGTGCTGACCAACGTGCTGGCGTTCGCCCAGTCCGAGGGCTGGAGCGTGCGCGGGTTGATCCGCAGTCCGCTTTTGGGACCGAAGGGCAACGTGGAATTTTTAGCATGGCTGGGATGGGGCGAGCCAGGGATGGTGGAAGGTCTGATCGAGGCGGTTGTGAGGGGAGGAGGCGGATGAAAAGTAGAGGAGGCATCAGCGGCTGGCGTCTGCCTCGCGAAGCCATCTGCTAGTCGTTGGTGGGAGAAGACGAACGCCGGGGGATGAATCTCCCCCGCCTCAGTTCACGAAAGTCGGATAAATCCGACTCTGCGCGGTCAGTCCGAAGGACTTGCGGGTATTGAGCGGGGATTTCAATCCCGCGAGATCTCCCTTCATCGCAGTTGTCATCTCATAACTCGGCCCCGTCGCCGCCCCCTCCCGGCGTCGGCGTCGGCGTGCCGGGACCGACCGTGATGCAAATATAATCCACACAATACTGCCCGGGCGGACAATAGAGCGTCCCCGGAGAGCATTGAGTTATAGTTTTCGTGCAGGAGCCGGGATTTTTATCTAAAGTACAATTTTCTGGAGCAATACAGGTATAGCCGAAATCACAGTCCGATTGTAGACAACATTTACGACCTTCTTTGGCATAAGCATTGAAAGACTGTGGGGCGAATATAAAAGTTAAAACACCAACGATAAGTAATCTGAAAACAATGAACTTTATCTCATGAAAGTAGATCTCCATAATTTCATATTAACAAACCATGCGCTTTTATCAATTGATGCTTCCGAAAAATATTATCTCTTCCATTTCTGGAGTAATGATTGCCCCTTTGCCTTCGTCAACCAGCCTTTGTAAAAGCCCACTTTTATAGTCGCCCCCACCTTGAAAATTATTAAAAGGCTCATCTTCCCAATCGCTATTTTCGCTTATTCTAACTTTTCCCATAAACAAAATTCCTTTTACCCCATTATTAATATTTTCTAGAAACCACGGCAGATTTAGTTTTGTGATCTCTATATGTAAGATACCAGTGGTCATTTTTCTAGGATCGCTGGTTGAATTGGGATTATTAATAGCAATGCCCATTAGATACACTTCTTTGCCTTTATATTTTGAGTCAAACATCGAACCGTCTATCAGGCCAATAGAAACTACTTTATAAGGCGGCTCACGCTTTGGGCTGTCGTTTACGTTGTAAATGGGTCCGTAAAATTTTGTTTCAATTGGAATACCTCCCGGTCCTTCAAATTGAAACCGATTCCACCCATAATTGACCGCCTGCGGATCCACCGCCACCTTTCCCTCGCGAAGCGCCTGCGCTTCCGACGCGACCAGCAACTGCATAAATTTATCAATCCCGCCCATTTTCTCAACGTCGTATTTGGGATATCTGCCGTCGGCTCTGGCTTCGGTCGCAATTTCCAACGGGAAGTCCACGCCCGCCTGCTCCGGCGCCAGCCACTCGCCGCTCCCAACGTCGAAGACCGCCAGC
>DKTP01000174.1 GCA_002473085.1 Anaerolineales bacterium UBA7227
GAAGACGGGAGAGCCATCGTGGTGGAGGTGGCCGACAGCGGCGCGGGGATCGCGCCCGCCGAACTGCCGAAAATCTTCGACGAACTCTACCGGGGCGTGAACGCGCGCGGGACGGAGGGTTCGGGCCTCGGCCTCGCGTTGACGCGCCGCATCGTCATCCTGCACGGGGGCAGCCTGGAAGTCCGCTCGCGGCAGGACGATCCGCGCGGCACGGTATTCACAGTGCGATTGCCGGCCGCGAGAAAATAGCGGCTTTTCCTGTTACAGAACTGTGACATGCCTGCCACAATCCTGTAACAAGCGGGGAGTATAAATAAGGCATGGAACGATTCACGCTTGCCCAGCCCGACGAATCCGACCTCATTGCTCGCGCCCAGCGCGGCGACCTGGAGGCCTTCAACGACCTCGTCCTGCTTCACCAGGACGCGCTCTTCAACATCGCCCTGCGCACCCTCAACGACGAAGACCGCGCCGCCGACGCAGTGCAGGAGGCGCTCATCTCCGCCTTTCGCAGCCTGCGCTCCTTTCACGGCGGATCGCTCCGCGCCTGGCTGGCGCGCGCCGTCGTCAACAAATGCTACGACGACTACCGCCGCGCGACGCGTCATCCCAGCCTCCCGCTCATGCCCGTCGTGGACGGCGAGGAGATGGAGAACTGGGACTGGCTGCGCGATCCCAGCCCCTCGCTCGAAGACCGCTTCGACAATACCGAACTCGGCGGCATCCTCCAGGCCTGCATGACCTCCCTGCCGTTCCAGGCCCGCGCCGTGCTTGCGCTCGTGGACGTGGACGGCCTCTCGTACGAAGAAGCCGCCGCCGCGCTCCGCGTCCCTATTGGCACCGTCAAAAGCCGGCTCGCCCGCGCCCGCGCCGCCATGCGCCTGTCCCTGCAAAACTACGCCCACGTCCTGCCTTCCGCGTATCAATCCTTTCAACCCGCATTGGCGTAGAGCGGGATGACATTCCGCATCACGCTTCAAGGAGGTAACGTCGTGCGCCGCGCCGTTTTCCCATTTCTCATCCTGACTCTCATCCTGACCGCCTGCGGGACCTTCGAAGTTTCCCTCACGAACAGCGACCAGCTCGCCTCGACTCCCGCCTCCGACTCCGCCGACGCGGGGCGCGCCCCCCTCAGCATGGACTCCGCTTCGGCCGAGATCCGCCAGCGCCTGATCGAAAGCCCCATGAACTGGCGGACGATCTTCATGGACGCCCGGGTCGTCTCGGCGGGCGAACCGGACCGGCGCGTGCAAGCCTGGGTGGACCAACCCGCGCTGTCGGCGCGCGTCCTCGGCGGCGCGGCGGATGGCAGCGCCGAATCCCTCCGCGCGGTGGACGGCGCGAGTCAACTCGACTTGAACATCCTCACCGGCGAATCGTCCATGACGCCTTTCTCCGGCGGGGAAGCCGCGCCTCCCTTCACGCCCCAGCCGCCCGCCCTGGACGACAACGTGATCGAGCCGCACCCCCTGTCTTCCGTCCTCGGTTCGCCGCTGGACGTGTTGATCTTCCCCTCGGCGATCGCGCAGAACGAAGGGGCGTTCAAACCCGTCGGCATGGAAGTGGCGGCCTATCGCCTCGCGCTCATCGTCGAGTGGACTTACAGCCAGAACCAGCTTCCCTCCTACCGCGCCTGGGTGGACGTTTCGACCGGCGTATTTTTGCGCTTCCAGCAGTTCGACAAGGGCGGCGGGACGGACATACTAAGCGAGACGACGGTCTCCCGCGTGGACTACGACCTGCCCTTCCCGGCCGCTTTTTTCAGCCCGATCGTCAGCGCCATGCCGGATTTCTCCGAGGACCCGCTCGCGCTGGCCGTCTCCTCGGTCACGCCAGCCGCGCCCGCCGAGACGGATCCCCTCGGGTGGATCTACTCCTTCGTCGCGGATCACAGTTACCCCGTCCGCGTGATGCGCTGGGTGAGACTCCCCGCCTCGTGCGCGGTCGGCGCGGCAGATTGTCCCCGCCCCGAGGTCGTCAAGATGCCCGTCCCGTTGACTTCCGCGCTCCAACCCGTGGTCTGGTCGCCGACGCGGAACGAGGCGGCCTGGGTCTATCCGCTCGATCCCGACCAGCGCATTTGGACGCTGCATCTCTTCGACGCGGCCGCGAAGACCTGGAAGGAACTGGCGCAGATGGATCGAAGCATGGATCCGCCGACATGGTCGCGGAGCGGAGAGTGGCTTGCGTTTCGCGCGCAGGACGGAAAGGGCGGCGCGGATGTGTATGTCGTGCGCCGCGACGGGAACGACCTGAAGCGGCTGACGGCCAGTCCCGACCTCCCTGCGGAGGGCCGGCCATACGCGATGGACGCCTGGCTGGGCGAAAACCTGGCGCTGCGTTCGGCCAACTCCGACTGGACGGGAGCGGCGTTCCTGATGCGCGTCAGCGACGGCTCCGCGGAGCCGTTCCCCGAAGCCGCGTTGACGAACGGCCCTTTCGTCGAATCGCCCGACGGCGGCCTGCTGGCCTATGTGGATTTTGAAGACAACAGCAGGAAACAACTGGCGCGAACCGTCACCCCCGACGGGAAAACCCGGGACGACCTCGCGGCCTTTGTGAGCGGAATCGTGACGGAACTGACCTGGTCGCCCGACGGCGGGCAACTGGGCTTCGTTCACGTCACGGATGATTTTTCCAACGTCTACGTGATCAACCGCGACGGGCGCAACCTGCGCCAGGCCTTCGCGAGCAAGACCGACGCTCATTTCGTATTTTCGCCCGACGGCAAATATCTGCTCGTGCAGACCATGGACGGAACCGGCCAGCATTTGTACGCGGTCAACCTGTCCACATTGGAATCGAGGCTGGTTCAGGCGCCGGGCGTTCCGCTGGATTGGGCGTGGGCGTTCGCTTCGTGGGTGAAGTAGGAGGCTTTGCCGCGTAGATGGAGTTCGCCCTAAATGACGAAAATTTGGAATCCCGAAGTTCTACTTCGGGAAAGCCGCAAGTGGAACTTGCGGAATCCCTTTTATTCATATCAGGTCATCGGCGCAGGCGGTAGAGCGAGGGGCCGATTTGCTCTACTTGATAGCGTTCGCTCAATTGTGGGGTAGTCACTGTGAAGTAAACCGGGCGTCGCTCGATGTTGGCGTCAATATAATCGAACGCGGAATCCGCTATCGTGTAACTCTCATTGACGAAGGCCTCGTGGATGCTCACGTCTGCGCGCGCCTTCAAAACCTGCGCGGTGTACACGAGGCTGTATAACTTGTCCCAGTCGGTGAAGAGGATGGCGTCCGGCTCCAGTTGGGCGAGGACTTTGCGCGCGTCCTGCACGGCCTTGTCGGGAGCGAAGATGGGATAGATGTGGTCGCGGCGGACGAATTCGGGATAGCCTTTCTGGATGGCGGGACGAAGGTCCGCGCGCGCGTCCCAGAGCGGGAGCAGGACGAGGGTCAACCCCGCCGCGCCGAGGACGAGACGCCTCGCGCGTCCCGCCGCGGGGTTCCGCTTCAGGAGCGAATCCAACCCGTCGAGAAACGCGCTGGCGCCCGCGCCCATCCAGGCGGCGAGGAAGACCATGGCGGGGACGTAGAACTCGCGGTAAATGGAGAACGAGACGGTCACGGCCAGTCCCCAGATGAGCAGGAAGCCGACGAGGGGGTAGAGTCCGTCGCGCCAGCCCGCGCGGACGAACAGCGCGGCGACGCCGACGAGGGTCAGGACGGCGGCCCAGGGCGGAAAGAACGAGGCGAATTCCGCCAGCCGCGTTTGGATCGCGTCGGGCGCGGCGCTGAAAAAGTAGGACCAGAAATGGCTGGCGGGGAAGATGGCGAACAGCCGCTCGAGAGGCGAGTCGAATTGACTCGCGGTCAGACCGAACGCGCTGAGCGACGGGCGGTAGACGGTGTTGTAGATGCTGGAGGGCGGGTCGTGCGCGTCCACGTAGAGGAAGGCCGCGAAGGTCAGGGCGAGACCGAGGGCCGCGCCCCCGGCCGCGGCCGTCCACGCGGACCGGCGGCGGGCGCAGGCCGCCATGGAGATCAGGACGGAGGCCGCGG
>DKTP01000171.1:0-457 GCA_002473085.1 Anaerolineales bacterium UBA7227
CCCACCCTCGCCAAATGGGACGAACTCCTCGCCAGCGGACGGCGCGTCGTCGCCATCGGCGGCTCGGACGCGCACGAACTTCGCTACAGCCTCGGCCCCATCCGCAAGACGATCTTCCCATACGACTTCCACTTCCGCGCGCTGAACACTCACCTCCTGCTCGACTCTCCCCTCGGGGACGATTCCCGCGTGGACTGCGAGCGGGTCCTCGATTCCCTCGGCCGCGGACGCGGCTGGGTGGGCTTCGACCTGCTCGCGCCGACGCGCGGCTTCCGCTTCGCCGCGCAGGGACGCGACGCCGAGGCCGTGATGGGCGACGAGATTCCCCTCGCGGACGGCGTCACATTGCAGGTGAAACTTCCCGCCGCCGCGGAAGTGTCGTTGTGGCGGAACGGGCAGAAGGTCCAGGCATGGAAGCGGGCGGAGAACTGCGCCTACACCGTCACCGAGGCGGGAG
>DKTP01000171.1:586-15099 GCA_002473085.1 Anaerolineales bacterium UBA7227
CCGCGTGGAAGTCCACCGCCGTTATCTCGGCGCGCGGCGCGGATGGATCTATAGCAATCCGATTTATGTGAAATAGGCTGCGAGAAAAAACTCCGCCTCCCGTTTTGGTTTTGTTTCCTCCCCGCCATACGGACGGTCTTCCCCCGTCCCGAAGCGACTTCCATCCGCGCGTTTGACGAGTTGGTTTTTGTCGGGGTTTTACACGGCGTGCCCGGTGTTTAACATTGGAGCGCTTTCTCCATCGCACGCCTTCATATAATCGCCCAACACCCTGTTCAACCTCGCTTCAATGACCTGCTCCGCGCTCAATCCCGTCTCCCCAACGAATTGACTCAACAATGCGTATGGTAACGTCTCATTACCAAGATTTTTCATCAACCGTTCGAATGCGTTTTGCACATCGGGCTGAACCCAGTAATAGCGCGCGCGGTCGCTCAAACTATATTTGCGTTTGAAAGCCTGTTCCGTTTTATCGCCGCGATAATATTTTTTCCAATATTGCGGCTGGGTCACCATCGCGTCGTCTAACACTTGAATGATGTTCGAGCGTTCGTCTTTTGCCGTCAATTCGTTTTCGATCAGCGCCAGCGCAAAGACCGCCTCGCGGAAGGCAAATGTCAACCCAGGACCCACTTTGAGAATCGCAAAATGGTCGCGCACAAGATTCGCCAGCGCCTCGCGCGTTTGATAATCGGTCGAGTGCGCTTCATAGACCAGCGCCTGCGATTCGATAAACTTCGACAACTCCTTCGCCGCCTCAGGCTGATAAGGCAGGACAAAGTCATCGCCGAATTCCACGCCTGGCTGGACGACGACTCCCACGACTCTCTCCCACGCCGACTCCAACCCCGCCTTCACAAACGCTTCACGCGTGACCTCGATCGTCTGCCGCGCATCTTCCACCTTCGTCACGCTGACGCCCTCCTCATGTTCCGTCGCGCCGCCAGGGACAGGCACTTCACTGCCGATGATGTAACGCAACTGCCCTCCTCTCCCTCTGGGAGAGGGGTCGGGGGTGAGGGCGCTTTCCGCAACCTTCGCCAATTGCGCGGCGCGCGAAGCGATCACTTCGACGGGCAAACTTGTATCGTCCGCGCAAGGCATCGAACAATCGAGATGAATTTTTGTGAATCCCGCCTGCACATAATCACGGATCATCGCTTTCGATTTTTCCATCGCAACTTCGGCAGGCTCGTTCTGCCAGACATTTGGACCCAGATGGTCGCCCCCCAAAATAATTTGCTCAAACGGAAAATCAACTTGTTCCGCAATGCCGCGCACATACGCCACAAAATCGTTCGGCGTCATGCCTGTGTATCCGCCGAATTGATTCACCTGATTGCACGTCGCTTCGATGAGAACGGGCGTAGTAACGACTTCAGTCGTTCTATTGCGACGACTTAAGTCGTCACTACGCAAAACTGTTTTCAACACCCACGCGTGCGCCGAACAAACCGACGTAATCCCTTTTGCCTCGCCGCGTTGTTGCGCCGCTACAATTTCATCCAGAAACATATTTCATCGCCTCTTCCAAAGTCGGCTGACCGTCCGTGCCGCCCGCCCGCTGCGTGGACAACGCGCCGCACACGCACGCCAGCCGCAAAGATTTTTCCAAACTCCACTCGCGCAAATATCCAAACACAAAACCCGCGTCGAACGAATCGCCCGCGCCGACGGTATCAACAACCTTGACTGGAATACTTTCCATTCGGACTCTCTCGTCTTTTGACATTCCCAACGCCCCATCTTTTCCCAACTTAATCGCCAATGCTTCCACCCTCGACTGTAATCTGGTTGCCGCCTCTTCGACATTTTCCGCGCCTGTGAGCGACTTTGCTTCGGCTTCGTTCGGCAAAAAGATATTCGTCGCCGCAAGCAGTTCATCGAACCCCGTCCACTTTTCGGATGGGTCGTAATTTGTATCCAACGAAGTAGACAACCCAAGCGCATGGGCGCGTTTGAACAAGGCAGACAAATCAGGCTGGAGTTTCGTTTGCAGGAAGTAACTCGCCACATGCAAGTGACGCGCCTGTGCCAACAAACTGTCAGCGATGGCGGAGGCTTGAAGTTCGGCGATCAAGCCAGAATGAGTCAGAATCGCTCGGTCAACGCCGTTGTTGAGGATGACGCTGAGTCCCGTCTGCCCGTTTCGATGAACGATCACCGCGCTGACATCCACGCCGCGCTTGGACATTTCATCCAGCATGAAATTTCCAAACACGTCGTCGCCGCACACGCCGATGAACGCGACCTTCAACCCCAGCCGCGCCGCTCCGCAGGCAAAAATAGCGGACGACGAACCGATGGCAAGTTTTGCATCGCCCACGATCTTCTCGACCTGCCCGAACTCAGGCATGACGTTTCCCGAAAGGATCAGGTCGGGGTTGATTTCGCCAGCGACGAGGATGTCAAATGGTTTCATGTTCCAGGTTGCAGGTTAGTAGGTTATATGCCAGTCGAACGGGGCAGAGGCGGAATAAAAATCGGTGTAGGGTTTTGCGAGGGCGTGGCATAATGACGCGAGGCGCGCCAGGCGCGGCTGGGCAACCGTATGTAAAAACTTTGAGCGCTCTTCGCCGCCCAGCATCACTGATTCCTTCCATACCGCCCGCCCGACGGCAATTCCGCTCGCTCCCGCGTTGCACGCGACAGTCGTCTGTTGCAGGAATGTTTCATAATCCACTGCGGCAGAGAGGAGAATCCACGGAATGTCTATGACGGAAGAAATTTCTTCGCAGGCTTCCTTCCACAATGCTTGATTTGTTTCCGTGGCGTCGAGGGGAAATTCGGCTTTGAGAATGTCCACATTCAGCGGAGCGAGGCGTCTGGCGCTTTCGATGACGACATATCTTTTTTCTTCGGAGGAAAGTTTTTCATCGTTGAGCGAGTAGGATAACGGCTCAAGCATGAGTACAAGATCATGCTTTATGCATTCTGCCGCGATGTGTTTTGTGAAATCTTCCGTTTCTTGGGCAGTGGGCGAGTCAGGGTGGTAATAGACGAGTAATTTAATGGCAGAAGCGCCCATACGCCTGGCTTTTTCCACGCTCCAGCCAGGGATGACTTGCGCTTTTCTGGCGGTTGCATCGCCTGTGTAGCCCGTCGATTCGACTGCCACGACCAGCCCAACTCCGCTGGGGATGACGTTCTCTGCTATGGCTTGAGCGGCGGAAACTTCGGGGTCGAGCAAAACAGCCGTCCCGTAGGGAGCGAGCGCCGAGGTCACGCCCAGTTTGAAGCGCGAGAGTTGAGCGTCATCCACAAAAGCAGGGTTTGCCTTGCGAAGGTTTTGGCGATGATCAAGCGCGAGGGCGGTAAAAGTTCCGCGTTGCGACGCGATCTGTTGAAGCCCGCGCAGTTTTCCAATTGAGATAGATTTCATATTTCTTCCTAAACCGCATGATGTTTGAATTGCGGAAGATAGTCTTTATGCTGGGCGAAGAGTTCGTTGGTCATCTGGCGGATCTCGGCGAGGGATAAGACCGCCGAGGTGAGCGGGTCGTGCGCGATGGCGCGATAGACGGCGACGGGATCGCCCGCGATGGAGGCTTCGATGGCGAGTTCTTCGATGCCGCTGGAGAGTTGCGTGAGCAGGGCGGTTTCGGGAGGCAAAGCGCCGACGTGGATGGGATGGATGCCAGCCTTGTCCACAACGACGGGGACTTCGACGCACGCGCCCTGTGGAAGGTTGGTGATGAGGTTTGTGTTACGGACGTTGCCGTTGAACTTGAACATCTCGCCGCCTTTGAGCGCGTTGATGATGTACGCGGCATATTCGTGTCCGCGTTCGAGGTCTTCGGCGGTCAGCGGTTGTTCGAGGCGTTCTTCCACTTGATCCTGCCACGTCGCTTCGTTATGTTGATATTCTTTCAAGATGTAGGCGTACTCGCCTGGATTCCAGTTCGTGCCGTGCGTGCAATATTTTTCGATCAGGTCGGGGCGTTTGCGGAACCACGGGTTGTATTCGGAGTTGTGTCCGCTCGACTCGGTGACGTATTTGCCGATGGCGAGAAACATTTCATTGCGGACCTGCTCGGCGTTGTAAATTTCAGGGCGCTCGGTGACGGCTTTATGGATGAGCGGATAAGCGTCCTTGCCGTTCCATTTGTATTCGAGATACCACGCCTGATGGTTGATACCCGCGCACAGGTAATCAATTTCGTCGAACGGCGCGCCGATCCATTCGGCGAGCATCATGGCAGTGCCTTGCACCGAATGGCAAAGTCCCGTAACGGGGATGAACGTCTGTCTTTGCAGGGCGGCGCACAGCATCGCCATAGGGTTGGTGTAATTCAACAGCAGCGCGTTCGGGCAATATTTTTCCATGTCGCGGACGATGTCGAGCATCGGATTGATCGTGCGCAGAAAACGGAAGATTCCGCTGGGTCCGCGCGTATCGCCGACGTTGATGTCAATGCCGTATTTTTTGGGGATTTCGATATCGTGCCGCCAGACTTCGGTGGAGCCTGAGAGAATCGTCGTGAGGACGACGTCCGCGCCTTTGAGCGCTTCGGCGCGGTCGAGCGTCGCTTCGACCTTCGCAGGCGCCTGATTCGCTTCGATCAGCTTTTCGACGCCCCGCTTCGCCCACTCCAACCTCTCGGCGTGGATGTCCATGAGCGAGATGGTCGCGTCCTGCAAAAGCGGGAAAGTGAGAATGTCGCGCACGAGTTCGCCCGTAAAGCCGAGGCTCCCCGCGCCGATGAAGGTGATTTTGGTCATAAGTTTCTCCGTTGTTTCATTTCACTGTGTACGATTGTTTGCTCGTGGCGAAAACGACATCCCAGTTCGTGTCCACGATTTGGAAAACGAGGTCGAATTGAGATGTGTTGAGCAATGTGCGCGAGATATTCCAAGTGACGCGGCTGCCCGTATCGGTAAAGTTAATCAGCGCTTCTGTGGGCGACCATTTCCAGTCTGAGCCTGAGCCGTCGTAGAGATTCCACGTGTTGTTCTCAAAAAGAACTTCCGCGCCGATGCCGTTGACGGTGAAGCCCGTTTTTGGATTTTGATCTGTATCAATGAAAACTTGAAAGGCGTTGTATTGTCCGCTGGCGTAATCGAACGAAAGGGAAATCGTTTCCGCGTCGTTGATGATTTGCGAATTGAAGATCGCTTCGCCCGATGCGGCTGGGACGGTGGCGGTCCGCTCAGGCGTGGAGGTTGAGGCGGGAATCGTTGCCTGAGTTTGCAATTCTTCCACTTGCATCGAATCGCCTTTTGCGTAACTGCCCGTCACGGACGAATCAACAGCGATCTGTCCGAGGATGTTGTAGCCAGTCGCTTCATCCCAAACATTTTCGTTTGCAAATTGAACCGCGTACAACGGATTGTCTTGCAAGGTCTCCGCTTCGTCGGGGAGCCAAAGGGCGAGGTTGTATTCGCCTTCGTCCATTTTCGATGGCAGGCGGATGCTCGCTGTGAAAGAGGAATCGCCTGTCTGCCATGTGCGCGGGTCGAGTTCGAGTTTGATTTTGTACTCGCCCTCACCCCTGTCCCCGCTCCCATTGGAAGAGGGGGATAGAACAACATAAAGCGGGCGCGGATTCATCAGTGAGGCAAAGCCGCTGTTTGTGATATTCACCGTCAGGTTGAGCAAGCCGCCTGGGCGCGCTTGTTCGTTGAAGTCGGCGGAGGTCAACGCGAGGCGATAGCCCATGCGGTCGTTGATCTCTTGCAGGCATCCGCCTGCCTCCCAACTGCGGATGATGCCTTTGTGATACGCCTCGTTAATGGCAGAGAAGTGCAAGAGTTCCATTTCGTGCAGGGCATTCGTACATTCCGAACGCGGCGGGAAGGGCGCGCACGTTTCGCCAGACATCGGCGTGAAGCGAGTCAACTCGGTGAGATAGCCCTGGTCGCGTTCGATGGTGTTGACGCCATCACGCTCATAGGTGCCGACATCCGTTTCGCTCGAAAGGAAGCAGTCGTTATGGTGAGCGACGTGCGCGTTGACCGCGTCTTCGGGCTTCGGATACATCTCGATGATGTTGGCGGGATAACGTACTTGAACAAAGCGGTTCGGGATTGCGGCGGTGAGCGCGTTGAGAATGTCGCGCTTGTCGGTGATGTTGTCGAGTCCGTTTGTGGAGGTGTGCCACTCGCCCCACGCGCCGATGAAGCCCGCCTCCAGCCAGGCGATAACGTCGGAATTTTTTTGCAGGAGCGGAGTCAACTGCTCGATGTGCTTCAGGATTTGGGATTTGGACGCGTCGGGCTCGGTATCGGGATACGGTCCCTGGTTGTAGGCAAAGCGGACGATGGCTTTTACTCCCGCTTCTCGGACGTCGTTGAAGTTGGTCTGCAATCCGTTCAGCATTTCCTCAGGGAGGTCTGATGCGCGGTAGTCGTCCAAACGGATGTTGAGGTGGACGAGCGTGTTGCCCGTGATGCGCACAGAACTGAACCCCGCTGGGCTGGGCAATTCGTACGGAGTGAAGAATCCACGCTCGGGGTTGAGGAGAGAGGCGTCGGAGGAGGGATAGGCGTGGGAAACTGAATCAGGTTCGGGTGAGGATGAAGCGGGTCCGCATCCAAAAAGGAAAGAGGAAAGAAGAAAGAGGGTGAGTAGAAAGTGGAAAGTGGGATGTCGCATGGGGTGTGGTGTGTGAGATACGAGATACGGGATACGAGATACGGGTACAAGATACGAGTTACGTGTTTACTTAAACGCCGATTGAGTGGCTTGATCCACGATCCAGCGTTGGAGGAAGATGTAGACGAAGAAGATCGGCAGGAGGGTGAGGATGGAGGCGGCGAGGACGAGTCCTTGATTGGAGACGTGTTGGGTTTGGAACCAGACAACCAATAATGGGATGGTACGTTTTTCAGGCGAGGTGAGGACGATGAGGGGCCAGAGGTAATCGTTCCAAGTGGACATGAAGGTAAAGATGCCCAGCGAGGCGAGAGGCGGTCCCATTTGCGGGAGGACGATGCGGCTGTAGATGCCGAACTCGGATGCGCCGTCTATGCGGGCGGCGTCCATCAGTTCGGCGGGCATGGCTTCGATGAATTGTTTCATCATGAAGATGCCGTACGCGTCAATGAAGGCGGGGATGATGAGCGCCCACAGCGAGTCGATGAGACCGAGTTTGACGACCAGCAGATAATTTGGAATCATGACCACTTGAAACGGAATCATGATCTGGATGAGGATAATGCCGAAGGCGAGGTTCTTGCCTTTGAAATGATATTTGGCGAAGATGTAGCCCGCGTAGGAACTGGTGAAGAGGGTGATACCGACACGCATGAGCGAGACGAAGATGCTGTTGCCCAAATTTTGCGCGATGGGAATGTCTTTATCTTTGAGGATGGTGGTGTAATGTTCGAGGGTCGGCTCTTTGGGGAAGAAATCTGGCGGAGTTTGGCGCAGTTCGGCGGTGGTCTTCAACGAGGAGACGATGATATAGAAGAACGGCAATAGCGTGCCGATCAACCCGACGATCAGAACGGCGTACGCGCCCGATTTGCCGAGCAACCAGAAGGGCGAGCGTTTTTTGGTTGGGGTTGTTGTCATGTGCGTCTCCGTGAGAGGCGGGATAGGGAATAGGAGATAGGAGATACGAGTTACAAGTTACGTGTATACCTGTTTACACACCCACTCAATACTCCCACTCCGTTCGCAAGAGGCGGAATTGGATTACGGTGAGTACCAGAATGATCATGAACAGAATCATAGACATCGCCGAGGACAGCCCAAGGTTATTCGCAAAGCGGAAGGCGTTCTCGTAAATGGAGAGCAACATCGTTTGCGTTTGGTTTTTGGGTCCGCCGCGCGTGAGGAGTTGGAAGATAACGAAAACCTGCAGGGAGGAGATCACCGTCAGGACGCTGGTCAGCAACACGGTCCGACGAAGAAGCGGGACGACGACGAGCCAGAATTCCTGCCAGGCGTTGGCGCCGTCTACGCGGGCGGCTTCACGCAGAGTCTTCGGGATGGACTGCAAAGCGGCGACGAAGATGACGAGGTTGTAGCCGAAGTCCTGCCAGACGTGCGCGATGACCACGCAGATCATCGCCAGTGGAACGCCGAAGTAGACGAGGCTTGGGTCTTGCAACCACGATTTCGGCGGGACAAGTCCGATCGCTTTGAACATGATGCTGAGCAAGCCCCAGCCTGGCGCGTACACATACGCCCAAATGATGACGAGCGCTACAGACGATGAAATGGTGGGCAAAAAATAGATGGCGCGAAAGATGGTCTTGAATCGCTCGCTGATAGATTCGAGAATCACGGCAAGCGGAAGCGTGACCAGCAGGTTGAGTGGAAGGACCAGCGCGGTAAACAGGAACGTATTCTTCACCGCGAGTCGAAAGACTTCGGCGGGTTTGCTTGTGCCTGTAAAGAGTTCGATGTAATTATCTAAACGGACAAAGGGATTGGCTCCGCCCAAGCCGAGAAAGCCGCTCCCTTCGCGGATGGGCGTGTAACTGAAGAAACTCATCACCACTGCCCAGAGAATCGGGAACAAGGTAAAGACTCCCATGTAAAGCAGAATGGGCGTCAGGCTGGCATAAGCAAAGCGGCGCTGTTTTGCCGTCAGTTTTCCGCTATCGTAAACAACGTCCTTTTTGAAGAGCGAGTTGAATGCCATAGAACCTCGTTACAAGGATAAATGATGAAGGATGAACAAATAAAGAGAGGAAAGAGGAGGGCAAGTCTCTGCGTCGCGGCACAACCGCCCTCCCCTGTCTACTTGTTTACTTGTGTACCTGTTCCTTTACTGACTTGCATCCACCATCGCATTTGCGGCTTCATTGATACTGTTGGCGGCTTCCTCTGCGGTGATGTTGCCTTGAATCGCGTCGAGGATGGTCGGATAGACGATCTCATACGCGAGTTGGTCGGGGTCGGTCAGGTCGCCCTGATACGCGCCCTTATCCAAAATCGGAAGGACAGCCGCGGCGAACGGAACCGCTTCCACATATTTCGGGTCGGCGGCAACGGACTTCATCGCGGGGATGGTGGCGGAAGTCGAGTTGAAGTACAGCACGTTCGCTTCGTCCGCGCCGAGGAAGGCGGCGAGTTTCCACGCAATGTCGGCGTGCTTCGTGCTTTTGCCGACCACGTAACCCCATCCGCCGACCGAGACGAATTTGTGCTCAGAACCCATCATCGGAGGCAGGGCAACGTAATCGAACTTCAAATCGGGATAACCGATCTTCGCATCGCCCGCGTACCACGAACCCAGCACGCCGATGGCGTTATGTCCCTGCGCGAACGACTCTCCGACCCATTCACTGTCGGCGTTGAAGATGATCGGGTCAACGATTTTGTCTTTCTGCGCCATGTCCATCAACTTTTGGATGGTGGCGACGGCTTCGGGCGAATTGAAATTGAAATGCTTGCCGTCTTCCGCGAAGTAATTGCCGCCTTGTTCCAAAATGCCCGCAAGGAAATAGGTGAACAACTGGTCGCTGTTGGTGTAGTGCATTCCCGCGACGGTCATCACGCCGTCATCGCCGACCTTCGTCAGCGCTTTGGCGTCTTCGACCACCGCATCCCAATTTGCCCACGCGGGAGGATAGGTCAGCCCCGCTTCTTGGAACAATGTGGGGTTCACGTACGCGCCGCCGTATTCAAGGTTGTATTCAGCGGGGAAGCCGTACAACTTGCCGCCGCAGGTCTGACCGCCGAGCGGAGCGTCGAAGAAAATTCCCTTCGCGGCATCGAGCGTCATCACGTCGGCTGGGACTTCGAGCAGTTGTCCGCCCGAAGCGTAGCGGCAGGTGTAGCCGCCAGGGATGAGAATCACATCCGCCGTGTTGCCAGCAGGAAGCGAAGTCTGAATCGTCTGAATGAAAACGTCCCACGGGAAAGTCTCGTACTTGATGGTCACATTCGGGTTCGCCGCCATGAAGTCATTGAACATCTTCTGGTTGGCTTCGTTGAAAGCGGGCGCTTGATGTCCCCACACACGGATCTCGACCTTCTCGTCGGTCGCGGCGGGCGCGTCGGTTGCAGGCGCGCCTCCGCCGCACGCGGCAAGCAGCAGGCTTGCCATCACAAAAACGAACAGTAGTTTTTTCATGCTTCTTCTCCTTTGTTTTTCCCTCTCCCATTGAGAGAGGGCGGGGTGAGGGTTAGAAATCTAATTTCACGACCGCCGTTAAATTGTTTGGGCGGTCGGGATTCAAACCTTTTGCCAACGAACGATAGAACGACATCAATTGCAGGACGGGAAGATATAGGACGCCGCGTACCTCCTCTGGGATATTGGACTCAAAACAGACATCCGCTTCTTTCTCACCGACGGCTGATACAGTTCCCCCAAGCGCTTTCATCTCTTCGAGCGCCTTCGCCTCGTGCGGGCGATTCGCCGCGGACACCAGACCGCAAACGACGGTTGACTTGCCGACCATGCTCATCGGTCCGTGACGGAATTCCAAAAAGTGGAACGGTTCGCTGTGCGTGAGAGTCATCTCTTTCATTTTGAGATTCACTTCGCAGGCAAGCCCATAGCGGATACCTGAACCGAGAAAATAAAATCTATCGAACTCCAAATTCTCGCCAATTGATCTGGCATACGATTCATAATTACCAATCACCGAATTACCAATCTCTGGCAATTTCCCCATCGCCTCCAGCAAATCGTCCCTGCCCGCCATCTTCGCCGCCAACGCCGCCGCCGCCACGTACATCGAAGCGAACGAACGCGTCTGCGCGACGGACTGTTCCTGTCCCTTATCCATCACAAAATTAAAGTCCGCCATCTGTGAAAGGG
Organism: Anaerolineales bacterium UBA7227; assembly: GCA_002473085.1. Classification (GTDB taxonomy): domain Bacteria; phylum Chloroflexota; class Anaerolineae; order Anaerolineales; family Villigracilaceae; genus Denitrolinea; species Denitrolinea symbiosum. The sequence goes on from DKTP01000171.1 coordinate 11,311, forward strand.
CTTCGTTGTAATTACTAATCACAACCACATCGCCGCGCTTTTCATTCTTGAATTTCTCGACCGCTTTCAACGTTTCGGTTGTCGTACCCGAACGGCTGACGGCGACCAGCAAGTACCGCACACCGCCAGTTTGCACTACCGTCTGCGGATTCAACAACAACTCCCCGCCAGAAACGGCTTGCGCCGTGCGCCCCGTCAACTCGGTGTACAACGCCGCCGCCGCGAGCGAAAGGTAGTACGTGGAGCCACAGCCAGTAAAGATGACACGGTCATATCCGCCAGCCTTCGGCGTATCCGACGCGCGTACTACCTCCAGCGCCTGCGCCCACGCTTCAGTCTGCGATTTGATTTCGTTGTAAGTGTGGTAGTTTGATGGTTGCATAGTTTTATGGTTGCGTAGTTTGATGGTTCGATAGTTGATTAGTTTGATAGTTGCGTCGTTCACTGCTCACTGATTACTGATCACTAATCACTGCTCACTCAATCTTCAACACCCTCACCGCATTTTCACGATAGATCTTCTTCAACACATCATCGGGCAGATACAAACCGTAGGCATAGAATCGTCCCTGCCTCGGCGTTTCGCTGACGTTGTAATTGAAATATTCATCATCCGTTTCGAGCAGGCGATAACTCAAACGATACGCGTCAAGGTTGGGACTCATATCCGAGCCGTACAAGATGCGGTCTTGATATTGGATGAAAAATTTCCGCGCGGTGTAGGGCTGTCTTCCCAACTCGCCCAGCCGCGCCGAAATATCAATGTAATAGTTCGGGCAATTGTCGAGCATCTGCCCCACCCAGCCGAGATTTTCGCCGTAACACCCAACATGCGCGCCGATAAAAATCGTATTGCGATGACGCGCCGCTAAATTTTTGAAACTGTTCATGATATGCATGAACGACGGGAACGGCGGGCTGGTAAACGCCCAATCGGGGTGATTCCCCAACTCCTCCCAACGTTCGTTCGTTTCGTCAATCGGGTCGAAAAACGCGACAGGGTCGGCGACGTGGATCAACACGGGCAAACCCAACTCGCCAGCCGTTTCCCAAATCGGGATAAGGCGCGCATCGTCCACGTCAACCACTCGCCCCTTTTCATCTTTGACGTGCAACCCGAACGGCTTCCAGATTTTGAGCCCCTGCGCGCCCGCTTCTTTCTGGACCTTCAACCTGTTCGCGGCCCATTCAGCGAATCCATCGCCCATGCTTTCCCACTTCGACCAGTCCACGCCGCCGAAGATCTGAAACCGCTCGGGCGCTTTCGCTTTAAAGTGATCGAGATGCCGATGCAAAATATCCTCGCCCCAGCCGCCGTCGAGGTCAACGTAATGAGTCACGCCCGCTTCGTCGAGCAGGTCGAGCAGTTCGGTCAACGGTTTGTCATCCCAGCCGCCGCCAAACGGTTCGCCGAGATGGTTGTGCGCGTCAATGACGGGGAATTTCGGTTTGTCAACCAGCGTGGTCTTTGTAACCAGTTTCGATTGCGGACGAAAGTTTTCGAGAAGCATGGTTTTCCAGTTATGCAATGATGACTTCGATTCCGAGTTTCTTCAGCGCTTGCAGGAATTTTTTGTCGGCTCGCGAATCTGTCACGAAGGTGTGAACAGCCTTCAATGGGGCAAGAAGCGCAGTCGAAACACGGTTCACTTTCGAATGGTCGGCGATGATGATGAGTTGGCGTCCGATCTTCAGGATGGCGCGGTCGGTTTGAGTCTCTGGCAGGTAATCGTTGGTCAGCCCGTGTTTCAGGCTGATGCCGCGCGTGCCCATGAGGACCTTATCCACGCGCAGTTCTGCCAGCGCTTGTTCTGTGATGTGACCGATGAAGGAAAGTTCGCTCTCGCGTAGTTGTCCGCCCAATGAAACGACCGTAATGTCTTTGACGCCCGCCAGCGCGTTTAACACGGGCAGGGAATTGGTGACGACGGTGAGATTTTTGCGTTCGCGTAAATGTTTCGCCGCTTCAAGCACGGTCGTGCCTGAGCCAAGGAAAACGGTCTCGCCGTCCGCGATCAAATCCGCCGCCGCGCGCCCAATACTGGATTTTTCTTCCGTCTGTTCGCCCTCGCGCTGAAGGATGGGTAGTTCGGGCGGAGCCTGTTCCACCGCGATGACGCCGCCATGCACGCGCTGGGCTTTGCCCTGCGAAGCGAGCGATTCCAAATCGCGCCGCGCCGTCGCCTCGCTGATCTCAAACTGCTCGACGATCTCAGCCACGCTGAGGCGTCCCTGCCGCTCCAGCAGGGAATGGATCTGTTTTTGGCGTTCAGGGGTGGGCGTGAAATCGCTCATACTCGCTCAAAAATCAATCATAATCAATCATAGCAGGAAATTTCAATTTTTCAAGAGGCTGTTTCTTAAAAAATCGTAACAGGTCACGCTGACGCTTCGATGAACGGCAAGACGGGCTGACCCATCAAGGCGACCAGTTTTTGAAATGTGCTTTGTCCATGTCGCTTGGCAGTATTCAGGATGGTTGCTAAAGCCGCATAGCCTTGTGCTACCCAATCGGAGCGGAAACTCCCCATGACTTTACGATGAATGACAGACGGACGCAAGGCGCGTTCGCAGGCATTATTGTGGGCAGGCACATCTACATGATGCAGGAAGACCAATAAGGCATCCCGATGCTTGCGATAGCGTTTGAGCAGATTGGCCCCCAACCCGCGGAAGGTTCGTTGCAAGAGTTGTTTCAAGCGTTTTTCCAGAATTACCGCTTGCTTTGCAAATCCTTCTTTTGTCAATTGCGTTCGCCGCTTGCCCAAATGAATTGCCTTTCGGGAGAGCGCCTGCATGTCTTGCGCCCATTGTAAACGTGGCCGCTTTTCGATTAGCCCTTGCAGGTTGCGGATTTGATGCGCCAGGCAAATCTGGGGCGTCTTGGCTGGCGCGTTCAATTGCGCTTTCCAGCAGTCACTGACCCAGACTTCAGCTTCGTACTCTCGCATGAACGTCTCAATCGCGCCCTGTCCGCGAGTCCGCCTGCCCCGCTGTTTTTGGGCGGGGTGACAGAGTTCGTTGACCCATCACCACCTTACCGCACGAACAGCCTCCCCCTTCCCGAAGCGACCTCCATCCGTTCCCGTTCGCGAGTCCGCCTGCCCCACTGTTCTTTGGCGGGGTGACAGAGTCCGTTGACCAACCCACACCCCGCCGCATGGACAACCCTCCCCCATCCCGAAACAATTTCCATTTACGCGCCACCCGACAAAATGATATACTCCAGCCATGAAATTCTCTTGGGATCCGCAAAAAGCCTCCAGCAATCTTCGTAAACACGGCGTTAGTTTTGATGAGGCGGTAACAGTTTTCAAAGACCCACTTGCTTACATCTTTGACGACATGGAGCATTCCCAGGATGAACATCGCGAAATCATCATCGGCATGTCGACTTTGCGGAGAATGCTCTTGGTGTGTTTTGTGGAGAGACAGGAAGATGTTGTCCGCTTGATTAGTGCGAGACCCGCAACTCGAATAGAGATAAACGACTATGAAGAAAATGCCCGAAACCAAAACCAATAAAGTTCAGGAAATGGCTGGGGAGTATCGCTTTGACTATAAAAAGGCGAAGCCAAACCGCTTTGCATCACGGATGAAGAATGAACCATTGATCGTCATGGTTGATCCCGACGTTGCAAAGGTTTTCACGACATCCGAAGAGGTGAACAAAGCCTTGCGCGCATTAATTTCCGCCATGCCAGAGAAAAAGATGAAGGCTGTCGTAAAGTAATTGCCAGTGGGGGAACTGAATCCGCCAAAACCCACACCCCGCCGCACGGACACCCT
>DKTP01000172.1 GCA_002473085.1 Anaerolineales bacterium UBA7227
CGGGGGGGAGATAATCTGTCATGGACGGATCACGTTTTCGGGTCGGAGGGCGAAGCGTCGGGTTTTCCTTTGTCGTCCAGTTTTCCAAAGTCGAGTTTATCTATGAAGTTTCGGAATACGTCGAGACGTTCGCTGGACTCGTCCACCGGGGGCGGCGGGACGCCTCGCTCGGCAGGCGGGAGGCTGGGCGCGCCTTCGGGCAGGTCCTTCTCAGGGAGGATGCCTCCCGCGTCCATCACCTGCGGGTGGACGAGGATCGGCACGTGGGCGCGCACCGCCAACGCGATGGCGTCCGAGGGGCGCGAGTCGATGTTGACCTCGCGTCCGTTCTGCTCGACCACGATGTTGCCGTAGAAAATATCGGCGCGCAGGCTGACGATCTCGATTCGGGCAATGCGCGCGTTGAACGCCGTGAGGATGTTGCGGATGAGATCGTGCGTCAGCGGGCGGCTGATCTCCACTTCCTGCAACGCGATGGTGATGGCCTCGGCCTCGTACGGACCGACCCAGATGGGCAGGTAGCGTTCGCCCTGCGCCTCGCGCAAAACCACCAGCCGATGCGGCGACATCAGGTTGACGCGTACGCTGTCTATCACTACTTCGATCATTGAGGGCTCCATACTGGGTCTTATTGTAGCATAGAATGAGTCTCGTCCGTTTTGCGAAACGCCGAGAGATGGATCACTTGATTCCCGCGACCTTCAGGCCGTCTTGCAGGATCGCCTGCACTTTGTCCGCGTGCCGCGTCTCGCAGTAGACGCGCAGGATCGGCTCCGTCCCGCTGAAGCGGATGAGCATCCAGCCGCCGTCTTCGAGTTTGAACTGGAAGCCGTCTATCGTCACCAGCCCGGTGACTTTGAGTCCGCCGAGGGTCTGGGGATTCGCGTCGAGGATCATCTTTTTGCGGGTCTCGTGATCGCCGGTGAAGGGACTGTCTACGCGGTCGTAGAAATATTCGCCGCCCACTTTGGCGAACAGGTCTTTCAATAACTCGGTCGGCTTTTTGCCGGTCTTCACCATGAAGTCGAGCATGTAGAGTCCCGCCAGGATGCCGTCGCGTTCGGGGACGTTGCCGCGGAAGGCGTATCCGCCCGATTCTTCGCCGCCGATCAGCGCGTTCGTCTCGGTCATCTTCGGCGCGACGTATTTGAATCCCACGCCCGTTTCGTGGACGGGGACGCCGTAGATCTCGCCCAACTTGTTGAGCATGTTCGTGGTCGAGAGCGTCTTGACGATGTCGCCGCGCAGGCCGCGCACTTCGAGCAGGTAATACGCCAGCAGCGCGTAGACGCGCAATTGGTTGATGAACTGTCCGTTCTCGTCGCCGATCCCGCAGCGGTCCGCGTCGCCGTCGGTGATGAGCAGCACGTCGGCTTTGTTGTCCAGCGTGGCTTGCAGGCCGACGTCAATGTTTGGCTGGATCGGTTCGGGACGTTTCATCTCGGGGAAGATCGGGTTGCGGACGTTGTGGATTTCGATCACCTTCGTCTTTCCGCCCGCCAGCAGCCGCGGGAACCAGCCCGCGCCGTTGCCCCACATCGGGTCCACCATCACGGTCAACCCGGCGTCTTTGAGGAGCTGCAGGTCAATGAGACCGTCGCGCGTCAGATGCTCGATGTACGGCGCGGCCGCGTCGAATTTGACGATCTCGCCTGCCGCGCTTGCATCCGCATATGTTTTGCGTTTTACGTGGTCAATCGAATCGGGGATGGAGGCCTCGATCTCCTTCAACCCTTCGGGGTCGATCGCGCCGCCCGTCTCGTCGCGGACCTTGAAGCCGTTGTCTGTGGCGGGGTTGTGACTCGCCGTGATGTTGACCGCGCCCGCGGCTTTCTTGTCCACCACCGCGTAGGCGATGACCGGGGTCGGCGTCGCGCCGTCGGTCAGATGGACGTTCAAACCGTTGCCCGCCAGTACTTCCGCGACCGCGACGGCGAAATTCTCGCTGCCGAACCGCTTATCGTGTCCGACCACGATCCACTGTCCCTGCTTGCCGCGCTTCAAGAGATAGGACGCGAAACCCTGCGCGCAGCGGCGCACATTGTCGAACGTGTAATCCTCGGCGATGACGCCGCGCCATCCGTCGGTGCCGAACGTGATTTTAAATGTCATGCGAAGTCTCCTTGAAAAATAACGTTAAGTTCTGCCCGTTACGGCGTTGGCGTGGCTTCCGGCGTACCAGTGACCGTCGCCTCGGGCGTCGGCGTTTCTGTGGGGCTGGGCGTCTCGGTCGGGAAGACGACGCCTTCGGGCAGGTCGTCCATCAACAATTGCAAGGCGATGTCCGTGTCCGCGGCCGCGATCACGGGGAAGGCCGGCAGGTTGCCGAGCGCCAGGTCGAGACGGGCGATGGTCTGCGTCAGCGCGTCGGTTTTGAAGTCGGGTTCGTCCGTCTGAATCCCCGCCAGAAGGCCGCGCGCCGCGCTGATGTCGTCGCGCGCCAGCCCAAAGTTGCTCTGTGAAAGGTACAGCCGCGCCCGCAGGAGATATTGGACCGAACGCGTCAGCGTGAGTTCGCGCTTCAATTCCGCCGCGAGTTCCGCGTTCTCCTCGGCGGTCGTCTTTTCCAGATCGGCCTGGGCCGTTTCCAGTTTCGTCAACGACGCGCTGTAGGATTCGACGGACTGCTCCAGCGTATCCACGCGCCCGTTCGCTTCGGCGAGTTGCGCTTGCAGGTCGGCTGCTTGCGTTTGCGCCGCGTTCACGTCCGCGCGCAGCAGGAAAATTTCGGCGCTGTTTTGTTCGGCGGGCGCGAGCAGGTAGTCCCGCAAAATCGGCAGGCCGTACAGCGCGAGCGCGGCGAGCGCGCCGATGATGATGAGGACCGCGATCAATCGCACCAGCCCGCGGAAGACGCTGAGTAGCGCCGCGCCCAGACGCGACCCGAACGACGGACGCGCCTCCCGCGCGGCTTCCTCCTTCGGCGGAGACTTCTTCTCTGGCGCCGCCTCTTCCTTGACCTGGACCAGCGCCTTGTCTTCGGACGCGTCCGCCTGCGCCTCGGCGTATTCCCGCGCGCGCTCGAGCAGCGCGCTTCCCATCCCGCGCGTCTTCAAGACGCCTTCCTCCGTCTCGAACGGGCGCGCCGCGAGGATGTCTTCCGCCAGCGAGCGCGAGATGCCCGAAATTTTGGTCAACTCGTCCAATTCTGCATTGTTGAGAAAGGTCAGTAAGTCGGTCATGGCAATTTGCTCCTGTTCATGATATTTTATCATTCCTTGCTATAATTCATTCCATGATCTATCTTGACTACGCCGCGACGACTCCCGTGGATGTGCGCGTCCTCGACGCGATGACGCCCTACTTCGCCGATTCGTTCGGGAACCCGTCCTCGGTCCACCGCTTCGGACAGCGCGCCGAAGCCGCGGTCGAATCCGCCCGTGAGACGGTCGCGTCTGCCCTCCACTGCCGCCCCGACGAGATCATCTTCACCTCCTGCGGCTCCGAATCCGATAACCTGGCTTTCCGCGGCGCGATGATGTTCGGCCTGCAAAATGACCGCCCCTGGCTGTTGACCTCCCGCGCCGAGCATCACGCCGTCAGCAAGACCGCCGAACAACTGGAGAAATATTACGGCGTTCAGGTCGAGTGGCTGCCCGTGGACGCGCATGGTATGGTCACGCCAGAGACGATGCGCCGCGCTGTCTGTGATGGGACCGCGCTGGCTTCCGTCATGCTCGCCAATAACGAGATCGGGACGATCAACCCGGTCGCCGAACTCGCGTCCATCTGCCGCGAGCGCGGCATTCTCTTCCACACCGACGCGGTGCAGGCCGCCGCCTATCTCGATGTGGATGTGACCAGACTCGGCGTGGACATGCTCTCGCTCGGCGGTCACAAATTCTACGGACCGAAAGGCGTCGGCGCGCTGTACGTCAAAAAAGGGACGCGGCTCGTCCCGCACACCACGGGCGGCGGCCAGGAGTTCGGCCTGCGCGCCGGGACGCAGAACGTGCCGTACATCGTCGGCTTTGCGGAGGCGCTTCGTCTCGCCGCGGAAGAGCGCGAGGAACGCGTCGCCCACGTCCAGCCGCTGCGCGATCAGGTCATCGGCCGCGTCCTCGAAGAAATTCCCGACGCGCAGTTGACGGGTCATCCCGAAAACCGCCTGCCGAATCACGCCTCCTTCGTCTTCAAAGACGCGGACGGCAACCTGCTTTTGCAGCTGCTCGACGCGGCGGGCTTCGCCTGCTCCTCCGGCTCGGCCTGCAAAACGGGAAATCCCGAACCGAGCGAAGTCATTGCCGCCCTCGGTCTCTCCCGCGATTGGGCGCTCGGCTCGCTGCGAATCACCCTCGGCAAAGATTCCACGCCTGAGCAAATCAACTCCTTTCTCAACCTCTTGCCCTCCCTCGTCGAAAAATCCCGCGCCCTGCGCTGAATCACCAATCACCAATTACCGCTCTCTACTCTCTGCTCTCTGTTCTCTATTCTCTACTCTCTTTTCTCTACCTCTTCCCATGCCCAAAATCGCCGTCGCCATGTCTGGCGGAGTGGACTCCTCCGTCGCCGCGGCCCTGCTCAAACAGCAGGGCTATGACGTCATCGGGATGATGCTTCGGCTCTGGTCCGAGCCGGGGAAGGAAGACTCCAACCGCTGCTGCACGCCCGATTCGATGGCGCAGGCGAGACGCGTCGCCGCAAAGCTGGACATCCCCTTTTACGTGGTGGACGCGAAAAACGTCTTCCGCGAGACGGTCGTCCAGTACTTTTTGGACGGGTACGCGCGCGGCGAGACGCCCAATCCCTGCCTGCTCTGCAACCGGCAGATCCGCTGGACGTTCCTGCTCGACCACGCGCTGGCTCTCGGCGCGGACTTCATGGCGACGGGACATTACGCGCGGACGACGAAAGACGAAAGCGGAACGGTAAAATTGCTGCGGGCGGTGGACGAATCGAAAGATCAGTCGTACATCCTGCACGTGTTGACGCAGGAGAAGTTGCAGCGCGCCTTGTTCCCGGTGGGCGACTATCCCAAAGCCGAAATCCGCAGGATCGCCGAAACGTTTGGCCTGCCCACCGCTTCCCGCGCGGACAGCCAGGACCTGTGTTTCCTCGCGGGCGAAGACTACCGCGATTTCCTCGCGCGGAACGCGCCCGAAATCAACCAGCCGGGCAGCATCGAAACAACCGACGGACGGATCATCGGTCAACACACGGGACTCGCCAACTACACCATCGGCCAGCGCAAGGGACTCGGCCTCGCTTCGCCTGTTCCGCTTTTTGTCATTACGAAACACGCAGCACGCAATACGCTGGTAATCGGCACGGCAGATGCACTCGGATTCGCCAGTCTCACCGCCCGCGACGTCAACTGGGTGAGCGGGACTGCGCCGTCCGCGCCATTTCGCGCGCTGGTCAAGATCCGCTACACGGCGCGCGCCGTCCCTGCGGAGGTCGCGCCCGAAGACGGAAACCGCGTCCACGTCAAGTTCGACGCGCCCGCGCGGGATGTGACAGCGGGTCAGGCCGCGGTCTTCTACATCGGGGAGGAAGTCCTCGGCGGCGGAATCATCGTATAGTCGCTGCGTGTAGCCAGAATAACAGACGACTCTACCTTGCAAAATACTTTCATGGATTATGGCCAAATTTCGCAATATGCGCTACGCAGCCAGAATAACGCGCCCCATCATTTGGCAACAGACCTTTATGGATTACAGCCAAGTTGCGCCATACATTACGCGGTTGGAATCACAATCTCTAATCTCCAATCTCCAATCTCCCCGTGTAGTGATAAGATAACCCTACTTTCAAATGGAGGCTCCCATGACCCCGCGCGTCGAATCGTTCATGTCCGCTCGTCTTTTTGTCGTCCCGCAGTATGAAAGGGGACGGATATATTTTCTCAGCAACCTCTCTGGGCACTTGAGCCTGTACGGCATGTATTACGGCGGAAGCGTCCCTGAGCCGTTGCTGCCGCCGCAGATCGCGTTGCAAAATCCGCACCTGATCGGCGGACGTTCGTTTTACGTCTTTCCCGACCTCGATAAAATTCTGGTAATGATTGACAGGGACGGCGACGAGAACTACCAGCCCATGCTCATCCCGATCGGTGGCGGATTCCCCGAACCCGCCTTCGACAATTTCTTCGCCAGTTACCGCGTCCATTTGGGCGCGTGCGACAAAGAGAAGAGCATCGTCTATTTTCTGGCGGAGCGACGCGACAAACCGATGGAGGAGACCTATCGCGCCAATTTGAAGACGGGCAAACTGACCAAGATCGCCGAGAGCGAATTTGGTTTGGGCGTCGAAGCCCATTCGGCCGACCACAGAAAATTGATTCTAGGATCGGGCTACGAGACGGGGGATAACGTCATGTTCCTCTGGCGGGACGGCAAAAAGACCGTTCTCTATGGCAAGCCCATCGAAGAACGCGCCGCGGGCGAAAAGGTCCCGCTGAACGGGCTGATCGGCGGCGCGTTTTCTCCTAGCGAGAAGGGCGTCGTTGTCGTCTCTGCCGTGTTCGACGATGCTTTCGCCCTCGGCTACATTGATTTGAAAAAACCTGGCGTAATTCAGCCCGTCAAAATGAAAGGCTTGATTCATACGGGCGTCGGCGAGATGAATGGTATCGCCCACCTCGTCGGGAATCGCTACCTTATTGAGTACAACATTGACGGATGTTCCTGGGTCTACGAAACGACCTTCAGCGAAGCGCGCCTGACCATGACGGTCAGGCATGAACTGGTGGGGGCCGCGCCGCTCGACGGCGGGACGCTCGAACACATTGACTATAACAAGGAAGAAGATCTCTTCGCGCTGTCCTTCTCCACGGCCACCTCGCCGACGCAGATTTACACCATCGAAGATCGGCTTCGCAACCAGTACGTCCAGCACACCAGCGAGAAGGTGCTGGGGATTCCCGCGCAGAATCTTTCGGCGGGTGAAGACGCGTCCTTTGTCTCCTTCGACGGGCTGCGCGTTTCGGCGCGTCTCTACCTGCCCGCGAAATCCCTGGGATTTAAGGGACCGCGCCCCCTCGTCTATTACATCCACGGCGGGCCGCAGGGACAGGAGCGTCCCGACTTCGCCTGGTTCTCGATGCCGTTGATCCAATTCCTGACCCTGCGCGGGTTCGCGGTCTTCGTCCCGAACGTGCGCGGCTCGACCGGCTACGGTCTTTCCTACGTCAAACACGTGGACCGCGACTGGGGCGGCAAGGACAGGCTCGACCACGTCCACGCGATGACGAAGGTCCTGCCCAAAGATAAGCGTCTCGACGTGAAGCGCGCCGCTGTGGTGGGACGTTCCTACGGCGGATACATGACCCTCATGCAGGCCGCCATGCATACCAACCTATGGAAAGCCGCCTGCGATATGTTCGGTCCCTACGACCTGTTGACCTTCCTTGACCGCATCCCGCAGACGTGGAAACCGTATTTCAAGATCGCGCTGGGCGATCCCGAAAATCCAGAGGAGAAAAAATTCCTCGTCGAGCGTTCCCCGAAGACCCATCTGCCGAAGATGAAATGTCCGATGCTCGTCATTCAGGGCCGCAACGACCCGCGCGTCGTCGCGGCCGAGTCGGAAGACCTGGTGAAGCAACTTAAAGCGCAGGGCAAGGACATCGAACTCCTGCTCTTTGAAGACGAAGGCCACGACGTGCTGAAATACGAAAACCGCGTGATCTGCTACAACGCCATCGTTGACTTCTTCGCAAAGCGCCTCAAGCCGTAGTTCTTTCGTACACGGATTGCGCCGATTTGATAGATCTCACGGATTTTTTGAACCCGTGAAATCTCTCGTCTCCGCGTAATCCACGCCTGCGTCGACTGAACACTGAACACCGAACACTGATCACTGAACACTGACCACCAATGCCCATCCCATCCCTCCTCTTTGCTCTCCTGATCGCCCTCGGCCTCGGCGCGCTCTACCACCTCATCCGCGGCGGGGATTGGTCGCGCCTGCTGGCGTACCTCTTCATGTCCGCGCTGGGATTCGCGGCCGGTCATTTGTTCGGGCTTTGGCGCGGCTGGGAGTTCTTCGTGGTCGGCCCGTTCAATCTCGGAATGGAACTCGTCGGCGCGCTGGCCTTCCTCGCGTTGACGGACTGGTTGCTCCACCTGCCGCCGCAGACGGACGATGGCGGCGGAAATCGCTGATCGTCTCGAGGTTGAGATAATCAAAGTCCATGAGCGATCTAAAAGAATTATTCCAGGTCAACGTCCCCGCCCAAAGACGGGCGACCCTCGCGGACGGGGTTGTGCTGCTCAGCCTCGCGGTGGCGTTTTATGGCGGGCTGACTCTGGCGAACCGCTTCTTTACAGGGTCGGCGGAGACCGGACAGATCTCGCTTTCGCCGGGCGCGCTGCCGGTCTACACCCTGTATTCGATGGGTCGTATGCTGATCGCGTACCTGCTTTCCCTGGCTTTTACGCTGGTGTACGGGCGCATGGCGGCCTACGACCGGCAGGCGGAAAAAGTGTTGATGCCGCTTCTGGACGTGCTGCAATCGGTACCCATCCTTTCATTCCTGCCCGTCGTGTTGATCAGCCTGAGCGCGGTCATGCCCCAGCGGTTCGCGGCGGAACTGACCTCCGTCGTGCTGATCTTCACCTCGCAGGCGTGGAACATGACCTTCGCGTGGTATCAATCCCTCACTACGATTCCAAAAGAGTTGAGGGAAGCCAGCGCTATTTTCCGCCTCACCCCGTGGATGCGCTTCAAAACAATGGAACTGCCTTTCGGCGCCATTCCCCTGATCTGGAACAGCATGATGTCCTGGGCGGGCGGATGGTTCTTTTTGATGGCTGCCGAAATTTTCACTGTTGGACAGGAATCGTTCCGCTTGCCCGGGTTGGGAGCCTACCTGCAGACGGCGGCCTATCAGGACAATTTGCCGGCCATCGGCTGGGGGTTGGGGACTCTCGTCCTCGTCATCATCGTCATGGACCAGTGGATCTGGCGGCCGCTGCTGGCATGGGCAGACCGCTTCAAACTCGAAATGGTCGAAAGCGACAACCCTCCCACATCCTGGTTTTACGACTTGTTGCGGAACGCCTCGCTGGTGGGCTGGTTTCAAAGGCGGATTGCCTCTCCGCTCGTCGAGCGCTTCGACGGCTGGCTGATTCAACGTTATCCTGCGGCGGACGAGCCGGCCGCGCAAAGCCAGCGCAAGGGGGCCGGCCTTTCCATCTTCATGCTGCTCGGCGCGGGACTCCTCCTCTTTGGCGGCTACCGGGCCTTCGCGTGGATGGCGACCCTGCCCGCCAGCGCGTGGATGGACATCGCCTGGGGGCTTCTCGCGACGACGGCGCGCGTACTGATCTCGCTTGTCATCGCGCTGGCATGGACCATCCCCGTCGGCTACGCCATCGGCTCGAACCCGCGCACGGCGGCCTGGCTGCAACCGATCGTTCAAGTGGTCGCCTCGCTGCCCGCCACCGCGCTCTTTCCCGTCCTTGTGGCGGCGCTTGCCGCCCTGGCGGGCGGCCTGAATCTGGCGGCCGTGCTGCTGATGCTGATGGGCACGCAATGGTACCTGCTGTTCAACATCATCGCCGGGGCCGCGGCCATCCCACAGGACTTAAAATACACCACAGCCCTGCTGGGAATAAAAGGCTGGGAGCGCTGGAAGACCATGATCCTTCCCTCGCTCTTCCCGTTCATCATCACCGGCGCGATCACAGCCAGCGGCGGCGCGTGGAACGCCAGTATCGTGGCCGAATACATTCAGTTCGGCGGGAAGACCATGCAGGTCAGCGGGATCGGCGCGATCATCGCGTCCGCCACCCACAACGGCGATTATCCGCTTCTCCTGGCTTCCACCCTGACCATGATCCTGGCTGTGGCGCTAATCAACCGCCTGCTTTGGAGGCGGCTCTACCGCGTCGCGGAAGAGCGCTTCCGAATGGAGTAGCAAATGAGCGTTTCACCCCTGTTGGACGTGCGCGGCGTCAACCAAATGTACGGCAGCGGCGAACGGCGCTTCGTAGCCGTGCAGAATATCCAATTGTCAATCCACGAGGGCGAATTTGTAGCCCTGGTTGGCCCATCGGGATGCGGCAAAAGCACATTGCTGCGCATCATTACCGGGTTGAACAAACCCTCCTCCGGCGTTGTCCTCTATCGCGACAACGTGGTCAGCGGAGTTAATCCGCACGCCACGATTGTCTTCCAAACCTTCGCCCTCTTCCCGTGGCTGACCGTTCAGGCAAACGTGGAAGTGGCTCTCAAAGCGCGCGGCCTGCCCGCGGGGGAACGTTCCCAGCGCGCCGTCGCCCTGCTCGACAAAGTGGGGCTGGACGGGTTCGAGAACGCCTACCCGCGTGAACTTTCGGGCGGGATGCGCCAGAAGGTCGGGTTTGCGCGCGCCATGGCCGTCGAGCCGGAGCTGCTCTGCCTCGACGAGCCGTTTTCCGCGCTGGACGTCCTTTCCGCCGAAGCCCTGCGCGGCGAATTGCTCGAACTGTGGACGACCGGGCAGATTCCCACCAAAGCCATCCTGATGGTGACGCACAACATCGAAGAAGCGGTCATGCTCGCCGACCGCGTCGTCGTCATGGAGAAGGAACCGGGCCGCATCGTCGCGGACATCGCCGTGGACCTGCCGTATCCCCGCCGGCGAAAATCGCCGGAGTTCCTCGGCAAAGTGGACCTGGTCTACGCCACCCTGGCCGGGCAGACCCAGCCCGAAACGCTTGAACTTGGAAGCGCGCCGGGCGAGCCCGGGCGGACGCGCTCCCTGCCCGACGTGCCGGTGGCCAATATCGCCGGGCTGCTGGAGACTCTCGCTGAGAAACCCGGCAACCGCGCCGACATTTATCAGTTCGTCTCCGAACTGAAAGTGGATTCGGATCACCTGCTCCTGCTCACCGAAGCCGTGGAACTGCTCGGATTCGCCATCGTGGACAGGGGCGATATTCAACTGACCCCGCTTGGACAGACCTTTGCCGACGCTTCGATCCTGGCGCGCAAGGAGATATTCGCCATGCGCATCCGTCGCCTGCCGCTCTTCCACTGGCTGTTGAGCATTCTGACCAAAGCGGACAAACACGAACTTCAATGGGATGTGATCCAGACCGCGCTGGAATTGGACTTCCCTCCGGCCGACGCCGAAAAACAGATCGACGTGGCGGTGGATTGGGGCCGCTACGCGGAGTTGATTTCCTACGACGACGGCCGCGAGGTGATCTCCCTGGAAGGCGGGTTGGTTAAAGAAGCTGCGTAGGCGGTTTTCACGTTTGGGAGACGCCAAAGGCTATGAATAAAAAGGATTCCGCAAATTCTACTTGCGGTTTTCCCGAAGTAGAACTTCTGGATTCCAAATTTTCACCATTCGGGGCGAACCCCTGTTCATGGATACTTTATATTGACGCCGCCAGTTTATTAACCGCTTGGTTTGCGCGCGGCCGACACTTTCCCGAAAACTGGGTATAATCCGCCCGCCAAATCAAAAAAAGAGAGAAACATGGATACCATCAAACTCCTGATTGACTTCTTCCTCCACCTCGACGTATACCTCGCGCAGATCATCGCCGATTACGGCGTGTGGACGTACGCCATCCTCTTCGCCGTCATCTTCATGGAGACCGGCTTCGTCGTCACCCCCTTCCTGCCCGGCGATTCGCTCATCTTCGCGGCTGGCACCTTCGCCGCGCTCGGCTCGCTCAACGTCTGGCTGCTGTTCTTCCTGCTGGCAACCGCAGCCGTGCTGGGCGACTCTGTCAACTATTGGATCGGCCATTACCTCGGCGACCGCGCCTACAACATCAAGTGGATCAAACGCGAATACCTCGATAAGACCCACGCCTTCTTTGAAAAACACGGCGGCAAGACCATCTTCCTCGCCCGCTTCGTCCCCATCGTCCGCACCTTCGCCCCCTTCGTCGCCGGCATCGGACGCATGTCCTACGGCTTCTTCTTCCGCTGGAACGTCATCGGCGGCATCGTCTGGGTGGCGATCTTCACCTTTCTGGGCTACGTCTTTGGCAACATCCCCTTTGTGAAGCGCAATTTCGAACTCGTCATCGTTGCCATCATCCTCGTCTCGCTCGTGCCGATCGGCGTGGAATGGTGGAAAGCGCGCCGCGAAAAGCGCGCCGCCCTTCCCGAAGCGGGCAAGTAGGACAAGTTCCCAACGATTTCAGCAGACCCGTTCTTCGCGAACGGGTCTCGATTTTAGAACCGGCGGCTGGATTGGAACTCTTTCTTCTCCTGCCTCGTTGATACATCGTATCGCCCAGACCCGAAACTTGACTTTGGTTCCAGAATAATGCATACTGACCGCAAAGGTGCGCTATGAAAAAAATCATCGCTTCTCTCCTCCTCGTTGTCTTCGTCCTGACCTCCTGCGGGAAAGCCGCGCCCACGCTTCAGCCGCCGGTCGTCCCGACGGTCAGCCGGGCGCCTCAACTGGCGGGACAAACTCCCGCTGTGGAGGAACGTCTCGCGCTCGACGCGCCCATGGACCTGGTCTTCGACCGCCCCATGGATCCCGCCTCGACCGGATCCGCTTTCACCCTGACCGACGCGGACGGGAACAAGGTCGCGGGGACGGTCTCCTGGCCCGACGCGCGCACCCTCCGCTTCACCCCGGCCGAGACGCTGGATCCCGCTTCGAAGTACGTCGCGGCCGTTTCGACGTCCGCGAAAGACGCCGACGGCGCCGCGTTGACCGAGACGCTCCGCGCCGAATTCCAGACGGTCGAATCCCTCGAAGTCGGACAGGTCTTTCCCGCGCCCGACGCCGAGGACGTGGACCTCGCCTCCACCATCACGGTCATCTTCAACCGTCCCATCGTCCCGATGACGGTCGCCGAGGAGCAGTCGCAACTTCCCCAGCCGCTCACCATCCAGCCCGAGGTCAAGGGGACGGGCGAGTGGGTCAGCTCGTCGGTGTACGTTTTCCAGCCGGAGAAACTCCTCGGCAGCGGCGTCAGTTATATGGTCAGCGTGGACGCGGGGTTGAAGGACGCGCTTGGGATGTCGCTCGGCGAGTCCTACGTCTGGAAGTTCGTCACCCGGGCCCCGCGCGTCGACACGCTCTCGCTCGTCAACGGCGAGACCAACCCGGAGATGGACATCGAGAACGTCCTGCTCGACCAGGCGTTCATGATCACGTTCCGGCAGCCGATGGACGAGAAATCCACCGGCGCGGCTTTGACGTTGAAGGAACGCGACACGGGCAAGGCCTTCCCAGTCACCCTGAAATGGAACGAAGATTCCACCGCGTTGACGATCGCGCCCGTCGGCTTGTACCGCCTTTCTGGTTATTACGAACTCGGCCTGGCGCAGACGGCGCTCGCGCAGGACGGCAGCCCGCTGGCGGACGGCCTCGCGTTCCGCTTCTCAACACTGGGACTGCCGCGCGTCGAAAAAGTGACGCCCGCGCCGAATTCCACGCAGGATTACTTTGACCCGTGGTTCTCGATCAAGTTCAGTTCGCCGATGGACTTCGACACGCTCAAAGACCGCGTCGTCATTACGCCCAAGCCAAAGGCCGACGTGCGGATGTACTATAACGAATACGACTGGTCGTTGAACCTCGTCGGGCTGGAACCGTCCACTGATTACGTGGTGCGCGTGTCGCCCGGCGCGGCGGACCTATACGGCAATGCTATTGGCGCGGAATTTTCGTGGGACTTCAAGACGAGCGCAAGATATCCAAGCGCCTATCTTGTCATCCCGCAGACGCTGGTCTATCGCGTGGGCGGCGACCGGGGTTTCTTTTTCGAATACACCAACCTCGCCTCGGCGGAACTTTCCATCTATTCGATTGCGCCCGAAAACTTCATCGCCTTCCAGCGCGGAAGCATTGACCCCGGCAACTTCAAGCCGCAGGGCGATCCCATTAAGACCTGGAAGCCCGACCTGGACGTGCCGCAAAACGACTCGCGTCAGGCCGAATTTAAACTGGAAGACGCCAGCGGCAAACCCCTCGCGCCCGGCTACTACTTTATCGGCGTGAAGGCCGAACCTTTCGATTACGACGGCAATTTCCTGCAAGGCGCGGCGGTCGTCGTCGCCACCGACAACATGACGTTCAAGACCACCGACAGCGAATCGCTCGTCTGGCTGACGGACCTCGACACGGGCGCGCCCGTCAAGAACGTGGGCATCGTCTTTTACAACATGGACGGGAAGCAGCTCGGCAAGGCGACCACCGACAAGGACGGGCTGGCCTACGCCGCCGACCTGTCCGAGCCGTATTACGCGCGCACCGAGGACAAGTCCCGCCTGGCGTTTGCCGCGCAGTCCTGGGGGAGCGGCATTTCGCCCGGCAATTTCGGAATCTACGAAAATTACTGGACTCCACCCAACCAGCCCTTTGCCTACGTCTATACCGAGCGCCCCATCTACCGCCCCGGGCAGGACGTGTTCATCAAAGGCATCGTCCGCCAGAACGACGACCTGCACTACAGTTTGATGGAACGCAAATCGGTTTACGTCACGATTGACTTCGAAGGCGAGGTCGTCTACGAGAAAGAACTTTCCCTCAATGACATGGGCACGTTCGCGGAGGCCTTCCATCTCGGCAAAGACGTCTCCCTCGGTTCGTACTACATCAGCGTCCGATTTGCAAAGAGCGACGAGAGTCCCTTCGCCTACAGTTCCTTCCGCGTGGCTGAATACCGCAAACCCGAATTTCAGGTGAAGGCGGCCTCCAACGCGACCGACATCCTCGCGGGCGACGCCTACACGGTGACTTTGGACGCGTCCTACTATTCGGGCGGATTCGTCGGCGGCGCGGACGTGGACTGGTTCCTCTCCGCCTCCTCCGCGGACTTCGTCCCGATTCCCCTCTATTCGACCTTCTCCTTCTCCGATTACGACTACGACTCCTACGAGGCGAATCCCGTCCCGCCGACGACGCTGTTGAAGGAGGGCAAGTCCACGCTCGACGCGAACGGTCATCTCGAACTGACGGAGACCTCCGCGCTCGGCAAATATCCCAACGGCAGCGACGTGACCTTCTCTGCAAACGTGACGGATGTGTCAGGCAACCTCGTCAGCGGGCAGGCCAGCGTCCACGTGCACCCCAGCCTGGTCTACGCGGGGATCCGCGCGCAGAGTTACGTCGGGATCGAGAATCTCCCGTCCGTGTTCGACCTGGTCGTCCTGGACTGGGAGTCGAAGCCCGTCGCGGGTCAGGAAGTGAGCGTGGACATCGTCCGCCGCGAGTGGAACAGCGTCCAGCAAAAGGACGAGCAGGGGACCCTCCGCTGGGTGACGACGGTCGAAGACATCCCCGTCGAAAAAGATTTGAAAGCCACGACAGACAAGGACGGCGCGGCGCGGGTCTCGTTCACGCCCGCGACGGGCGGCGTGTACAAAGCCATCGTCCACGTGACGGATAAGAAAGGCAACCAGCAGCAGTCGTCGCAGTTCATCTGGGTCGCGGGCAGGGAATACATCCCGTGGCAGCAGACGAACGACCGCAGTTTCAAACTCGTCGCGGACAAAGGCTCCTACTCCGTCGGCGACACGGCGAAACTGCTCATCGCCCAGCCGTTCGAAGGCGAGCATTACGCGCTGGTGACGCTGGAGCGCGGACACATTTACAAACAGGAAGTCATCAAACTCAGCGGCAACAGCACGGTCTACGAATTGCCGATCACCAAAGACATGGCCCCCGTCGAGTACGTCTCGGTGGTGGTCGTCAAAGGCGCGGACGCGAAATCCGCCCCCGACTTCAAAGTCGGCATGACGCGGCTGGATGTGGATCTCAACCAGCAGACGCTGGACGTGGACATCCAGCCCGATAAGACATCCGCCGGCCCGGGCGACAAGGTGACCTACACCGTCACCGTCAAGGATTACGCCGGGAAACCCGCGCAAGCCGAAGTCTCGCTGGCGCTGGTGGATAAAGCCGTGCTGGCGCTGGCGCCGTCCAACTCGGCCCCGATCCTGGAGGCGTTCTATCCCGAGCGCGGACTCAGCGTCTCTACCGCGTTGGGCATCGTCCTCAGCGCGGACGATTTCAACGCCAACTACCGCGCCTCGATCGCCACTGGCGAGGGCATGGGGAGCGGCGGCGGCGGAAAAGGCGAAGGCGACCTGGGCGTGATGACCGTCCGCCAGGACTTCCGCGACACCGCCTTCTACGAAGCGCAGGTGCAGACGGACAAGAACGGCAAGGCCACCGTCACGGTGACGCTGCCCGAAAACCTGACCGTCTGGCAGATGAAAGCGCGCGCCGTCACCGCGGATTCGATGGTCGGCGAGGCGGTGAACGAGATCGTCAGCAGCAAGCCGCTGCTCGTCAACGTGCAGGCGCCGCGCTTCTTCATCGTGAACGACTCGGCCCGCGTCGGCGCGAGCGTGCATAACAACACGAAGGAACCGCTCGAAGTCGAAGTCACGCTCGAGGCGCAGGGCGTCGAAATCCAATCGGAGGCCGCGCAAAGCGTCGCCGTCCCCGCGGGACAGCAGAAATACGTCACGTGGGACGTGAAGGTGAACGGCGACGCGGCGCGCGTCGACCTGACCGTCCGCGCGAAGGGCGGGCAATATTCGGACGCGGCCAAACCCGCCCTCGGCGCGCTGGAGGGACAGGGCATCCCCGTGTATACCTTCCACGTGACCGAATCCGTCGGGACGTCGGGCGCGCTGCGGGAGGCGGGTTCCGTCACCGAGGCCGTCCAGCTTCCGACGACGATCCCGTACAAATCCGCCAGCGTCAACGTCGAACTTTCGCCCTCCCTGGCGGCCTCCATGGTCGGCGGTTTGAACTACCTCGAAGACTTCGAATATCTCGGCATGGAGCAGACCGTTTCCCGCTTCCTGCCGAACGTGGCGGGACTGCGCGCCCTCGAACTCGCGGGACAGCCCTCCGTCGAACTCCATTCCAAACTCGACGGGCAAGTGAGCGTCGCGCTTCAGCGGATCTATTCGAAGCAGAATTATGACGGCGGCTGGAGTTGGT
>DKTP01000118.1:0-134 GCA_002473085.1 Anaerolineales bacterium UBA7227
CCCCGTTCATGGATACTTTGCTGCAATCATCTAATGTGTTTGCAGCAAAGTAAGTCCCCACTAGCAACGTTTTTTTGTAGAGCGAGGTAATATCTCGCTCTACAGTTCTATGGCTCGACAGGGAAGCCCGCTTC
>DKTP01000118.1:251-829 GCA_002473085.1 Anaerolineales bacterium UBA7227
TTCGATCCACGCCTCGAACCCGCCGAGGATGGGGGTGACGCGCGCAAAACCGTTCTGCAACATGAGAAACGCCGCACGGGCGCTGGTGTGTTCGTTCAGTCAGGTGCAGTAAGTGATGATCCACTGATCCTTGTCGAGTGAGACGCTTTTCGGATTCTGCTCGATGCGCGTCAGCGGGATGGACAGCGCGCCGGCGATATGCTTCGCGACGAACGAGTCCACGCTGCGCACGTCCACGATGACGGCCGCGCCGGCCTCGAACGCGGCTTTCGCCGCCTCCGCCGTCACGCGCGGGACTTCGGCCTCGCTCTTCGGGAGGCCGCCCGGCGGCGGGCTGGTCGGCTCGACGATGACGGTCATGGCGGGCGTGGGCGCGGGCGCGGGGGAACAGGCGGCGAGCGCCAGCGCGAGGAAAACCGATAATCCAAGAATTTTGCGTTTCATAACTCGCTCTCTCGTTAACGATAATTGGGCGTCCCTTTGTCCGCCGCGAATGGCGCGAATTCCACGTAAAATCATGGACAATTCGCGCGCATTCATAAAATTCGCGGCTTAAAAGCAGGGCGCGGATCCGCGCC
>DKTP01000118.1:906-15657 GCA_002473085.1 Anaerolineales bacterium UBA7227
AGGGCGCGGATCCGCGCCCTGCCTGGGGTAATCTCTTAAAGTTCGCAGTAGCGGTCGACGCGCCGCGAGAGGATGGCGATGCTGTCGGCCCAGAACTTCTTCTTGCGGATGTCGATGCCGAAGCGGGCGGCCAGGTCCGCGGCCGAGGCCTCGCCGGTGGAGGCGAGCAGGTTTTTGTAGTCGGGGAGGAAGTCGGCGCCGCGCTGCTGATAGATGGCGTACAACCCCGTCCCGAAGAGGAGACCGAACGCGTAGGGGAAGTTGTAGAACGAGAGGCCGGACGAGTAGTAGTGCGGCTTCCACGTCCACATGAATTTTTGCAGGTAGCGTTCGTCGAGCCCGTCGCCGTAAGCGGCTTTCTGGGCGCGTTCCATGATGTCGTTGAAGTCGTCCGCCGAAAGTTCGGATTTGGCGCGGCGCTCGAAGACTTCCTTCTCGAACAGGTAGCGCGAGTAGATGTCCACGATCACCTGCGAGGCGTTGTTGAGCTGCGCTTCGAGGACGGCGAGTTGCTCCTGCGGGTCGGTCGTCTGCGCGAGGACGGCTTCGGTGACAATGGTCTCGCACATGATGGAGGCGGTTTCGGCGAGCGTCATCGGCGTGAGCTGCTGGAGTTCGGTCTTGCCCGCTTCGTAGGCGCAGAAGTTGTGATAGGCGTGGCCGAGTTCGTGCGCCAGCGTGCTGACCTGGTCGAACGAGCCGTCGAAGTTGGCGAGCACGCGGCTTTCCTTGACGCCCGGCACGCCCATGCAGAACGCGCCGCCGCGTTTGCCGTCGCGCTGTTCGGCGTCGATCCAGTTCTTCTCGAAGGCGGTCTTCGCCATGCCGCGCAGGTCGGGCGCGAACTTGCCGAAGTTTTCGAGAATGAAGTCGCGCGCTTCTTCGAACGAGTAGACTTTGCCGGTCTTGCCCATCGGCGCGTAGACGTCCCACCAGGCGAGTTTCTCCTTGCCGAGCCGCCGCGCCTTGTCTTTGAAGTAGCGGCGGAAGGTCGGGAAGGAATCCCGCATCGCGCTGAGCATGGCTTCGAGCGTGGGACGGTCAATGCGCGCCGCGTCGATGGCGGAATGGAGGGCGTCTTCGCGGCCGCGGCGTTTGTTGAGCGTGTTCGCTTCGCCCTTGACCCCGTTGAGGCACGCGGCCAAAGTCTCTTTGACCGACTCCCAGGCGGCGTTTTCCGCGTCGTAGGCGCGGCGCCGCACGGATTCGTCGGGATGCGAACGCAGGTTGATGAGCGCGGGCATGGGCATCTTCTGGGTCTGACCGTCCAGCTCGAAGTCTACGGAGAGTTGCGAGGTGACCGTCCCTTGCAGTTTGCTGAAGGCGTTGCCGCCGCTCAGGGTCAGTTCGACGGCGAGCGCTTCCTCAGATTCGCTCATCAGATATTTGGCCTGTTCGGCGGTTTCCTTGAGCATGAAGGCGTGCGATTTGGCCGAAGGCGAAAGTTTCACCGCCTTGTTGAGCGCGGACTTGCCCAGTTTGCCCACCCACGCCTGGAATTGCGTGGTGAGGATGCTCTGGCGCACCTGCACCTGCTCGAACTCGGAGAGCGCGCGCATGGCGGCCTGGTCGCGCGAGTTGGTGGTGACGAAGGCGTAGATGTACGCGCCGAGCGTGCCGGAGAGTTCGTAGAGCGCGTTGAGGCGGTCCACGGATTCGCCGAGCAGTTTGCCCAGTTTCTGCGGCTCGGTCTTGGCGCCAGCCCTGCTGACTTTCTTCGCGAGGAAGACCTCGAGTTCGTCCAGCAGGACGTTGAGTTTCTTGAGGGCGGATTTGAATTGTCTGGATTCAAGCGAGGGATAGACGTTGGTCATATCCCAGCGGGGAGGTGTGGACATGGAGGACTCCTTTTCTGGAATGGGACAAGTATATCAAATCAAGTCGGGTCAACAAGTCGGCAAATTGGGGATACAATAGAAACATGCGGAAGCAGAAATTCTATGTGGTCTGGAAGGGACGAACCAGAGGTATCTTCACATCCTGGCAGGAGTGCGAGGCGCAGGTGAAGGGATTCGAAGGCGCGCAGTTCAAAGCCTTCGACACCCACGACGCCGCGAAGATCGCGCTGAAGGGAAAATTCGAGGATTACAAAGGCAGGACCCAGCCGGTGCGCCAGTGGCTGTTTGTGCCAAACCCGCCCATGCTCCCCAGCCTGAGCGTGGACGCGGCCTGCTCGGGGACGCCCGGCCCGCTGGAATATCGCGGCGTCAACACCGAGACGGGCGAGGAGGTCTTCCACGCGGGACCCTTCCCCGGCGGCGTCAACAACATCGGCGAATTCCTCGCCATCGTGCGCGGGTTGGAATGGCTGGCGCGCCGCAAACTGGACTGGGTGATCTACTCGGATTCGCACACCGCCATCTCGTGGGTGCGGGCGCGCAAATGCAACACTGCCCTGCCGCGCTCCGCGTCCAACGCGATGCTGTTCCAGTTGATCGGGCGCGCCGAAGAAACCCTGAAAGACTTCAAAACCATCCGTTTGTTGAAATGGGATACCGACGCGTGGGGGGAAAATCCCGCCGACTTTGGCAGGAAGTGACCTCCAACCTGCAAACCGGCGCGGTCATTGTTTTCGCATCTTTTTTTTTCGGAGGACTCAATGAATAGACGTCAAATAGACGCCGAACGTCGGCGCAAGGGAGAAGGCCCCGTCGGACGCGCGGACGCGCCGCGCCGCGACACGGGTGGATTCGGTCCGGGCGGCGGAACCCCGCGTCCCGTCTTCGGCGGAGGCGGAGTCCCGACGCGCGGCAAACAGCTGGGCGGATGCGGAACCGTCCTCGTCGTCCTGCTCTTCATCGCCTACTACTTCCTCAGCGGCGGTCAGGGGCTGGACTTTGGCAGTCCCGACGATGGAAATATTCCGCAGGACAACTCCGGTTTTCAAACCGTCGCGCCCGTCCAGCCGCAATCCAACTTTACGCCTCCCGCGCCAGCCAGCTCGGCGGGACAGACCTGGACGGTCATGCTCTACCAGGATGCCGACGACCAGGTTTTGGAGCAGGACATCTACCTCGACCTGAACGAGGCCGAGCGCGTCGGCTCCAGCCCGAACGTCAGCATCGTCGCGCAGGTGGACCGCTTCCGCGGCGCCTACGCGGGCGACGGCAACTGGACGGGCGCGCGCCGCTACTACGTCACGCAGGACAACGACCTGACCGCCGTCCGCTCGCGGATGGTACAGGACCTCGGCGAAGTGGACATGTCGCAGGGGCAGACCCTCGTGGACTTTGTGCAATGGGCTGCGCAGAACTATCCCGCCGACAAATATGTGCTGATCCTCTCGGACCACGGCATGGGCTGGCCCGGCGGGTGGAGCGACGCCGACCCAAATCGCCCGGGCGACAAAAGCACGCCGCTCTCCGCGCGGCTCGGAGGCAACATCTATCTCTCCGAACTGGACCAGGCCCTCGGCGAGGCGCGGCGCGTTACCGGCGTGAACAAATTCGAGATCGTCGGCCTGGACGCCTGCCTCATGGCGCAGATCGAAGTCATGGCCGCGCTCCAGCCGCACGCCAACTACGCCGTCGCTTCGGAAGAAGTCGAACCCGCCATCGGTTGGGCGTACGCCAGCTTCCTCGGCAGACTCGTCCAGAACCCCGACATGAGCGGCGCGGACTTGAGCCGGGCCATCGTGCAGGGATACGTGAACGACGACCAGCGCATCCTCGACCCCGCGGCCCGCGCCGACTTTTTGCGCGGCGGCTCGCCAATGGGCGGATTCTTCAACGCTCCCCTTCCCTCCGCCGACCAGCTCGCCTCGCAACTCGGCCGCGACGTGACCCTCACCGCGGTGGACCTCAACGCCTTCAGCGGCCTGATGGACAGCGCCAACGCCTTTGCCCTGCAACTTAAAAATGAAGACCAACGCCTGGCGGCGCAGGCGCGCAGTTACGCCCAGTCGTACACCAGCATCTTCGGGCGCGAGGTGCCGCCCTCCTATATTGACCTCGGTCACTTCGCGCTCCTCGTCCAGAACAACACGAACGACAGCAGGACGCGCCAATCGGTGGACGCGCTGATCTCCGCGCTGCAAAGGACGGTCGTCGCCGAGAAGCACGGGAACGCGCGCAAAGGTTCGATGGGACTCGCCGTCTACTTCCCCAACTCGACCCTCTACAGTTCGCCTCTCGCGGGACCTCAATCCTACGTCGGCATCGCCAGCCGCTTCGCGTCCGAATCGTTGTGGGACGACTTCCTCGCCTATCACTACCTCGACCGCGACTTCAGTTCGACAGACGCCTCTCCCTACGTCCCCTCGAGCGGGTACAGCACGCGCGCCCCTGGGCTGGGAAATATCACCGTCTCGAACCTGCGCGCCTCCACCGACTCGGTCGCCACCGACCAGTCCGTAAAAATGAGCGCGGACATCAGCGGCGCGAACATCGGCTATGTCTATCTCTTCGTCGGCTACTACGACGCGAACGCCAACTCGCTCAACGTCACCGACACCGACTACCTCGAAAGCCCCGACACGAAACAGGTGAGCGGCGTCTACTATCCCGTATGGGACGACAACGGCTTCACGCTGAACTACACCTGGGAGCCCATCGTCTTCGGCATCAGCGACGGGACGCAGAACACGGTGGCGCTCTTCAAGCCCGATTCCTACGGCGCGGACGCGGCCGACGCGGTCTACACCGTCGAGGGACTCTACGCCTTCGCGGACAGCGGCGAATCGCAATACGCCCAACTGCGCTTCCAGGACGGGAAACTGGTCTCGGTCTTCGGCTTCAACGGGCAGGACGACACCGGCGCGCCGCGCGAGATCACCCCCGCCAAAGGCGACACGTTCACCATCTACGAAACCTGGCTGGACGTGGACTCGAACGGTCACGTCACCGGGACGGCGAAGGAGCAGTCGCGCACGCTCACCTTCGGCGACAAACCCTTCACCTGGGTGCAACTCTACGCCGCCGCGGGCGATTACGTCATCGGCTTCATCGTGGAAGATCTGGACGGGAATCAGTATCCCGTCTATACGCGGATCACGGTGCAGTAAAGCGCGATATCGAAATCAGAAATTGAATACGAGACAGTCCTGTCAACAGCGCGGCCGTACAAACAGCCGCGCTGTTGGCGGTAGGAAGACGGGTATAATTTCAAGCATGAAACAGATCGAGACGCGTTTGTTGCTCGGCGATTGCCGTCAAGAACTTAAAGGGATTGCCAGCAATTCCATAGATCTAATCTTCACATCGCCTCCTTATGCGGACAGCAGAAAAAGCACATATGGCGGCGTCAATCCCGATAAGTATGTGGAATGGTTTCTGCCTATTTCCGCCGAATTGCTTCGCGTCTTGAGACCCAGCGGCTCTTTTGTTCTTAATATAAAAGAAAAAGTCGTCAATGGCGAACGGCATATTTACGTCATTGAGTTAATCCTGGAAATGCGCAAACAGGGCTGGCTTTGGACGGAGGAGTTCATCTGGCACAAAAAGAACTCCTATCCGGGTAAATGGCCCAATCGCTTCCGCGACTCGTGGGAAAGACTGTTGCAATTCAATAAAGCCCGCCAATTTCACATGTATCAGGAAGAGGTTATGGTTCCAATGGGCGATTGGGCGGAACGTCGCCTGAAAAACCTGAGCGAGACCGATAAAATCCGTGATCCTTCCCGCGCCGGCAGCGGTTTTGGAAAACGAATCGCGAATTGGATCGGGCGGGAAAAAGCCTATCCTTCGAATGTGTTACATTTGGCGACCGAAACAAAGAATCGGAATCACAGCGCGGTTTTTCCTGAAGATTTGCCCGAATGGTTCATTAAATTATTCACAAAAAAAGGGGACTGGGTTTTAGACCCGTTCATGGGATCGGGCACAACTGTGGCTGTGGCTCAACGGATGGAGCGAAATTCAATTGGCATTGATATTCTGCCTGAATACTTCAATCTGGCTCAAAGCAAAGTAAAACCCCAGATGGAAATGCGTCCCGCTCAATTAGCCTTGATGGACGAAAAGGGAAATTATGCGCCAATTAAATCCAAGTGAAGTAGTCGCTTTCATCGAGGAAAATATCGGGGATTTTCACGAAAGGCGCGCGGCTAGTCTCAGAAAATTACAATTGGCTCAGGTTTTGAAGAAGAAGAACCCCTATCTCTTCAAAGCCAAAAACATAAACGACGCCCACGATCTGGTCAAATTGCTTCTCGACGCACATTTATCGTCGCAGGAAGAGACCATCTTTGGCGAATTTCTTGAAAAACTTGCCATTTTTGTCTGCGGCAGGGTTTTCAACGGTAGAAAATCGTCTGCGGAAGGAATTGACCTGGAGTTCATGCGCGATGACGCGCTTTATATCGTCTCGGTAAAATCTGGTCCCAATTGGGGCAACAGCGGTCAGGTCAAGCGCATGGTGGAAAATTTCCGACAAGCAAAACGAATCCTCCGGTCGAGCAACACCAAAGCCAACATACAGGCTATTAATGGTTGTTGTTACGGACGGGATAACAAGCCCGATAAAGGCGACTACCTGAAACTTTGCGGCCAGGAATTTTGGAGATTTATTTCCGACAGCGATCGTCTATTTGTGGAAATTATCGAGCCGCTCGACTATCAGGCAAAGGAACGGACTAAAGAATTTCTGGTAGAGTATTCGCGGAACTTAAATCTTTTCACGCAAGAGTTCATGGATGTATTCTGCATAGACGGCAGAATTGATTGGGACAAACTGGTGCGCTTCAACTCGGGCAGAAAATAAAACGCGCCGACATTCCTATCCCAAACCTGGCTTTTCGTCACTCCCGTTTCCTCTTCCCATTCCTCGGCGGGCGCATCCGCAAAAACCTGAACACGACGGGACCCACTAACAGCGCCGCCGCGCAAATCATGATTAGCCATTCCTGCCAGCCGATGACAAAGACCGGTTGACAGGCCAGCAGACCCAAAATCAGTCCCGCCGCGGCCGCGCGGACGGGGAAGCGGACGCGGCTCATTCGTCCGCGACTTCCTTCACGCGTCCCACGCGGCCGTCCGCCAGCCGCACTTTGATCCCGTGCGGATGCGTCGGCGATTTTGTCAAAATATCCTTGACGATGCCTTTGGTCAACTTGCCCGTGCGCTGATCCTGTTTCAACACGATCCAAACGACCTGGCCGGGCTGGATATCGGCGCGGGATTGTCCGTTTGAAATCATTTTCCGTGTCCGCTGCGCGGCCTCCGTTTTGTCTCCTCGAAAGAATGCGTCAACTGTAACGCCAAAATCGTCCCTCCGTCACTCCGCGCCGCGGGCGGGATATGATACGATTCTATCATGACCGTCTTTTATCTCCTCGCCGGGATCTTCCTGACCTTCGCCGCGCTGTGGATTCTGGTCCCCGCGCTGTACGGACTCCCCTCTGTGCCGACGAATCCCGACCGCGTCCGCGCGGCGCTGCGCCTCGCGGACCTTCGAGCGGGCGAGGCTTTCTTCGACCTCGGCTGCGGCGACGGGCGGACTCTCGTCATCGCGGCGCGCGAGTTTGGCGCCCAAGCGACGGGGATCGAGATCGGACCCGCGCAATGCCTCGTCAGCGCCGCGAACGCGGCTCGCAACGGAGTCCGCTCGCGGGTCCGCGTGAAGCGGGGGGATTTTCTCCGCGCCGACCTGCGCGCGGCGGACGTCGTCTTCGTCTACGCGACGACGCGCGAACTCCGTCGTTTGCAGCCGCGGCTCGAAAGTCAGCTGCGAAGCGGGACGCGCGTCGTCGCGGTCGGCTCGGATTTCCCGGATTGGGAGCCCGTCAAAACGGACCGCGTCAATTTGATTTTCGTCTACAACATGCCGCCCCGATATAAAGTTGCGACATGAAATCGCTGAATAACCGGAGCGCGGAGGCCGTTTTGTCTTGTATAATCGAAGCCTCACGGCTCGTCTCCGCGTGATCCCTCGTTTTCAGTCAAAGTATCCCTCCCATGCTCATCCACTCCTCCTCCCAACTCCTCACCCTCGCGGGCGGTCCCCAGCGCGGACAGCGCCTCGGCGACCTCGGCGTCATCGCGGACGGCGCGGTCGTCATCCGCGACGAGAAGATCCTCGCGGTCGGCAAGACCGACGAACTGCGCGCCGCCTATCCCGACGAGCCCAGCCTCGACGCCGGCCGCGGCGTGCTGATGCCCGGCTTCGTGGACCCGCACACGCATCTCATCTGGGCGGGCGACCGCGCCGACGAGTTCGAGATGAAGATGGCCGGCGCCAACTATCTCGACATCCTCGCCGCGGGCGGCGGGATCATCTCCACCGTCCGCGCGACGCGCACGGCCAGCCTCGAAGCGCTGATCGCCCAGACGCGTCCGCGCCTGCTCCGCATGTTCGCGCACGGGACGACGACCGCCGAGGCGAAAACGGGTTACGGCCTCACCACGGCCAGCGAACTGCGCCTGCTCAAAGCCCTGCTCGCGCTCGACGACGAAGGCCCGCTCGACCTCGCCATCACCTTCCTCGGCGCGCACGCCATCGCGCCCGAATACCGGGACGACCCGCAGGGCTACACCGACGAGATCGTCAACTCCACGCTCCCGATGTTAAAGGAATGGTGGGGCATCCACGCGCCGCGCCATGACCTGCCCTTCGTGGACGTCTTCTGTGAGAACAAGGCCTTCACCCTCGAGCAGTCGCGTCAGATCCTGACCCGCGCCGCCTCGCTGGGATTCCCGCTCAAGATCCACGCCGACGAGTTCGACAACCTCGGCGGCGCGGCGCTGGCGGTGGAACTGGGCGCGGCCTCCGCCGACCACCTCGTCAAAACCTCCGACGCCGACATCGCCGCGCTCGGTCAATCCGACACCGTCGCGGTCTCGCTTCCCTGCACGCCGTTCGGCCTGGCGGAATGCGAGTACACGCCCGCGCGCAAACTCATCGAAGCGGACGCCATCCTGGCCCTCGCCACCGACTGCAACCCCGGCACCACCTGGAACGAATCCATGCAATTCGTCATCGCGCTCGCCTGCCGCGCCATGAAGTTGACCCCCGCGCAAGCCATCGCCGCGACGACGATCAACTCCGCGCACGCCATCCGCCGCGCCCACGAGATCGGCTCCATCGAAGTCGGCAAACAGGCGGACATGCTGATCCTCTCCGTCAACGATTACCGTCAACTCGGCTATCGCTACGGGACCAACCTCGTCAAACACGTCATCAAGCGCGGCCGCGTCTACTCTGTGGACGTGGGATACTACCGAACCGCCTAACCCGCGCTACCGCTCACTGATTACTGTCCACTGAACACTGATCACTGAATTAACCCATGGGCTTCTTCGCCGGACTCAACCCCGAAAAATACGACCGTCAATACTCCGACCGCGCGCTGGCGCGGCGTATCCTGTCCTATTTCAAATCACAGGCCGGACGCATCAGCCTCGTGGCGCTCCTCGTCGTCGCGCTCTCCGCGCTGAATGCCGCCACGCCCGTCGTCGTGGGCCGCATCGTGGACGCGCTCGAAGAGCGGCCCGCGCTGAACGTCATCTGGCTGATCGGCTTCGCCATGCTGGCGCTGGGCGTCCTCACCTGGGGACTCAACTGGGCGCGGCGCAGCCTGTCGGTGCGCGCCGTCGGCGACGTGGCGCTCGACCTGCGCGGGCGCGCCTTCCGCGCCGCGGCCGACCATGACCTGTCGTTCTACGACCAGTTCTCCTCGGGACGCATCGTCTCGCGCATCACCTCCGACACCAACGACTTCGGCCAGCTTGTCGTCATCCTCACCGACGTCGCCGCGCAGATGTTTCAGGCGGTTCTGCTCGGCGTGATTCTATTCAACACCGAATCGAGGATGGCCTGGCTGATGATGGGATTCGTCCCCATCGCGCTCGGTTTCACGCTGGGATTCCGCGCCCTCGCCCGCCGCGTCACCAAACGCGGGATGCAGGCCATGGCCGACGTCAACGCCGCCATCAAGGAGACCGTCAGCGGGATTTCCATCGCCAAGAATTTTCGCCAGGAACAGAGCATCTTCGAGACCTTCGACGCCGCCAACCAGACCTCCTACGCGGTCAACGTGCAGCGCGGCCTCGTCTTCTCGCTGGTCTTCCCGATCCTGAACGCGATGAGCGGGATCTTCGTCGCCGTCCTCGTCTACGCGGGCGGCCTGTCCGTCGGGGAGGGAGTCGTCACCGCGGGCGCGTGGTATCTCTTTATCCTCAGTCTGGACAGTTTCATGTTCCCCATCCTCAACCTGGCTTCGTTCTGGGCGCAGATCCAGTCGGGACTTTCGGCGGCCGAGCGCGTCTTCGCGTTGATCGACGCGGACCCCAACATCGTCCAGACCGACTCGCAGGCGGCCGGCCCCCTTCAGGGTCAGGTGCGCTTCGAGCAGGTGAGATTCCAATACAAGGAAGACGAACCGATCCTCGCGGATTTCAACCTGCTCATCCAACCCGGGGAGAACCTGGCCCTCGTCGGCCACACCGGCGCGGGGAAGTCGTCCATCGCGAAGTTGATCGCGCGCTTCTACGAGTTCCAGTCCGGCGCGTTGACGATTGACGGGCGCGACATCCGCTCGTTCGACCTGCAATCCTACCGCCGCCGGCTGGGGATCGTCTCGCAGGTCCCGTTCCTGTTCTCCGGGACGATTGCCGAGAACATCCGCTACGCCGCGCCTCACGCGTCCGAAAGCGAGATGACGCGGCTCGCCCGCCAGATCGGCGACGGCGAATGGCTGGACATCCTGCCCGACGGCCTGGACTCGCAGGTGGGCGAGCGCGGCAACCGTCTCTCGATGGGACAGCGTCAACTGGTCGCGTTGATGCGGGTGCTGGTCCAAAAGCCCGCCATCTTCATCCTCGACGAAGCCACCGCCAGCATTGACCCGTTCACCGAGTGGCAGATCCAGCAGGCGTTGAACTTGATCCTGAAGAACGCCACCAGCATCCTGATCGCGCATCGGCTTTCCACGGTGAAGGCCGCGGACCGCATCGTGGTCATGCAAAAAGGCGCCATCATCGAAGAGGGGAACCACGACGAACTGCTCCAACAGGGCGGGCATTACGCCGAGTTGTACAACACGTATTTCCGTCACCAGAGCCTGGCATATATCGAACAGGCGAAAACGCTGGCGGCGGACTGAGCGCCGAAGCAATTTCTCCGCAGGCGAGGAGACCGCTTCGCTTTGCCCGCAACGACAGATTGTTAAAGCGTTGCAGCAGAGCGGCATTTTCTTATCAACTTTGCAAATTCGGGGCGTTGCCGCTTGAGTTTCCCAATGGTAAAATCGGTACTTAAGTACCATCACATAGCAGGTCTGTAGCCCCGGATCCCTGTATTGAACGCTTTTTTTGTTTTTCTTTGAGCGCTTGTATTTCAAATAAGGCTTCGGGCAGACAAGGGTAAATCTGACCGCGCGGCGGCAGACTCTTTACGATCTGCGACAATTATCGGAGGAGAAAGATCATGACCGCGAAGCGCTTCGCCTCTTTCCTGCGTTTGAGTTTGATCGCCATGTTGCTGGCAGGATTGTTCGCCCAGCCGGGCCCGGTTTCTGCCGCCAGCCTGCCAGCTCAGATCAATAAACAGTTTACGCCGCTGCAAATAGACGCAGGCGGCGTTTCTGTTCTACGGGTGACGGTCTTCAACCCGAACTCGTTCCCGTTGACGAGCGCCAGTTGGACGGACGACCTCGTCGGCGTTCAGCCGGGATTGTTCATCGCGAACCCAGCAGGTGTGGTCAACACCTGCGGCGGCAGCGTAACCGCTGCGCCAAACACGACCACCCTCTCCCTCACGGGCGGAACCGTCCCCGCCCAGGTTGGCTCCACGCCGGGGCAATGTTACGTGGAAGTCAACGTCTCGTCCGTCACGCCCGGCAACCTGATCAACACGATCCCCGCGAATAACCTGTCGTCCACCGGCGATGATGGCGGGACGCTCGTTTCCATCACCACCCCCCCCCCCGCCAGCGCCACCATCACGGTCATTGCCGTCTCGCCTCCCTCGCTGAGCAAATCGTTCTCCCCCAACACAATCTTCACCGGTCAAACCAGCACGATGACCATCCGTCTTAACAACAACGACGTGGACACCAACCTGACGGGCGCGTCCTACACGGACACTTTGCCCAGCGGACTGGTCGTCGCCACGCCGAACGGAGTCACCGCCACCGGCTGCGGACCCGGCGTCGTCTCGGCCATATCAGGCGGGACGACGATCTCCCTGACGGGCGGCACGGTCACGCCTTCTGTGGACTGCGTCATCACCGTCAGCGTCACCGGCGCATCGGGACAGTACACCAACACCATCCCCGCCGGGCCGGGCGGACCCGGTTCCCTGCATACCGACCAGGGCGTGACGAACAACAGCCCTGCCTCGGCAAACTTGAACGTTCAGCCGGTGGCAATCGCCAAGTCCTTCAGCCCCTCCACGGTTGACGCCGGGGACGTCAGCACGCTCACCATCACCCTCCAGAATCCGACCGGCTCAGCCTACACCGGCGCGAGCATCACCGATAGCCTCCTTTCCATGGGCGCGGGATTCACGGTGGCCGGTCCTCCCTCCGCGAATACCTGCGGCTTCACGACGATCACCGCCCCGATTAACGGGACTTCGATCGCGGCATCCGGCGGGACCATCCCAGCCAGCGCCACGCCCCCCACGCCCGTTGGGACGTGCGTGCTTTCGATCCCGGTCCGAGCCGCGTTGACCGTCTCCGGAACCCGCACCAACACCATTCCCGCTAATACGCTGACCACTACGGAGGGCGTTACCAACTACCTGCCCGCCACTGCCAACCTGGCTGTCCGCGCCGCCTTATACGGCACAAAATCGTATTCGCCGACAGCCATTCCCCTGGGCGGAACCAGCACGGTGACCATCACCCTGTACAATCGCAGCGATACCCCGCTGACCGGCGTCAATTTCACCGACACCATGCCCGCGGGCGTAACCGTTTCCGCGGCTCCCGCTTCCCCGCAGTGCGGCGGGACGGTTACCAACACGGCCACCACCGTCACATTGAGCAGCGGGACGATTCCCGCCAACGGCAGTTGCACCATCGTCTTTACCGTCACCAGCAGCGTTGCGGGCGGCCCTTACGTCAACACGGTTGACGCCAACACCATCGCCAACGATCAGGGAGTCGGCAACGCCGCTTTCAGCACTCCCACCGGCTTGACCGTTTCGCCTTCCTCCACCCTGCCGGTGAGAGTGACCAAGGCATTCCAGACCAACCCAATCACGCCCGGGCAGCCCAGCCGCCTGCGCATCACGCTCACCGCGCCGGTTGACACCGCCCTGTCCGGCTTGAACATCGTGGACACCCTGCCGGCCGGCCTGTTCGTCACGACGCCAAACTCCCCAACCGATAACTGCCCAGGCGCGAACGTCGTGGCGCCGATCAACGGGGACACCATCAGCCTGACAGGCGCGACTCTCAATGCAGGCGCCAGTTGTAATATTGACGTGTGGGTCACTTCGTCATCGCCGGATCTTTACGTAAACACCATCCCCGCCGGAGCCATCTCCACCACTCAGGGACGCACGAACGACGATCCCGCCACCGCATCCATTCGCGTGACGAGTTTGACGGCAACCAAAGCCTTCTATGCGACGGTCGTTCAGGCGGGCGGACGCTCCACCATGACGATCACCCTGCAAAACAACGTTGACTCGCCGCTCGTCAACGTTTCCGTCACCGACAACCTGCCCGGTACCGTCGCGAACGGAATCCGCGTCGCCGCGGTCCCGAACGCGTCCACCACCTGCGGCGCGGGGGTTATCACGGCAACTCCGGGCAGCAATATAGTCAGCATGACGGGCGGCACGGTCCCCGCGCAAGTGGGACTCATACCGGGCCTCTGCACCATCACTGTGGACGTGGTCGGCACGGACAGCACACCCAGCTCGCCCAGCACGTATACCAACACCATCCCGGTCGCAAATATTTCGGGGACGGTCCAAAACACGGGCGTGATCATCAACCCCGTAGCGAACGCCTCCGCTGTGTTGACGATCCAAAACCTGACGATGGGCGTGGTTAAAGGCTTCAACCCGGTGCTGGTCTATGGCGGCGCGTATTCCACCATGAGCGTCCAGTTGATCAACCCGAACACAAACACCGCGCTGACCGGCATCGCCTTCACCGACGATATGACCCTGCTGGGCACGGGCATGGAACTTGCCAACCCGGTGGCGTTCGACACCGGAACCTGCGGCGGAACGCTGACCGGCAACCCCGGCGACGCCTCCTTCTCTTACAGCGGCGGCGCCCTGCCGGCCAACTCGACCTGCACCCTGACCCTGCGCGTCGTCATGGACATCAACGGGAACCGCACGAATCGCATCCCCGTTGGAGCCGTCACCACTTTCAACGGCGTCTCCAATGCCTTTGCCACCGAGGCCTCTCTCACCAACCTGCCCGGCGTAAGCATCAACAAAAACTTTAACCCGTCAACGGTCCTGACAACCCAACCTTCGGTCCTGACCATCACCATCAAGAACACCAGCAACATCCCGGTGTCCAATATGGGACTGGCCGATAACCTGCCCGGAACCCTGCCCGACGGCCTGGAAGTCGCCAACCCCGCCAATGTGACCAACACCTGCGGCGGAACCGTCACCGCCAACCCCGGCTCGCAGACCGTTCAACTCGTGGGCGGCAGCCTGGCCGAACTTGGAAATCCTGGCGATACCTGCGCCATTACCGTCAATGTGATCAGCACGCGTCCGGGCGTGTATATCAATACAATTCCCAGCGGCGCATTGACTTCCGACGGCGGCATAACGAACAATGATCCTGCCACCGACACTTTGACCGTCGAGGCCGGCGTCTACAGCCTCGGCAACCGC
>DKTP01000078.1:0-8616 GCA_002473085.1 Anaerolineales bacterium UBA7227
TCCCTGTTGTCTGTGAACCTTGTTAAGTTCGATTACATTACAGCAATGTATGTCTGAAACCAGATTATTCATGCTTGAAGAATACTTTTGAATTCATCAAAATTACGTATGTAATCTGCGTCTGAAAAGTCTGTTGATGCAATGATAAGCGCAAGAGAATTGGTGGAGAAGTTTTCCATCGTTCTCCATATCATTTTAGGCACATACAAGCCATAGTAGGATCTGCATAAATGAAAGCGGAATTCACCGTTACCATTGTGGAGAGATACATCAAAACTTCCTGAAAGGGCTACAATGAGCTCTTCAGTCTCCCTGAAGGCATGACCCACCCTGCCTCCCACCCCCACGCAGATCTGCGACGCGGCTGCATTTGTCACAGACGTCACCGTGCCAGACGGGACTGTCTTCGCGCCCAACACCGCGTTCGTCAAGACCTGGCGTTTGAAGAACGTCGGAACCTGCTCGTGGACTCCCTCCTATACGATCGTCTTCGATCACGGCGATCAGATGAGCGGTCCCAGCGCGCAGGCGCTCACGAGCAACGTCAACCCCGGCCAGACGGTGGATCTTTCCGTCAACCTCGTCTCCCCGGCCGTCAACGGCTCGTATAAAGGCTATTGGAAACTCCGCAACCCCAGCGGTGTGACCTTCACGCAATTCTATGCCGACGTCAAGGTGGCTGTACTCAGCAGCGGCTTTGACCTGTACACGCGCGCCCCCGACGCGGCATGGATCGGCGGCGGCGGTGGCGGCGGCGGAACAATTCTGACCTTTGGCGGGCCAGATTCTGACCCTAACGGGTTTGTCATGTATCGCAGCGGCTTTTTGCTGGAAGACGGCTCCTCCCCGTCCAAGATCCTCGAGACGCACCCTAAGTGGGTGGATGACGGCGTCATCTCGGGCGAGTATCCCGCCTATACCATTGTGGCCGGCGAGCGTTTCCGCGCCAAGATCGGCTTCCTGGCGAAGGCCGACGGTACTTGCGGGGCGGGAAAAGTGAAATTCCAGCTCAACTATAAAGAGGGCGGCTCCCTTCATCCGCTGGGTACTTGGACCAAGAATTGCAATGGAAACCTGATGACGCTGGACGTTGACCTGAGCAGCCTGGCCGGGCATAGTATTCGATTGGTCCTGGCGGTATTGGCCGACGGCCCGGCATCTCAAGACTGGGCCGTGTGGGTGGCGCCACGCGTCGTGCTTCCGTAATCTGCCCCAGGCGCCCGGCAAGACAGCCGGGCGCCTCCCTTAAACCTTTCTTATTTACGGGCGTTATAATCCGGCTGGCATTTCCCTGTGGAACCATGCCGAAAGGACAAGAATGAAGCGAACCTTTCCCCTGTTTTCCATCCTGTTGATCGCCAGTCTCGCGCTCGGCGCGTGCGGCGGCGCGGACAATCAATCGGCCATCGCCACCGCGGTCGCGTTGACGGTCCAGGCGCAGGCCGCGCCCACCCAGGTCCTCATCCGGCCGTCCGAGACGCCGACGAATCCCCCCGCGGCCCCCTCGGTCCCGCCCGCCGTCACGTCCACGTTCACGCCCGCGCCGGGTTCGTTTGGCGGCTGCATGTCTGCCAGCCTCGTTTCGGAAAATCCGCCCGACAAGACCATCCTGAAGCCCGGCGAGAAATTTCTGAAGACGTGGCGCATCCAAAATACCAGTAATTGCGCCTGGAACACCAACTACAAACTCGTCTTTTGGAACGGCGACCTGATGGGCGGCTCGTATAACTACAACTTTCCACAGATCCTTCCGGCCGGCCAAAGCGCGGACGTGAGCGTGTGGCTGGCCGCGCCCGAGACGCCCGGCGCCTACAAGGGCGAATGGATGCTGCAAACGCCCGACGGAAAGAACTTTGGCGTCGGCGCGTACCAGTCTCCCTTCTGGGCCGAGATCGCGGTGGTCTCTGCCAGCGAGACGCCCGCCTACGGCATCACCGCCGTCTCCTACGAACTTGAACGTAACCCCAGAACCGGCTGCAACACCAACAACTGGTACACCGTGACCGCCCGCGTCTCGTTCAGCGGCCCGATGCCCGAGGTCGTTCTCCAATTCCAGCACAGCGACGGCTTCAAATCCAGCAAGTTCAAACTGGCGATCGACGGGGCCGTCGCCAAAGACTTCAAGGACGAATGGAAGTTCCATATTGCGGACTCGCAGGGCCCCAAGTGGATCCGTCTCACGCAGGTGTTTCCCACCTACATTGAGTTCGACAAGGTAAACTTCACCTTTGAGTGCAAGTAACCTGAACCGAGCCGAGGCCTTCCCCGGCTCGGTTTTTTGTACGGAACTTTCCATAAGTCGGCTTCGTCTCAAACCGTGACAGATTTTTTGCATGGAGATTTAACGATGAAGTTTCGCTATTTTGCCTTTTCGCTGGCTTTGACCGTGGTGGCGCTGGTTCAGGCTGCCTGCAACCTGCCCCGCGCGGAACGACCAGATCCCGCCTCCACATTGAACGCTTTATACACCCAGTCGGCTCAAACGCTGGAAGCCATGGCCTCCCAGTCTGCGCCCACGCTGGCAATTGCCTCGCCGACGCCGCTGTCCACCAGTACGCCTGCGGTTTCCTCGCCGCTCCCCCCGGTGTGGACCAGCACGCCGGTCACGCGCTGCGACTGGGCCGATTTCGTCTCGGATATGACCTATCCCGACGGGTCGGTCCTCGGGCGCAACGAACCCTTCACGAAGGTCTGGCGCATCCGCAACATCGGAACCTGCTCGTGGACGGGCAACTACGCCCTCGTCTTCGTCAGCGGCGATGCGATGGACGCGCCGGTCGCGGTCGCGCTGACCGGCAACGTCAATCCCGGCCAGACTGTGGACATCCCGGTCAACCTCGTCTCGCCCGGCAAAGACGGCCGTTACCGCGGCTACTTTAAACTGCGAAACGCCTCGGGCGTGCTGTTCGGCGTCGGACCGCAGGCCGCCACCTCCTTCTGGGTGGACATTGCGGTGACGGGAGAGAATTTCGTGGCCTACGATTTCGCCTCCAACTTCTGCGACGCGAGCTGGAATAACGGACAGATCTACCTGCCCTGCCCCGGCGTGGAAGGCGACGGCGCCGGTTACGCCATCGCGGCGGCCAACCCGAAGCTCGAAAACGGGAATCAGTCCGGGAGCGTGGGACTGTTGACGGTCCCGCGCGACGCGAACAACGGCTACATCCAGGGCGTCTATCCGCCCATCCGCGTCAAGGACGGCGACCGCTTCCGCTCCATCGTCAACTGCCGCTACAACTCCGCCGGCTGCAACGTGGTCTTCCGCCTCGATTACCAGGTCGGCGGCGGCGCGTTGAAAAACCTCGGGCAGTGGAACGAAGCCTACGAGGGTCAGTGGTATTCGCTCGATATTGACCTGAGCCCGTTGAAGGGACAGGATGTCGTGTTCGTGTTCACTGTCCACGCCAACGGCGCGTTCTTCAAGGATTTCGCCATGTGGATCGGCCCGCGCCTGCTTCGCCCGGGCCCGCCGCCGCCCACCCTGACGCCAACCTCCACTCCCACCGTCACCCTCACGCCCAGCGCCACCGCCACGCTCACAGCGACGCCCACCGCCACAGAGACAGTCACCGAGACGCAAACGCCCACGCCTACTTCCACGCCCTGAGATTGACGCCGCGCGGCCTGTCGGAAACGGCAGGCCAACTGCGTTATAATGATATTGCTGTTTGCTTCGGAGGAATCATGCGAATTTTGACTGTACTTGGCGCTGCCATCCTGCTTCTGACGTTGACCGCCTGCGGTTCATCCCAGACCCCGGCTCCAACGGCGGATACTTCCCTGATCTACACCCAGGCCGCGCAGACGGTGGTGGTCCAGTTGACCCAGACCTCGGCCGTGCAGACCGCGCTCGCGCCCACCGACACTCCCCAGCCGACCTTTACTTCCGCTCCCACCGTATCCGTTCCCACGCTGGACCTGCTGGGGCTGACCACCGCCACAAATCAACCCCTGCCTGCCCCGCCCGGAGTCTCCACGCCCACCCTCTTCCTGCCGCCGCTTCCCACGCCCACCGGTCCGCTCTGCAACGACTCGGTTTATATCCGCGACGTCGGCACAAAGGACGGGACCGTCCTCAAGCCCGGCCAGGCGTTTGCCAAGGGCTGGCTCATTCAAAATACCGGCGTCTGCAAGTGGACGGCCGGTTACCGCCTCGTCCGCGTGGGAGGCAATACCGATTTTGGCGGCGCCACTTTCGTCATCCGCTATCCAAATCAGGAAGTGGCGCCCGGGGCGATTGCCGAGATCTCGCTCAATCTCGTGGCCCCCAAACAACCCGGCACGTACGAAGGCCGCTATCAAATGTATACCGACCTCAACGTCCCCTTCGGCACCGGCATGACCGTCGCGGTGGAAGTCCGAAAATAGCAGGTTCCAAGCAAGGAGATTCCCATGAAAACCAAACGTCACATCCCGGCCATCCTTTTGACGATATTGCTGGCCGCCTGCGCGCCCAAAGAGACTCCTATGCCCACGCCCGACATCGGCGCCATCCAGACCGCCGCGGCCGCGACCGTGATGGCGGAGGTCCTCGCCACGCAGAACGCCGCCGCTTCGCTCACCCCGCTCGCCACGCCCACCGTCGAAGCGACCGAGCCTCCCGCCGAGACGCCCACCGTCACCGTGACCGTCTCCGTCGTGCTCACGCCGGGCGCGATCGGCACATCGCTCGGATTGTGCGACGACGCGAATTTCAACCCGGCCACGGTGGATGTGACCATTCCCGACGGCGAAGTGGTAACGGCTGGTCAGGAATTCCTCAAAACCTGGAAGATCCGCAACACCGGCAGCTGCACCTGGGGCGCGGGCTATCGCGTCGTCTACGCCTACGGCGAAAGGATGAACGGCGCGCCGGCCGCCATCCCCGTCCCGGTCACGCCTAACCAGGAAGTGGACGTCTCCGTCCAATTCAAAGCGCCCGCCAAAGCCGGGCAATATTCCAGCACCTGGCGCATGGCGAACGCGCAGGGCAGCGCCTTCGGACAGTTCTTATACGTTCTGATCGTTGTCCGCTAGTGACCGACGCTCTCAAACAATCCATCCTCGAAGAAGCGCGCCGGCTGGGATTCGTCCTGGCCGGCGTGACGACTCCCGACCCCGCGCCTCACGTACAATTTTTCGAAAACTGGCTGGCGCGCGGCTATCACGGCGAGATGGCCTACCTCGCCACAGACCGCGCCCGGGCCCGCCGCGCCGACCCGCGCCTGATCCTCCCCGAATGTAAATCCATCCTCGCGCTGGGCGTTCCGTACAATGCCCCCCGCCACTTCCCCCGTTTTCTCGGAAAATGGGGGGAGACGGAGGGGGGCGTCGAGGGCCGCGTCGCCTCCTACGCCCTCGGCGAAGACTACCACCTCGTCCTCCCTCCGCGCCTCGAATCCCTCGTCGCCTTCATTGAGACCCAGGTTGGACATCCCGTCCCCAACCGCTGCTACACCGACACCGGTCCCCTCCTCGAGCGCGACCTCGCCCAGCGCGCCGGCCTCGGCTGGATCGGCAAAAACGCCTGCCTCATCCACCCGCGCAAAGGCTCGTACTTCATCCTCGCAGAAATCCTGCTCGGCCTCGAACTCGAACCCGACGAACCCTTCGTCACCGACCATTGCGGTTCCTGCACGCGCTGCATCGAGGCCTGTCCCACCGACGCCATCCTCCCCAACCGCTCGCTCGACGCCCGCCGCTGCATCTCCTATCTCACCATCGAAAACAAAGGCGGCATCCCTGAAGACCTCCGCCCGTTGATCGGCGACCGGATCTTCGGATGCGACATCTGCCAGATGGTCTGCCCGTGGAATCGATTCGCCGCGCCCGAAGGCGACGCTTCATTCCAACCCGACGCGGGCGCGGCCGCAACCGACCTGATCGCCACCCTCGCGTTGACTCCCGAATCCTTCAACCGACAGTTCAAGCGCAGTCCCATCCAACGGGCCAAGCGACGCGGACTCCTGCGCAACGTGGCTGTTGCGCTCGGCAACCTCGGCAACGAGACGTCTCTCCCTGCACTCGAAAATGCCGTCAACGATTCAGAACCTCTCGTCCGCGAACATGCAAAGTGGGCGATGGAGCAAATTACCAACACTTGCGCCTGATGCAAGTGCAGGTGTCGCTAATTCCCACTTACCAATATGAAACTTCTCCTTGCCACCAACAACAAAGGCAAACTGCGCGAACTGCAAGCCATCCTCGCAGACCTGCCTCTTGAAATCCTCGCTCCCGCCGACATCGGGTTGACTCTCGAAGTGGACGAAGACGGTCTCACCTACGCCGAGAACGCGGCGAAGAAAGCCGTCGCTTTTCAGCGCGCCAGCGGACTCGTCTGTCTCGCCGACGACTCCGGCCTCGAGGTGGACGCCTTGGGCGGCGCGCCGGGACTTCGCTCCGCCAGGTATTCGTCCAAGCCGGGCGCCACCGACCGCGACCGCAGGATGACCCTTCTGCAAAACCTCGCCGACAAACCGCGTCCGTGGACGGCGCGCTTCCGGGCGACGATGGCCGTCGCAGGTCCGGATGGAAGCGTCGAAATTGCCGAGGGAATCTGCGAGGGCGAGATCAGCCCCGAGGAGCGCGGCTCCGGCGGGTTCGGGTACGACCCGGTCTTCTTCATCCCCGAATTCGGCCGGACGATGGCGGAACTGCCAGAGGAGACGAAGAACCGTCTCAGTCACCGGGCGCGGGCGGCGCAGGCCGCGCGTCCGATATTGGCGCGTCTCCTGCGAGACGGTTAAAATGGCCTTCACAAAGCGCTGAAATCCGGAAGTTCGGCTTCTGGACGTGAAAAGCGGGAATCCAGAAGCTCTGCTTCTGGACATGAAAAAACGGAATCCAGAAGCTCTGCTTCTGGACATGAAAAAACAGAATTCAGAAGCTCTGCTTCTGAATTGCCCGCAAGTAGAACTTGCGGATTCCATTTATTTTCAAGTCAGGACACTAT
This sequence comes from Anaerolineales bacterium UBA7227, assembly GCA_002473085.1. GTDB lineage: Bacteria > Chloroflexota > Anaerolineae > Anaerolineales > Villigracilaceae > Denitrolinea > Denitrolinea symbiosum. Next base: position 6,932 of record DKTP01000078.1, read on the forward strand.
GCACTCTCGACGCGCTCTCCTCTACATGCCCGGCGACGACTGGAAGAAGATTGTCAAAGCGACCACGCTCGGCGTGGACTGTATCTGCATGGACATGGAAGACGGCGTGGCCGTCAGCCGCAAAGCGGAAGCGCGGGTGACCATCGCCAAAGCCCTGCGCGAACTGGACTTCGGCGCCAGCGAGAAACTGGCGCGCGTCAATTCCATCGGTTCGGGCTGGGAGCGGGACGACATTGACGCCGTCCTGCCGTTCCGCCCCGACGGGATCGTGATCCCCAAAGTGGAGTCGCGCGAGCAGGTCGAGTGGGGAAGCAGGCTCATCGAAGCCGCGGAATTGAAGTATGGCTGGACGCTTAATTCGATTCGGATGCTGGTCGGCGTGGAGACCGCGCTGGGGATTCTGAATCTCAAAGAGATCGCCGCGCATCCGCGTCTCGATGGGATCATCTTCGGGGGCGAGGACTACGCCGCCTCGGTCGGCGCGCGGCGGACGCGCGAGGCGGTCGAATTGCTGTACGCGCGCCAGGCGGTCGTCGCGGCGTGCGCGGCCTTCGGTCTGCAGGCGATTGACATCGTCTATATCGACTTCAAAGACGCGGAGGGACTGCGCCTCGAAGCCGAACAGGGAGCCGGGTTCGGCTTTAGCGGGAAACAGATCATCCACCCGAACCAGGTCGGGGTCGCGCAGGAGGCGTTCACCCCGTCGGACGAGGCGCTCGAAGAAGCGCGTCGGATCGTCGAGACGTTCGAAGCCAGTCAAAAGGAAGGCAAGGGCGCGTACGCGCTGGACGGGAAGATGATAGACATGCCGCTCCTCAAAAACGCGCAGAAGGTGTTGGCGCGGGCGCGCGCGGCAGGGAAAATCTAGGCAATCGAATCTGCACTACGGAGGATGAAATGGCGTTTTCTAAAAAGGCTGTGATGAACGTGAACGAGGGCGAGGAGATCGTCGGCGGATGGGCTACCGCGCCTATCCCCGGCACGGGAGCGTACAAACTGCTCGCCAAGAAACGCAAGGACGGCGTCATCGAGTGGGCGCATTTCATCCAGCGGGCTTCGGGCGTGAAGAAAGTCATTTTTCGCGGCGAAGCGGTCTCGCGCCAGCAATTGGACGTGGTGATCGAAATCGCCAACGAGAATTTGAAACGGCTGTTCGGCGTCTCCTTGCAGGCTGTGGAATACGACATGTACACCCTCGATGGGAAAAAGATATCCGGCGCGAAGCATTGATATGACCGGCATCCAGGTTCTCCCCGTCCGCAGCGGGCGCGAAAAACGCGTCTTCCTGACTTTCCCGTGGCGCGTCTACAAAAACGACCCGCTCTGGATTCCGCCCCTGCTCTCCGACCGCGTCAAGGCAACCGATCCGGCGCGCGGGATTTTCTTCAAGGACGGCATGGCCGAATTCTTCATCGCCTGGAAGGACGGCCGCCCCGCCGGGACTCTCTGCCTCGCCGAGGAGAAGGGACGGACACGGCACAAGGGTTACGCGGAGGGCATGTATGGATTTGTCGAATGTATCGAAGACTACGACGCGTTCGCGGCCATGTTCGCTCACGCGGAACGTTGGGCCGCGGCGCGCGGCATGACCGCGCTCTACGGTCCCTACAATCTCGACCGCGAGGACAGCCGCGGCATTCTCGTCGAGGGGCGGGACCGTCCTGCCGCGATCTACCTCGCGCATC
>DKTP01000078.1:8685-24488 GCA_002473085.1 Anaerolineales bacterium UBA7227
CTCGCGCATCACCCGCCGTATTACCAGATGTTCTTTGAACGGTACGGATTCCAAAAGGACGACGACGACGGCGTGGCGTATGCCATTGACATCAATCTCGAAAACCCGGCCCTTCAACGGCTGGCGCGCGTAGCCGACCGCGTGCGCCAAAGGCATCCCGAATTCCGCGTGCGCGGCGCGATCCTGGCGGACAAGGACGCGGAGATTGACCGCATCGTCTATCTGCAAAACCGCGGCCTCATGCACTTCGCCAATTACGTCCCCTACACCCGCACCGACGTCGAGTCCATGATCCTGCCCCTGCTCGAACTCGTGGACCTTGACCTCGTCCTCTTCGCCGAAGCGGACGGGAAACCGGCGGGCTTCTTCCCCGGCGTGCCGAACTTCAACGAGATCCTCATCCACTTGAACGGACTCCGCTATCCGTGGGATTACGTCCGCGCCTTCCTCCACCGCAACGACCGCCCGAAATCCATCAGCATCAAAAGCGTCGTCGTCCCGCCCGAATATTGGGATACCGGCCTGGCGCTGCTGCTGTTCGACGAAATGACGAAGCGCGCCGCCGCCAGGGGCTATCAATGGGCGGACCTCTCGCTGACGGGCGAAAACAACCCCGACACGCGTCCGCTGGCGATGCACACCGGGGCGAAGATGTACAAAAAATACCGCTTCTATCGGAAGGAGATTATGTAGCGCCATTTGCCAAATTGCGCTGCAAGGAGATGCTCATGGGTAAACTCGCGGGCAAGACCGCCATCATCACCGGCGCGACCTCGGGAATCGGGAAGGCGACTGCGCTTCTTTTCGCGGACGAGGGAGCGGACCTGGTCGTCACCGGGCGGCGCGCGGGGTTGGGGACGCGCCTCGAAGCGGAATGCCGCCGAAAGGGAGTCCGATGCGTGTTCGTCGAGGCGGATCACGCGCGGGCGGAGGACTGTCAACGCGTGGTGGACGTCGCCCTGCGCGAGTTCGGCCGCGTGGACATCCTGTTCAACAACGCGGGCATCGTCACCAAAGGGACGGCGGAGACGACGGAGGAGTCGGTTTGGCGCGAGACGATGGAAGTCAACGTGACGGCGGTCTGGCGGATGTGCAAACTCGCGCTGCCGATAATGAAGAAACAGGGAGGCGGCGTGGTCGTCAACAACGGCTCGGACTGGTCGGTGGTGGCGGGCAGGGACGCGTTCCCGTACATCGTCAGTAAGGGCGCGGTGGCGATGATGACGAAGGCGATGGCGCTTGATTTCGCGCGGGACGGGATCCGCGTGAACGCGGTGTGTCCCGGCGATACGTTCGTGGACCGGTGGCTGGAGAAGGGTTACTTCGAGTATTCTGACCCGGTGACGCTGGAGGAGGCAAAGCGGGAGGCCAGCGCGCATATTCCGATGGGGCGTTTCGGCCAGCCCGAGGAGATTGCTCGCGCTGTTCTGTTTTTGGCGTCGGACGATTCGTCGTTCGTGACCGGCCATCTGCTGCTGGCGGACGGGGGAAACACGGCGCAGTGAAAACAGGGCGCTATAATTTGACGCGATGAAACTCCTCCACTTCGCTGACGCCCACATCGACATGGCCAACTATGGCCGTCACGATCCCGTCACGGGACTGCCCCTGCGCGTCCTCGATTTTTTGAAATCGCTGGACGCCATCGTGGACGCGGCGATTGACGGGAAAGTGGACCTGGTCATTTTCGCGGGGGACGCGTACAAAGACCGTTCGCCCGCGCCGACCTTCCAGCGCGAGTGGGGACGGCGCATCGTCCGCCTCTCGCAGGCGCGCATCCCGACTTTGTTGCTGGTCGGCAACCACGATCTCTCTCCGTCCATCGGACGCGCGCACGCCATCCAGGAGTTCGACACGCTCCAGGTTCCATACGTGAAAGTATTGGACAAGCCCCAGTTTCTGGCGCCAAAGGATCTATGGGACCTGCCCGCGCAGGTCATCGCCATGCCCTGGGTCTCGCGCTCGGGTCTGATGGCGAATCTTGAAATGAGCGCGGAAAATCCCGAGGAAGTCTATTCGAATATGGAAGCGCGCATCTCGGACCTCGTCGCGGGCTGGATCGAGTCGGCGGACCCGTCGCTGCCGCTCATCCTCACCGCGCACGCGTCGGTGGAGGGGGCGGCGTTTGGCATGGAACGCACGGTGATGCTCGGCGCGGACCTGGTCCTCCCTGCTTCGCTGACGAAGGATAAACGGCTGGATTACGTCGCGCTCGGCCACATCCACAAGCCGCAGAACCTGAACGAGGGCGCGCATCCGCCGGTGATCTATCCCGGCTCCATCGAGCGCGTGGACTTCGGCGAGGCGGCGGACGACAAGTTCTTCGTCGTCGCCGAGGTGGAGAAAGGGGAGACGCGCGTGGAGTGGAAAAAACTCGCGGGGACGCGTCCGTTCATAGATTGCCGCGCCGCCCTCCAGTCCGGGATGAACGTGACCGAGACGTTGAAGGCCGCGCTCCCGTCCGAGCGAAAAATGGACGGGGCCATCGTCCGCCTGGTCGTGGATTATCCCCGCGAGATGGATGCGATGATCGACGAGGCCGCGCTCCGCAAATATGCCGGGAAGGCGTTCGAGTTTCACTTCGTCAAACGCCCGCAGGTGGAGACGCGCGTCCGCCTGCCCGAAGACCGGTCCATCAGCAGTCTCAGCCCGCTGGAACTGCTGGAGATCTACTGGCGCGCCGCCAAAGTGGACGACATTGACGCGCTGCAAACGCTGGCGCGCGAGATTTTAGAGGGAGAAGAAGAACAAGGATGAAAGATGAAGGTTGAATTTGGCCGACTCGTTGTAACGGAGTCGGCCATTGTGTTTTAAGATGAAATGGAATCCTGAAGTTCTACTTCAGGATCGCCAGCCGCGTTCCGAAAGTGGAACTTTCGGAGTCCTACGCGCGCCGCCGTCAATCCTAAATTGCAGAAGCGAAACCCGCATCCCATTTTTGCGCGAATTTCAAAATGCGCGGGCGGATGTAGAACGCGAACGGGTCGGCCAGCGCGCGCCGCTCGGCGATCAACTGCATCGCGGCCAGCGGATCGTATCCCTGCGCGACGAGGACGGCCGCGCCCATCGCCACCCCGCGGTGACGTCCCTTCGCGCAATGGGCGTAGACTTTTCCGCCGCGGCGGATGGTCTCGAGCGCGGCTTGCGCGCCGCGTATCAATTTTGAGATGGGGATGGGGAACAGCGGACTGTCCACCGTCCGCAGCCAGAGGAAAGACAGCGGTTCGTGGTGCGGGTCGGGTGCGGGACGGCGTTCCCAGCGCATGTTGATGACGAGGCGCACGCCGAGTCCGCGCAGGAGGGGATAATCGTCCACGCGGGGGGTGACGCCGATGAAGAGGTCGGGGGTGATGGGATCGAAATTCATGCGGGACATCTTATCACGGGATTCGCCGTCCGTCATTCGATGGCTTCCTTCAACGCCCGCGCCAGCCTGCCGAAATGGGCGGTGTAACGCATCTCGTCCGCGCGGGGACGCGGCAGGTCCACTTTCAGGTCCAGTTTGACGCGGCCAGGCCGCGCCGTCAGCACGAGGACGCGGTCCGCGAGGAAGAGCGCCTCGGAGATGGAATGAGTCACCATCACGACGGTCTTCTGCCGCGCCTGCCAGATGCGCGAGAGTTCTGTCCACATGCGCTCGCGGGTCAGCGCGTCGAGCGAGCCGAAGGGCTCGTCGAGCAGGAGCAGGTCGGGGTCGTGGATGAGCGCCCGCGCCAGCGACACGCGCTGCGCCATCCCGCCCGAAAGTTCGCGCGGCCAGTTCCGCTCGAAGCCCGTCAGCCCGACCAGTTCGATCATCTCCTGCGCCCGCGCGGACGCGTCCGCCGCGCCCTCCAGTTCGAGCGGGAGCGTGATGTTCTGGAGCGCCGTCCGCCACGGCATGAGGTTGGCCTGCTGGAAGGCCATGCCGATGCGCGGCTGTTGATTCTGCCCAAAGTTGACCTCGCCCGCCGTCGGCTGGAGGATGCCCGCCAGGATCCGCAGCAGGGTGGACTTGCCGCTGCCCGAAGGTCCCAGCACCGCCACGAATTCGCGCGGGCGCACGTCGAACGACACGCGCTCCAGCGCGTGCAGTCCGCCGTTGTTGTCGGGAAAGACGGCGCTCAACTCGCGGACGGTGAGGATGGGTGAAATAACTGTCATGGCCTTCTCTATAGTACGTATTGCGTATTTCGTAACAGGCGCGTTACGTACTACGCAACACGCGCTACGCAACACGAAACTTCACGGCACAAACTCATTCGTAAACGCCTTGCTCACGTCCAGCGGCGCTTTGAGCAGTCCCATCTTCAACAGCGTGGACTGCATGTTGTCCCAGGCGGCCGCGTCGGAATAGCCGATCCGCTCGGCTTTCCATAATTCAATCGAGCGCGCCAGCACTTCCTTTTGCGTAGCCGCGTCAGCCGCCGCCAGATTCTCCACGAATTTTTTGCTGATCTCGAACGCCTCGTCGGGATTCTGGATCGTATCCGCGACTCCTTTGACCATGGCCGCGACCATCCGCCGCACCAGGTCGGGATTCGACGCGATAGTCTTCTCGTTGGTGATCAACCCATTCGACGCCAGTTGCACGTAATCGGCCACCAGCAGTTCGTTGATGTCGAATCCCAGCGCGCGCAGTTGCACTGGCTCGTTGGCCGCGTACACCGAGGCCGCCTCGTCGCGGTCCGCCGCGACGGACTCCACCTGGGTGAAGCCGATCGAATCGAGCGTCACGTCTGACTCGCCCAGCCCCGCGGAAAAGAGCAGCGCGTCCAACCCGATGTAATTCGCGCCGAACAGTCCTGGCAGGCCGATCTTCCTCCCCTTCAAATCCGCGGGCGACTTGATCCCCTGCGCGGCCTTCGATACCACCGCCACAGGATATTTCTGATACCACGCGCCCACGTACACCACAGGCAGTCCCTGTGCGCGCGCCAGCAGCACCTGCTCGCCCGAAACCACTGCGAACTGCAACTGGTCCGCGCCCACCAGCGCCATCGCGTCCGTCTCGAACGAATAATCGAACTCGATCTCGATGCCCGCGTCCTTGAAGTAGCCCTTCTCGACGGCGACGTAGAGCGGCGCGAACTGGATGTTGGGGACGTACCCCAGCGGCAGTTTGACGCGCGTCAACGTCCCCGCTTCTTTCTGGACCTCGCGCGGGGTGCAGGCCATCAGGCCGATCGCCAACCCGAGCGCGAGCGTAACAAGTTTCTTCAGCATAAGAAGCCTCCTTGCAGGAACGTTTATCGTTCCAGCCAGACTAAAAGTTTTCTCTCCGCGAACGCGACGATCCCATACAACGTCAGCGCCAGCGCGATGAGGGTGAACACCGCCACAAAGACGAGCGCCGTATCGTATTGGCCGCGCCCGATGTTGACGAGGAATCCCAGTCCCCGATCCGCGCCGACGAGTTCGCCCACCACCGCGCCGATGACGGAGAGCGTCGCGCCCACGCGCAGCCCGCCGAGGAAGACCGACAGCGCGGCGGGGATCTCCAGTTTGAGCAGCATCTGTCGGCGCGAGGCGCGCAGGGAACGCATCAGGTCGTACAGCGCGGGCGGGACGGCGCGCACGCCGACGACGGTGTTCACCAGCACCGGGAAGAAGACGATCAGCGCGCAGATCAACACCTTCGAGAATATGCCCGGTCCGAACCAGATGACGAGCAGCGGCGCGATCGCCACCAGCGGCACAGCCTGACTCGCCACGAGGTAGGGCGAGAGCAGGTTTTCCAGCAGGCGCGACTTGGCGACGAAATAGCCGATCAGCGTGGCAAACAGGACGCCCGCCAGCAGGCCGGTCAGCACCTCGGTCAATGTGACGAGGCTGTGCGAAAGCAGGCTGCCGTCCGCGAGGGCGCGCAGGAGGCGCGTCCACACCGCCGCGGGGGAGGGGAGGATGAAGGCGGGCAGTCCGCCGAAGCGCGCGGCGAGATGCCATGCCAGCAGGAATGCCGTCACGGAGACGAGTCCCAAAATGGGACGGAGGGTTGCCGCGCGTTTGGCGAGAGTGGTCATAATCATCGGTAGGGGCGGACGTACCTGTCCGCCCGAGTCCGCCCGAGCGAGAGGGCGAGAGGGCGATCACGCAGGATCGCCCCAACGTCGTCCCAACGTCGTCCCAACGTCGCCCCAACGTATCGGTAGGGGCGGACGTACCTGTCCGCCCAAACGAAAAACGCCTCGAGGGAGGGATCCTTCGGGGCGCGGGAACCGGCTGCAAGTCACGCGTGAGGCGGAATCAAATCCCCGAAAACAGCGTTCGTTTCCGGGGCGTGAATCCAGCCAGGCCGCGCGGGCCTGCTGTCGCCTTCTTTCATCCAGACTGTTACTGTCGGCTCCGGAGTCTCGCCGGATCATGCGCCTGACCAGGATGGTTTCGCGCTCGCGGGCTGTACCGCCGATCGGGAATTGCGCCCTGCCCCGAAGGTTGATATTGGGTTGATGGAATTATAACCCGGAAACCCATTTTCTCGGCGGGACGGGCGCGTCGGCGCTCCCTATGCCTTCACCGTCGCGCCCGCCATCTCCTGCCTTGCCACATTCAACAAACTCTCCGCCTTCAATTCGTTCAGCGCGTAGCACGGCGCTTTCAAATGCGTAGCCAACTGCTGCGCCAGTCCCTGATCGAAGGCGGCGTGTTCCATATTGATGACAACGCTCCGCACTTCATCGCGCGCGATCAAATCCGCGAAGCGATAGGATTCCTCCTGCGGAGGCAGCGCGCCGATCGAGACGTTCCCCGCGCCGTCGGTCAGGATGATGAGCAGCGGCTCCACGTCGGGATGCGCGTATCTCTCGTGCTGAAGCACGTCCGCGGCGAGGAACAGGCCCGCGGAAAGGGGCGTCTTCCCGCCGACGGGGATGTCCATCAAGGCGCGCTGCGCGAGTTGGACGGAATTGGTCGGGGGCAGGACGAGCGTGGCGCGGTCTTTTTGGAAGACGATGAGACCGACGCGGTCGCGGCGCTGATAGGCATCCGTCAGCAGGGACAGGATCGCGCCCTTCGTGGCGTTCATCCGCTCCGCGACCGCCATGGACCACGAGGCGTCCACCACAAAGAGGACGAGGTTCGCCACCCGTTTGACGCGCACTTTGCGCTGCAGGTCGCTCCGTTCGATGGCGAAGGCGAGGCGTTTGCGCTTGTCGACGCGGCGTTTTTGATAGGGCGCGGCGGCGCGGATTGTGGCGTCGAAGGCGATGTCGTCCAGTTTGTCGCCGGCGGGGCGCGCTTTGATGTACCGTCCGTGCTTGCGTTCGGTCCTGGTCAGCGATCTTCGTCCCGCGTGACGGCGGGTTAATTTATCGAGCGGGGTGTTTAATTTTCGAGGCTGGAAGGTCTCGCCCGTCTTCACCTTTTGCCCGCCCTCCCACCAGTTCGCGCTCGTGTTGGCGAACGCGTCCTGGCGGCTGGGTTCGGGCTGTCCCTGCTGGGGACCTTCCTCTTTCTCATCTTCGAGTTTTAAGTTTTTTTTTCCTCGGGCTTGCCCTGCTGAGACTCGGACTGTTCCTCTTCGGTCTCGGCAGGCATGGACTGTCCCGCCAGTTGCTCGATACGTTCCTGCAACTGCTCGGTGGTCATCTCGGCCTGCTGGAAGGGAGTCCGCTTGATGCGGTGCGGGAGGGCGAGTTCCGCCGCGAGGGCGATGTCGTGATCGTTGATCTTCGTCCGCCCCTCGAACGCGGCCTGGGCGCGCGCCGCTTTCAGGATGACGAGGTCGGCGCGGTGACCGTCCACATTGAGGGAGGCGGTCAGCGCGGCGATGGAGAGCAGGTCGCGGCTGGTGTGGGTGACGCGGTCCACGAGTTCGCGGGCGCGCGCGATCTGCTGGGAGAGTTCATCCTCCTTCGGCAGCCATTCCTTGCGGAAGGCCTCCGGGTCGCGTTCGTAAGCGATGTTGCGTTCCATGATGGCGACGCGCTCGCGCGCCTCGCGGATCCCGACGATGTCCACCGAGAGGGCGAAGCGGTCCAGCAACTGCGGGCGGAGTTCGCCTTCTTCGGGGTTCATCGTCCCGACGAGGATGAAGCGGGCGGGATGCGCGAACGAGATGCCTTCGCGCTCGACGGTGTTGACGCCCATCGCCGCGGAGTCCAGCAGGACGTCCACGACGTGGTCGTCGAGCAGGTTGACTTCGTCAATGTAGAGCAGGCCGCGGTTGGCGGAGGCGAGGACGCCCGGCTCAAAGCGCCGCTCGCCTTTCTGGATGGCTTGTTCGATGTCCAGCGTGCCGACGACGCGGTCCTCCGTCGCGGAGACGGGGAGGTTCACAAACGAGGTCTTGCGCGTGTGCGCGGGAAGTTTTTCGCCCGAGGCGGCGCGTTCCTTGCATTCGGTGCACCAGGTGGCGGGCTTGTCGGGATCGCATCCGAAGCGGCAGTCGTTGACGACCTTGACGCCCGGCAGCAGCGCGGCCAGGGCGCGCGCCGCGGTAGACTTGGCCGTGCCGCGTTCGCCGCGGATCAACACGCCGCCGATGCGCGTGTCTACTGCGTTCAAAATCAGGGCGCGTCTCATGCGCTCCTGTCCAACGATAGCGGTAAATGGGTAGATGGCTGGCATGTTTGACTCCGGGCGTCATTATAATCCAATGCGCCGCGCCCGCCAGCCGGTTTTCCAAACTCTTCGGGAGAACGCCTGGAAAGACGCCGCGCGCGCTGCCTTTCCCGGCGAAGGGGACATTTCAACTTTGGGCTAACACGCCATAATCATGCGGTTGTCAACCTGCCTGCCGCGTTGTACAATGCGGATGAAAATGTCTGGACGAGGAGGAAGGTATGCAGGAACTTAAGGAACGCATCTTGCGCGACGGGAAGAACCTCGGCAACGGGATTCTCAAAGTGGACAGTTTTGTCAACCATCAGGTGGACCCGCTGCTGATGGACGCCTGCGGGCGGGAATTTGCGCGTCGCTTCGCTCACGTCGGCGCGACCAAGATTCTCACCGCCGAGATTTCGGGCATCGCCCCCGCGCTGACGACGGCGATCCACCTCGGGCTGCCGGTCGTCTACGCCCGCAAGCACAAGCCGATCACCATGCCCGACCAGGTCTACCTAACGCTCGCGCCCTCGCACACGAAAGGCCGCACGGTGGAATTGATCGTCTCGCCGGAGTACATGGCAAACGACGAGAAGATCCTGATCATTGACGACTTCCTCGCCTCCGGCGCGACCATCCTCGGGCTGGTCCGCCTCGCGGAGGCCTCCGGCTCGAAGGTGGTCGGGATCGGCGCGCTGATCGAGAAGCTCTTCGAGGGCGGACGCGCCGCGCTGGAGCCGTTGGGCGTCCCGGTCGAATCGCTGGCGTGCATCACTAAAATGGGTGATGATGGGAAGATCGAATTTAGAGATTAGAGAGCAGAGATTAGAGAGCAGTGAGCAGTGAGCAGTGAGGATATTTGCAAAGGATCGGATGGCGCAGTTCGTCGGATGGATGTTTGCCCACATGAGTTTTGCGATTCCCGTCAAACGCCTGCGCGAGACCGACACATTGATGGCGTTCCGTCATCCGAAGCCGGCGTATCCCTTTCACGTGTTGATCGTTCCGAAGAAGGCGGTCGCCTCGCTGACCGAACTCGATCCCACCGATACCGCTTTCCTCGCCGACCTCTATTCCACCGTCCAAAGCCTCGTGGCTGAATTCAAACTCCCCGCTTACCGACTGATCGTCAACGGCGGGGAGTTTCAGGATGTGCCGCAGTTGCATTTTCATTTGATTGCGGATGTTGAACGAAACGAAGGAGATCCATGACCCAATCCATCGCCATCCTCGATTTCGGTTCGCAGTACGCGCAGCTGATTGCTCGCCGCGTGCGTGAGGCGCAGGTCTATTGCGAGTTGTTCCCGTGGGACGCGCCGCAGGGAAAGATCATGTCCATCCAGCCCAAGGGATTCATCCTCTCCGGCGGACCGCACTCGGTTTACGAGGAAGGCGCGCCGTATATTCAGGAATTCATCCTCGAGTCGGGACTTCCCATCCTCGGCATCTGCTACGGGATGCAGGCGTTGACTCACGCGCTGGGCGGGCAGGTGGACGCGTCCGCGCACCGCGAATACGGTCCCGCCGAGATTGAGTCGCTACTCCCTACTCCTCTGCTCTCTACTCTCTCCCTTGTCTGGATGTCGCACGGAGACCGCATCACGAAGATGCCCGCCGGGTTCGCGGCGCTGGCGAAGAGCGGCAACAGTCCCTTCGCGGCGATGGGCGATTTCAACCGAAAATATTTCGGCGTGCAATTCCATCCCGAAGTGCATCACACGCCAAATGGGAGCGAACTGTTCAGCCATTTCGTCGTGGACGTTTGCGGCGCCGCGCCCGAGTGGACTTCCGCTTCGATCATTGACGAAGCCGTGCAGCGCATCCGCGCCCAGGTGGGAGGCGAGCGCGTCCTCGCGGCCGTTTCGGGCGGCGTGGACTCGACGGTAGCCGCGGCGCTCGTCCACAAAGCCGTCGGCGACCAGCTGACCTGCATATTCGTGGATACCGGTCTCCTTCGAAAGAACGAGGGCGCGCAGGTCGCGGACGCGTTCCGCAAGAACCTTCATTCGGAATTGGCGACCATCGAAGCCGGCCAGGAATACTTCGCCGCGCTCAAAGGCGTGACCGATCCCGAGCAGAAGCGGAGGATCGTCGGCGAGAAATTCATCCGCATCTTCGAAGAACAGGCGCGCCGGCTCGGTCAGCCGAAATTCCTCGTGCAGGGGACGATCTATCCCGACGTGGTGGAATCGTCCGCGCCCGACCGGAACAAGGCGGCGAAGATCAAGACGCATCACAACGTGGGCGGGCTGCCCGAGGACATGCAGTTCGAACTGGTCGAGCCGCTGCGCTATTTGTTCAAGGACGAGGCCCGCGCCGTCGGCGAGGCGCTGGGACTGCCTGAAGCGCTGGTGTGGCGGCAGCCGTTCCCGGGCCCGGGCCTGGCCGTGCGCTGTCTCGGCGAGGCGACGCGCGAGCGCGTCTCGCGCCTGCGGGCGGCGGACGCGATCCTGACCGAGGAACTGTCCCGCGCGGGATTTTTAGGCAAGGGCGCGGAGACCTCGCAGGCCTTCGTCGTTTTGCTGCCTGTGAAATCCGTCGGCGTGATGGGCGACCAGCGGACGTACCAGGAGGCCGCCGCCATTCGAGCCGTGACCACCGAGGACTTTATGACCGCCGACTGGGCGCGCCTGCCCTACGATCTGCTGGCTCGGACGGCCAATCGCATCGTCAACGAAGTGGACGGAATTAATCGGGTGGTGTATGATATTACCAGCAAGCCGCCCGCGACGATTGAATGGGAGTGACGTAAGAATAAGAAGGAGGCGCACGCCTCACTTCTTCAAAGGAGTCTGCCATGAATTTCAATTTCGGCGAAGTTTTGTCCCGCGCCTGGAAGATCACCTGGAAATATAAAATCCTGTGGATCTTCGGCATTCTTTCCAGCTGCTCGCGCGGCGGGGGCGGTTCATCCGGCGGCGGGAACGGCGGGGATGGAAATGGATACAATCCCTTTGGCTCGGATGTCGATCAGTTCTTTACTCAGACTGGCGATTGGCTTTCCCAGTACTGGTGGGTGGTGGCGCTGATCGTTGCGGCCGTTTTCGCGCTGGTGTTGCTCTCGATCTTCCTCGGCGCCATCGGGCGCATCGGCTTGATCCGCGGTACGCTCCAGGCAGAGGAAGGCGCGGAGCAGCTTTCGTTCGGGGAACTTTTCAAAGGCTCCCTGCCGTATTTCTGGCGCGTCTTCGGACTGACGTTCCTGATCGGTTTGATCTCCCTCCTGGCGCTTCTTCCCTTCTTTGCCTTTGGCGTGCTGACGGCAGGCATTGGCTTCCTGTGCCTCCTGCCGCTCCTCTGTCTGCTGATCCCCGTCTCGATCGCCCTCTCTCTCATCATTGAAATGGCGAACGTCGCCATCGTGAAAGAGAATGTCGGGCTGGTAGACGGCTTCAAGCGCGGCTGGGAAGTTGTGCGCGGCAACGCGGGCCCGGTCATCGTCATGGGCTTGATCTTGCTCGCCATTTCCTTCGTGCTGGGACTGCTGATCGCCATCCCCATCCTCATGATCATCCTCCCGGCGGGAATATCTGTCGCGCTGAACCAGGGCCAGAGCATGACGCCGCTGCTGATCGGCGGCCTGTGCTTCGTCATGTTCCTGCCGGTCGCTATCCTCGTCAGCGGCATCCTGAACGCCTTCCTGGGCGCGTCGTGGACGCTTACCTACCTGCGTCTCACCTCCAAACCCGAAGCGCCGGTAGTCGTCCTTCCCGAGGCAAATGCGTAGAACTCACCCGGAAAAAATTGAACGCGGATCAACGCGGAAAACACGGAGAAATCTCCGCGTTCGTCCGCGTTTTTCCGCGTCCGGGGCGTCTTTCATCTTTCGTCTTTTATCGTTCCTCCTCTTTTCATCCCTCATCCTTCCGCCTTCATCCTTCGCCGCCGCCCAAACCTCCGCCTATGCCGAGATCAGCGCGCCGGACGCCTCGGGCTTCCCAAAGATCGTCGCCGTGCTGGACGTGTACGACGCGAACGGCCAGTTCGTAGGCGGACTTAAGCCGGCCGACGCGTCCGCCCTCGAAGACGGGACCCCGCGCCCGGTTCAGGAATTGACCGAGGAGCCGGTCGGCGCGCAGATTGTCGTCGGCGTCAACCCCGGCCCCGCGCTGGACGTCCGCGACGCGCAGGGCGTCACGCGCTATCAGCGCGTCCAGCAAGCGCTGGGCGGATGGGCGCAATCGCTCGACGCGGAAAAAGGCGACAACCTCAGCCTCGTCACCATCGCCGGGCCGCTCATCGCGCACACCGCGCCCGACGCCTGGCTCGCCAGTTTCGCGGCCTTCCAACCCGACTTCCGCGCCACCACGCCCAACATCCAATCTCTCGTCCTCTCGCTCGAGACCGCGCTGGCCGCCACGCCGCAGGTCGGCATGAAGCGCGCCATCCTGTTCGTCACCCCGCACATGGAAGACGCCGCGCTCGAAGCCGCGCTGAAGACCGTCGGCGAGCGCGCCGTCCAATCGCGCACGCGCGTCAACATCTGGCTGGTGGACGGCGAACAATATTTCAACCATCCCAGCGTGGCGCTCTTCCAGGCTCTCGCCGCGCAGACCGGCGGCGGATTCCTGACCTTCAGCGGCCGCGAGACCCTGCCCAACCCCGAGACGTATTTCTCGCCCCTGCGCCGCGTCTACCGCCTGACCTACGCCTCCGCCCTGAATTCGAGCGGCGACCACGCCCTCAGCGTGGAGGTGACCCTCGGCGGCGCGTCCGTGGCCTCCGAGCCGCGGGAGTTCACGCTCAACGTCCAGCCGCCCAACCCCATCTTCGCCGACCTGCCCGCCCAACTGACGCGCGCCGCGCCGCCCGAAGACCCCTACAATACCGAAGTCCTCGTCCCGAACGAGCAGGCGCTCCAGATCGTCTTCGACTTCCCCGACGGGCATCCGCGCCCCATCGTCCGCGCCGCGCTGTACGTGGACGACGAACTCGCCGCGGAAAACGTCAGCGGCGCGCTCGACCGATTCGCCTGGGACATCAGCGGCTACACAACCAGCGGACAGCACATGCTCAAAGTGGAGGCCACCGACAGCCTCGGCCTCACCGGTCAAAGCCTCGCCCTGCCGGTCATCGTCACCATCGTCAAACCGCCCGGCGGGCCGCTCGTCCTGCTGGCGCGCTACCGCTTCGTCATCGTGTGGGGCGTAGTGGGTATAGCCGGGCTGGCCTTTTTAGCCGTGCTGTTCGGAAGCAGGCTCCGGCGGGCGCGGCGCGAACGGCGGACGAAGCGCCGCGAATACGCCGATCCGCTTACCCAGCCGGTGCCGGCCGCGCTGGAACCCCCGACCGGGCGGAGGAAAACGACGAAGCGCGCCGCGCCGGACCAGGTCACGGACGCGGCGGCCCGCCTCGTCCGCCTCGAACCGGACGGGACGCCGGCCGCGGCCGCCCCCATCCCGATCGACCTCCCCGAACTGACCCTCGGCACGGACCCGGTACAGGCGTCGGTCATCCTCGACGACCCCGCGCTTTCGCCGCTCCACGCGCGCATCCGTCAGACGGAGGCGGGGTACGCGATCTTCGACCAGTTTTCCGTCGCGGGGACGTGGGTGAATTACGAGCCTGTCACCCAAGAGGGCCATCCCTTAAAACATGGAGATAGGGTAAACTTTGGGCATCTGACGTACCGGTTTGAAATGAAAAATCCGCCGACTGTTATGGAGCCGTCTCTCGAATTTTCATGATCCGCACTCAGCGTTCCCACCTGTACGTTGCGGCGCTCAGCCATCCCGGTATGTCCGGCAAGAACAACGAGGACCGTTATGCCGTGTTATCGCATGTTCTCGGCAGGGAGGATTCCACGCCCTCGCTGTTCGCCGTCCTCTCGGACGGGATCGGCGGTCACCGCGCCGGGGAGGTGGCCGCGGAACTGGCTGTGGACCACATCAGCCACACGGTGGCCGAAAGCAACGGCCGCGACCCGCTCAAGATCATGGAGGAGGCCATCCACGCCGCCAGCGACGCCATTGCCCATCACTCCGCGCTGGACGACGAGCATCACGGTATGGGCGCCACCTGCGCCTGCGCCTGGGTGATCGGAGACAAGTTATATACTTCCTATGTGGGGGATTCGCGCATCTACTTCCTTCGCAACGGGCAGATGCATCAGACGACGGTTGACCACACCTGGATCCAGGAAGCCCTCGAGAAGAACATCATCCACCCTGAGGACGCCCGCGACCATCCTAATGTCCACGTCATCCGCCGCTATCTCGGCTCGCTCAAACTTCCCGAAGTGGACTTCCGCTTGAAGTTGAGCGATTCCGAAAACAGCATCCAGGCCCAGAAGAATCAGGGACTGACGCTCCAGCCCGAAGATATGCTGCTGCTTTGCTCGGACGGGTTGACCGACATGGTCTGGGCAGACGAGATTCAGAAGATCCTGCTCGAATCGGAAAGTCCAAAGGTAGCGGTGCAAAAACTGGTGGCGGAAGCCAACGCGCGCGGCGGGCACGACAACATCACGGTAATCATGCTGTCCGTCCCGAAGCCGCGTCCGCAGGGAGAGAAGAAGGGCGGACTGTGGGGCTGGTTGGCGGGAGAGTAGTTCAGGCCAACTGCATGACCAGGCCCGCGGCGATGCACATCTGCCCGAGGTGATAGAGGCCGATATTGATGACGCGTCCGTTTTGGATGGGGGTCACAAACTTGAGCCACGCCAGCACGATATCCGACAAAAAGAAGAGGAACGCGCCCGCCGCCGCCAGCGCGGACGCGCCCGCCTTCCACGCGGGATCGGACAACTTGAGCATGGCCGAGAGCAGCATCAACGAGATGACCGCCCCGTAGACCACGATCGGGATTCGCATGTTCGCCTGTCCCTGCGCGGCCAGCGCGGACAGGATGCGCTTCAGCACGCGCGCGCTTCCCAACCCGATGACGAGCGCCAGTATGAGTCCCCACAGCGAGACGGGCGAGGCGGGGGAATTGAATCCGAAGATGTAGAAGACCTGCGCCAGCAGGAACGCGGCCAGGCCGAAGGAAAACAGACGGTCGAGCGAGAGCAGGAGCATGTCGCCGACAAGCGAGAAGAACATCCCCAGCAAAAACCACACAGCCGCGCCCTCCAGCCCGAGCGCGCCCCACACGTACGCGAGCAGGACGATCATCACGGCAGGCTTGGCGACCATTTCCAGCCCTCGGTTTTGTTTCCACGTCGCCCACGCGGTCAGCGCGGCGAAGATCAACGCGGCGAAAAGGTACAGCATGGCAGCCTCCCAAATTCAATCATCGGATCAAACCGTAGGGGCGGACCTGCGTGTCCGCCCACCGCGTCC
>DKTP01000168.1 GCA_002473085.1 Anaerolineales bacterium UBA7227
GTCTTGCCGATGCCCGCCTCGCCCAGGATGACGACCAGCGCGGCTTTCCCTTTTTGGACGGAAGCCCACGCCTCTTTCAAGCGACCCCATTCCTGCTTCCGTCCGATCAGCCGCATCTGCTCCGACGCTTTTTCCTCGCGAACCTCCGCCCGCGCGCTTTGCTCCGCGCCGAGCAACCGTTCGTAAAAGGACTGGATCTCCTGCGACGGCTCGACGCCGAGTTCGCGCTTCAAGGCGGTGGCGCAGGCGTAATAGACCTGCAGCGCGCCCGCGCGGTCGTCCATCAGCGCGCGCAGACGCATGGACTGGAGATAGGCGCCCTCGTTCAACGCGTCGGCGCGGATGAGACGGTTCGCGGCTTCGACGGCTTCCTCGTAGCGGCGCGCCTCTTCGAGCGTCTTGGTCAACTGCGCCAGCGCGCCCAAAAATTCCTGCTGAAACTCCTCGCGCATCAACAAGACCCAATCCTGATAATGCCCAGGCAGCAACTCGCCGCGATAACGATTAACCGCCTCCTGCAAATGGCGGATGCGCGTCTCGTCGTCCTGCGCGGCGCGGGCGGCGGTCAACGCGGCTCGAAACTGGAGCGCGTCCACGTTCAGGTTTGAAGCGTCGCGCCAGCGGATCGTCTGCCCGTCCAACTCCAACAGCGCGTCGGCTTCGGGCAGGGCTTTTTTGAAATAATGAAAGAGATTGCGCAGATTGGTGCGCGCCTGTTCGTCCCCCGTCTCGGGCCAGAAAAGATACGCGACCTGCCTGCGCGTGAGCGCCGCCTCCGCGTGGAGCGCCAAATACGACAGCAAAAGCGCCAGACGCTCGGAGTGAAGCGCCTGCGCCTCCCGCCCGCCGTATCGGACGCTAAACCCGCCGAGAAGTTGGATTTCCAAAATGGATGGTTGCATGGTTTTTGGATGGTTGATTCGGTAAAGGCGTTGTTAATGTTTAATATAACCCAAAACTCCGCCAGCCGCGCCGTTTGAGGGTGGGATGTTTGCGACGTGGCTATTTCGGTTCAGGGTATGTTTGTCAGATATTTTCCTGCAAGAAGCGTATAATTGTTTCAGCAGGACGGCTTTGTTTTCCCTTCGATTTTTGCCCTCCCGCTGGTTCAATCCTTAACCGTTAGACCCTTTCCTGCCATCCTTGTCTTATAATTGGAAACGCCATGAACCTGACCGACCATGAGAAAAACGAAATTCTGAAACTCATTGAAAAGGGCAAGCCCCTGCCCGATAAATACCGCTTCCTGCTGTTTGACGACAAGCGCGAAGTGGAGTTGATTTGGAACGGCAAGACCAACGAAGTGACCAATGTCGTTTTGCCGTTTCAGGTCATCGAGCAGGTGGACGAGCCGCGCGCCGAGAAACTGGCGGACTCCGCCCTGCAAATGGACTTGTTTGACACGCGCGGACGGCAAAAAAGCGGCTGGACGAATAAACTGATTTGGGGCGATAACAAGTTGATTCTTTCGTCGCTCAAAAACGGCGCGATGCGCGAAGAGATTGAGAAGAACGGCGGGATTAAACTGATTTACATTGACCCGCCCTTCGACGTGGGCGCGGATTTTTCGATGGACATCGAAATCGGCGACCCCGCGAGCGGGACAAGCGACACCTTCACCAAAAGACCAAACGTGCTGGAAGAACTCGCCTACCGCGACACTTGGGGCAAAGGCGCGGACAGTTTTATTGCCATGATTTACGAACGCCTGATTCTGATGCGCGATTTGCTGGCAGAGGATGGCAGTATTTATGTGCATTGTGATTGGAGAATGAATAGTTTTATCAGACTTCTTTTGGATGAGATATTTGGTGCTGAAAATCAGATGAATCAAATCGTTTGGAAACGATCTGCACCCATAGGTGGAAAGAAAAAATCAAAAATGTTTCCGCGCGACTATGACGCCTTAATAGCATTCCGAAAACAAGAAGGAAATATATGGAACAACGTTTATGTTCCTTATTCCGAAGATTACATTGCAAACTTCTTTACAAAATTTGACAATGATGGGCGCAGATGGGCTTCTTATCCCCTCGGTGATTATTCAGAAGATTCAATTGAACGCCTTAGAAAAGAAGGTCGAATATACGTTACAAAAAATGGAAAAGAACGGCTTAAATTCTACTTGGATGAAACCGAAGGTATTCTCGCTGATGATTTATGGATGGATATTCGTAATGTCGGTCAAGAACGTGTTGCCAACATCCAAGGTCAGGAAATGGAATTACTTGGTTATCCAACACAAAAACCAGAGAAATTGCTTGAACGCATCATCAAAGCGTCCTCCAACGAAAACGACATCGTCGCCGATTTCTTCTGCGGCTCTGGCACCACGCTCGCCGTCGCCGAAAAACTCAACCGCAAATGGATTGGTTCGGACTTGGGCAAGTTCGCCATCCACACGACGCGCAAGCGCATGATCGGCGTCCAGCGCGAGTTGAAAAAAGCAGGCAAGGACTTTCGAGCCTTTGAGATTCTCAACCTCGGCAAGTATGAACGGGCGCATTACATCGGCGTGAATTTGAATCTGCGCGAAGAAGAACAAAAGAAGCAAATCGAACAGCGCGAGCAGGATTTTATTGCGCTCATCCTGAAAGCCTATCGCGCCGAAGCGGTGGAAAATTTCAAAACCTTTCACGGCAAAAAGGCGGGGCGCATGGTGGCGGTGGGACCCGTCAACCTGCCAGTCACAAGGCTGTTCGTCGAAGAGATCATCTTGGAGTGCCGCGAGAAGCGCATCTCCCGCGCCGATATCCTCGCCTTCGAGTTCGAGATGGGCTTGTTCCCCAACGTGCAGGAGGAAGCCAAGTCCAAGGGCATTGATCTGGCGCTCAAATATATTCCGCGCGAAGTGTTCGATAAACGCGCCGTCGAGAAGAATCAAGTCGTCTTTCACGATGTTTCTTACATCGAAGTGAAACCCATCGTGAAAAAGAACACCGTCGCCGTTGAACTCACCGACTTCTCGGTTTTCTACTCGCAGGATTCGGTCGAGAGCGTCTCCGCCTCCCTGAAAGACGGCGGGAATAAAATCGTGGTCGAGAACGGAAAAATTATCAAAGTCTCGAAGGACAAGGCGGGCATCGTCACCCGCGAAGTCCTCACCAAAAAATGGACGGACTGGATCGATTACTGGGCGGTGGACTTCGACTTCGAGAACAAGCGCGAGATTGTGCGCGTCCCCGTTGATATGTCATTGCGAGACCTTCGGTCGAAGCAATCCCCCACTGAACAGGAGACTGCTTCGGGGCAAAAACCGCCCCTCGCAATGACATCTAATGAATGGGAAGAAATCTGGACGGGCGATTTCATCTTTGAAAATGAATGGCAATCCTTCCGCACGAAGAAAGACCGCACGCTCGAACTTGTCACGCCGCCGCACGAAGTCACCGCAGGACGGCGCAAGATCGCCGTGAAGGTTGTGGATATTTTCGGGAACGATACGATGAAGATCTTGGATGTGACGGTGAAGTGATGACCGCCCTCTATTCCGATACGCATCCCAAAATGGAAGCCTTGCAAATCGAACTCATTCGGCGCATGCCCGCGTGGAAAAAAATTTCCATTATGGATGGGCTGAATGAAACGGTTAAGACAATGGCGATCAGCGGCATCAAACAGCGCCACCCGAACGCCGCTCCTGCGCAAATCCAGCGCATGTTGGCGGAACTTATGCTTGGCGCAGAATTAGCCCAAAAGGTATACGGCCATGCAAAGTGAATCAACGCGCCTGACCCTGCTCGTTGCGCAAACGCTCGAACAACTTGGGATAGACTACGCCGTGGGCGGCTCACTGGCGAGTTCGCTGCACGGCGTGATGCGTTCCACGCTGGACGTGGATATTGTGGCGGATATGAAAATGGAACATATCCAGCCTTTGGTCGCCGCGCTCTCGAAGGAGTTTTATGCCGACGATGAAATGATGCGCGACGCCATTGAACATCGCAGCAGTTTTAATCTCATCCATTATGAAACCGCCTTCAAGGTGGATATTTTCATCCGCAAACTGCGCGCCTTCGATCAAATGCAATTGGAACGGCGCAGAACGTCGGTGATAGCCACTGACCCTGAACAAAGCGTGTATATCGTCAGTCCTGAAGATATTATCCTGGCGAAACTTGAGTGGTATCGCATGGGCGGCGAAGTCTCAGACCGTCAATGGCGCGATATTCTCGGCGTATTGAAAACCCGCGCGGGCGAACTCGATTTGGATTATCTGCGAAAATGGGCTGGCGAACTCAAAGTCAGCGACCTGCTGGAACGCGCGCTGAGAGAGTCGAACTAATGGCAATTCACCCCTCCTTTCCAACCTCCCCTTACGAAATCCTCAACCCCGAACATCGCTGGTTTCCCGCCGATGAAGATTTACGCGATTCCAGTTATGACAAACTCGTCCCGCCGCTGGTCAACAAAATCCGCAGGGAAGTCAGCGCGTGGCGCGAGAGCGGATACGAAGGCGGGAGCAAGACCAGCAAAGCCTTGTTGAATTGGTGGTTTCCCCTCACCCCTGGCCCCTCTCCCAAAGGGAGAGGGGAACAACTCCCTTCCCCCGCTGGGGGAAGGGCTGGGGATGAGGGCGAGTTTCAATATTATTTTGCCCAGCGTGAAGCCGTTGAAACGGTCATCTATTTGTATGAAGTCGCAAAGGTCAAAAATAAATATGATCTCATGCGCTACGACTCGTCGGGCGCGGTTTCAACGGGCATGTTCGATGAAGAGTGGCTCAGACTTGTGATAAAGATGGCAACGGGCAGCGGAAAAACCAAAGTGATGAGTCTTTTCATCACATGGTGTTACTTCCACAAGCTATATGAAGAAGATTCGCAACTTGCCACTAACTTTTTGTTGATTGCCCCCAACATCATCGTGCTGGATCGCTTGCGGACGGATTTCGATGGCTTGAAAATTTTCTTTCAAGACCCGCTTTTACCCGATAACGGTTATGAAGGGCAAAACTGGCAAGATGATTTTCAGATGACGCTTCACATTCAGGATGACGTGTCCATCGTTCGCAAAACGGGCAACCTGTTTCTGACCAACATCCATCGCGTCTACGCTGGAGACGAATCCGCCCCGTCTTTCGACGACGACAATCTCGAAAATTATTTCCTCGGCGTTCGTCCCACAGGCAAGACCAACGAATCCAAAGTGGATTTGGGCGTGATCGTGCGCGAGATTGACGAATTGGTCGTGGTCAACGACGAAGCGCATCACATCCACGACAGCAAACTGGCGTGGTTCAAATCCATCGAAGACATTCACAACCGCTTGAAGCAGAAAGACCGCTTCCTCTCCCTGCAACTGGATGTAACCGCCACGCCCAAACACAACAACGGCGCCATCTTCGTTCAAACCGTGTGCGATTATCCGCTGGTGGAAGCCATCATTCAAAACGTGGTGAAACATCCTGTGCTTCCCGACTTTGCCAGCCGCGCAAAACTGGTCGAGAAAAAGAGTTCAAAATTCACGGAAAAATACGGCGACTACATTCATCTCGGCGTGGAAGAATGGCGCAAGGTGTATCCCGAACATGAAAAACTTGGCAAGAAAGCCGTTTTATTCGTGATGACCGATGACACAAAAAACTGTGATGACGTTGCGGAATATTTGGAAAGCACTTATCCAGAGTTCAAAGACGCGGTACTTGTCATTCACACCAACAACAACGGCGAAATTTCAGAATCGGATTCAAAGAAAAGCAAGGAAGAATTAGATAAACTTCGCAAGCAATCCAATCAAATTGATACATGGGACAGCCCGTATAAAGTTATTGTTTCCGTGTTAATGCTCAAAGAAGGTTGGGACGTGCGAAACGTGACAACCATTGTAGGTTTGCGGGCGTATGCTTCAAAAAGCAATATTCTTCCTGAACAAACTTTGGGGCGTGGCTTGCGCCGAATGTATCTTGGAGCAGACACCACCGAATACGTCAGCGTGGTTGGAACAGAGCCATTTATGAAATTTATTGAAGATATTAGCAGGGAAGGCGTTGAACTAGAACGGAAACCGATGGGAGCAGGCACAGCCGCGCACGCGCCCATCATTATTGAAGTGGATAACGAGAATGTCAAAAAGGATATCGACAAACTCGATATTGAAATTCCCGTTCTCTCCCCGCGCATTATCCGCGAATACAAACGGCTTGAAGACCTTAACCTTGATTCCTTTGGTCATAAGAAAATTGACTATAAACAATTTTCCGAAGCCGAAATGCGCGAGATCGTCTTCAAGGATATTACAAAGGGCGAAATTAATCACGTCACCTACCTGGACTCTGCCGCCGTCGCCGATTATCGCAGTGTGATCGGTTACTTCGCCCAAACGATTATGAAAGACTTGCGTCTTGTCAGCGGGTATGACGTTCTTTACGGCAAAGTGAAGGAATTTATCGCGCATCGTCTTTTTACTTCCCCCGTTGAACTGGACGACCCGAACACGATTCGCAACCTTTCCGAACTCGAAGCCACGAAAACGATCATCGAAACTTTCAAGCAGAAGATCAACGAGTTGACCGTTCTGGATAAAGGAAGCGCAGAGATACGCGACACGATCAAACTCAGGCAAACCCGCCCGTTTGTCGTCAAAGAGCAGGGCTACCTCATGGCGCAGAAAAGCGTTTTCAACAAAGTTGTTGGCGACAGTCGCCTTGAATTATTGTTCGCGTCCTTCCTTGAAAAATGCGACGACATTATTTCCTACGCCAGGAATTATTTTGCTGTGAACTTTAGAATTGATTACGTCAATGCGGACGGGAATATTTCAAACTACTATCCCGATTTTATTGTGAAAACAGGCCCGAAAGAAATTTGGATTGTCGAAACCAAAGGGCTGGAGGATTTGGACGTTCCGCTCAAGATGGAACGCCTGAGAAAATGGTGTGAAGATATAAACGCCGCGCAAAATAAAATCCGCTTCGATTACGTTTTTGTGGATGAAGAAGACTTTGAAAAATACGCGCCGAAATCGTTTGGCGAACTTATAAATAATTTCAGGAAGTACAAAGTCAAAGAGCGGGGCTAACAATAAAAAGCAGCCTCAAAGGTGACAGACAGGCAGATTGAAAATTACCCTCAAAACCAGAGAACGATCCCAAAGATACACTTTTTTGGGACCGTTTTTTGTTTTTCCACGCTCGTTGCGATTCGTATTTTGAGTTGGAGACGCGCCTCGCCGCCCTCGTTTCATTTTCTCGAATCGAAAATCACACATCCCCAAACAGCGCCGACCAGCAGTCGTCCCTTCCAGCCAGCAGGGTCAGTCCCTCGCGGAGGGGTCTCTCACACGGGGTTGCCTCGACTGCTTTCGCTGCGCTTTCCGCTGCGGGGGAAAAATAAGCAAACCACTCGCAGTGCAAGCTGCCCTCCTCCTGCCGCATGAAAACCGCCATCTCCGCGGGCCTGCCCGCCGATTCGAACAGCGGCTGGAAGATCTGTTTGATCTCTTCGGATTGGATGTCCGCCCACATCCCATCACCGAGGGGTTTGAAGCGCCATGTCATGAGACGTCGTTCCATCAACCTTTTGATGCGCGCGGGCGTTGCTGTCCGCGCGGCGGGATAGACGATCTGCTGTCCGCGACAGTATAACCGAGATTCGAGCAGGCGCCTGTCGCGCGGCAGGGACGAAAAAGACGGTTTTGGGCAATCTATCGGGGCGGATTACTTCCGCGCTGCCAGCCAACGTTCGCTCAATTGTGAGACGGAATGAAAACCAGTTTCGTTCAGCCACTCGCGATAGGTTTCGAACGAGTGCGCCGTCCCGCCGCTGTTTGCTTTCATGCCCGTTGTGTCGCAACCACAGGCTTGCGCGATTTGCTCGGCAGTGGATGGATTTTCGGCAAGCGGCGTGAACACGTCGAGTTGCAGGGCGATGCGGATGAACTGCGGTTTGAAGATGCCGCCGAAGAGATCGTAGATCAGATCGGGGTTGGGGAGAGCGGTCATTTCATTTTGAGGAAGGATCGGGCGCTTCAAATAACGTGACCTGCAACCCGTCGGGATCCTGGACGCGGGCGTTGACATCGCCCCATGGCGTGACGACGGGCGGATGAACCAGCGTCGCGCCGTGCGCCAGCGCCCGCTTCAACGCGGACTGGAGGTCTGGTACCTGCAACGCAAAGCGGACCTGCCCGCTGACGCGTTCCCCTGCTTCGAGTTGGTCAATCACCTCCGCCTGCCGTTCATCGAACAGTTCGAGCGCGGCTTGTCCCATTTCGAGCATGAGCGCGCGTCCGCCGTCGTTGTTCCACACGGCGGCAGGTTCCATGCCGAGACCGTCGCAATAGAATTTAACAAGTCGCTCGTAATCGCTTGTCGTCAACGCGACACGCAATTGAAGAATGGAACGATTTGTATCGGACATGTCAGCCTTCCTTTTTTCGCTTCTCTTTGAAGACTCCACCCCTGCCATCCTCAATTCTTCGGCGCGCTCAATTCGATCTGGATGTTATCGGGGTCGCGGAGCGTTACCACGCGCAGACCTGTATCGCCAAGGTCCTCGATCTCGCCGTGAGGGACATTGCGCTCGTCCAGAATTGTCACGACTCTCTCCAACTCCGCGAGGCTTGCCACGCTGAGACAGAGATGATCCAGCCCGACGCGGTTCTCGTCGAAGCGATCGTCCTCTGGCGCGCGAGTCGGATCAGGCGCGGGCTTCACAGCCAGTACCAGACTGCCGTTGCCAAGCATTCGAACCTCGCCAAACTCTGCAAGGACTTGGAACCCCAGCAGGTTGACGTAAAAGTCGCGTGATCGTTCGCTGTCCGTCACGGTGAGCGCGAGATGATGGACTGCGCCCGTCTTGATTGTGGTCATGGTTTCCTCCAGTTAAGTTGATCGAATTTCTGTGCGGACGTTAGAGAATGTCCGTTATGCACCGCTACGCCGTACGGCAAACTTCAGTTTGCTCTTTACGGCGCACGATGTTATGTAGTACGGCAAACTTTTGCAAAATAACAATTAATCTTAGCAATCCGTTTTGAACCACGGAGACACCGAGTCACGGAGTTTTAATTTCTCTGTGTCTCCGTGTCTCGGCGGTTTTCCTTTGACGCTTCCAAGCCAAGTTTAGCGCTCGATTAGTTTAGTAAAGTACAACAGTTTGCTCTTTGAGATGCAAAGTGAACTTTGCGGTACGAACCGATTCATGCTCCTCCTTTTTCCAGCGCGAAGCGAATCGCCTCGTCAATGGTCATTGCCGCTCCTGCCTCCCACAGGGATTGAAAATCCGCTTCTGCCGCTTGTGATTTCAATACGCCCATCGTTCTTTCGTATTCCGTCTGTTCGACTTGCATGAGCGGCAGGTTGGTTTTTTCGCGTACAGACGCCGCCGCGCCCAACAGACGGATGGCGTTCTGCGATTCGATCAGCGGCGCGAACCCCTCCAAAAGGGACGGCACAAAATGCGCGTCCTTGCGCTCTCGTTGAAACGTCAGCCCATCCAAAAACTGGCGCCGCGCCTCGGGCAGGTTTCCCATCTCGAAGGCGATCCGCCCGAACGCATCGAATACGCCTGTGGCGACCAATTCCCTTTCGACGCCGTCCAATAACTTTCTGGCTTCTCGAACGACATCTAACGCGCGTGGAAGTTCGCCCCGCTGTTGCAATTGGCGCGCCAGCGCGGACAAGGTCAGGATCAGGCAGCCGCGATCTCCCAATTCGCGGAATTTTTCGGCGCTTTGTTCACAAGCTGAACGTGCCTGTTCAATCTCCCCTTCGTTGTGCGCGGCGACACCAAGCGCGCGCAGGGCGGTGGCGACCCCGTGCTTGTCTTCCAGTTTGCGATACAGGGATACGCTTTCTTCCGCGCAGGAAATCGCCTCGGCATACAGGCGGCGATCCAGCGCTACCTCCGCCAGATTTTCGAGCGCGCCCGCAATCTCGCGTTCGTTTTCGGCTTCACGGAACAGCGCAAGGCTTTCGCGATACAAACTTTCGGCGCGCGCAAAATCGTAGCGCTTCAAAGCGATGGACGCCAGCGGACCCAGCGCCTGCCCGATGGCGAGATTGTCGCCCAGACCTCGAAAGAGTTCGAGCGCTTCGCCGTAGTGTTGTTCCGCTTTTTCAAGATCGCCGTCGAACCATTCGAACACAATGCCTTGCGCCGTGAGCGCACGCGCAAGCCCCGCCTTGTAATCAATTGCCCGCGCCAGCGTCAACTCTTCATCCAGCCTTCTCTTCGATTCTTCAATGTCGGATTGGCGCAAGGCACATGCCGCCGCGCCGAGCAGTGCATCCACGCGGGCGCGCGAGGGCTCAGAGCCAGCGGTCTTTTGCAGCATCGTCTCCAGCCAGCGGCGCGCTTCGGTGATATGACCGCGCGTATCCCAAAAGTCAACGAGCGCCGCCGCGATCCGCAAGCCCAGTTCTGGTTGGGCGTCTTGCGACCATTCGAGCGCGGCGCGCAAGTTATCATGCTCAGTTTCGAGCCGCGACATCCACTCCGCCTGCCGCCGCCCGCGCAGTTCGGGTTGCGCCGCTTCGGCGTAGGTCAAAAAATAATTCAGGTGCTGGTCGCGGAAAAGACGCGTCTCCTCCGAAACCATCAACATCTCGCGCGCGTATTGCCGCGT
Source organism: Anaerolineales bacterium UBA7227 (assembly GCA_002473085.1). Classification (GTDB taxonomy): domain Bacteria; phylum Chloroflexota; class Anaerolineae; order Anaerolineales; family Villigracilaceae; genus Denitrolinea; species Denitrolinea symbiosum. The sequence continues at coordinate 10,570 of DKTP01000168.1, forward strand.
CGTCTCCAACATGCGAAAGCGGACGCCGCCCGCCGACTCTTCCATGTTGACCAGCGACTTGTCCACGAGATGGGTCAGCAAATCGAGGACGTCGAACCCGCTTCCTTCGCGGACGCAAACCTGCTCCGCCGCTTCGAGCGTCCACCCGCCGACGAAGACCGCCAGTCTGCGCAACAAGCGCTGCTCCTCCTCCGAGAGCAAATTGAAACTCCAATCAATCATGGCGCGCAGAGTCTGCTGGCGAGGCAGGGCGGTGCGCGAACCTCCCGTCAGCAGATGGAAGCGGTCGTCGAGCCGCGCGGCGATCTGTTCCACGCTCAAAGCGCGGACGCGCGCCGCCGCCAACTCGATCGCCAGTGGAATGCCGTCCAAGCGGGAGCAGATTTGAGCGACGAAAGAAGCGTTGTCGTCCGTCAGTTGAAAGCGCGGCTTGGCGAGCGTGGCGCGTTCGGCGAATAGTCTCACCGACTCGAAGCGCGCGAGTTCCTCCAGCGACGCGGGGCGTTTGTCGTCGGGCAGGGACATCGAAGGGACGTGCCATGCCATTTCTCCCTGCACGCCCAGGGCTTCGCGGCTGGTGGCGAGGATTTTCAACTCGGGCGCGGCGTTCAACAAGGTTTCGACGAGTTTGGCGACAGGTTCGATGAGATGCTCGCAGTTATCGAGGACGATGAGCAGTTTTTTGCCGCGCACGCGTTCGATGAGCGCCTGCGTGATGGATTTGTCCTGCGGCTCGCTGGCTTCCAGCGCGGATAGGATCGTCTGCGGGACGAGGCTGGGGTCGGCGAGAGGCGCGAGGTCCACGAACCAGACCCCATCGGCGAATTGATCGAGCAAGTCCGCCGCCGCTTGCAGAGACAGGCGCGTCTTCCCCGTGCCGCCCGAACCCGTCAGCGTGACGAAGCGATGAGCATGAAGCGCTTTTTTGATCTCGGTCTTTTCTTTTTCGCGCCCGATGAAACTGCTGGTTTGCGCGGGGAGGTTGTGGCGGGCGGCGTCCAATGCGCGGAGCGGCGGGAATTCGGACGGCAGTCCCTCGATCAGCAGTTGAAAGATCTGTTCGGGGTGATTCCAATCTTTGAGCCGCCGCGCTCCCATGTCGAGCAGGGATACCTCGTTGGGGAGATCGTTTTGGATGAGTTCCCGTGTCGCAAGTGAAACGAGCGTCTGCCCGCCGTGCGCCGCCGACATGAGCCGCTGGAGCCTGCTCATGGTGAGGAAGCCGCGATAGTCGCCGCCCTCCTGAAGTTCCGCCTCGCCCGTGTGGATTCCCATCCGCACTTTGACGACTGCCGCTCCCCATGCTTCGCCATGCAAATCCTTTTGCGCTTTCACCGCCGCGCGCAAGGCGTCGCCCGCCGAGTGGAACGCCGCGCAATACGCGTCGCCGATCACCTGAAAGACGTATCCGTGATTGGACTCGACGGCGGTTTTCAAGATGGCGTTGTGGCGCGCGTGCGCAACGGACATCTCGGCAGGTTGTTTCTGCCATAGGCGCGTACTGCCCTCGATGTCGGTGAAGAGGAAAGTAACTGTGCCGTTGGGTAAAGATCGGCTCATTGGTTTCCTAAATTCATATTTCACGCTATTTGCTGGCGTTCAACCCATCCCGCAATTGACTCGCGAGACTCGACAACTCATCCAACTCGGATTCATTCAGACTCGACCACGGCGCGTGGTGTTTTGTCCATTCCACGCTAAGCGATGGGAAGACTGATCCTGCTTCATCGCGCACGCGGATTGGGTAAAACCGTTGAGGCGAGCGCATTCTTTTCACTCTCCGATCACTTCGATCTCCCGCCACGCCACCCATGAGGAGCTTTGTGTGGTGATAACTCTGATATAACGGATGTTGACAAGAGGGACGGGCGGCTTAAAATCCAAAACGTCGGAATCTTTGGTAAAACCTTTGAACTCATGAATGAGCGTAAGACTGTTTGTGTCTGCGCCAGCCCAGATTTGGTGGACAGTATCCCCTTCGGGATATTGAGCAACGAGGAGGCGAATTGCGCTGATAGTGGAAGGGTTGCCGAGGTCAATTTGAATCCACTGGCTCGGACCGGCACCCGAGCTCCAAATGGTTTCAGGGGAATTGTCAACAGCGTTAGACGGCGGCTGATCTGCCAGAAAATTGGAGGCTGAAACTAGTTTTCCGTGCGCGACGTTTACTCCGATGTTCGCGCCCCCAGCACACGGGTCCGGACGCGCAGCAGGCGATAATGCCTGTTCGATTTTTCCGCGTTCCATCTTTGCGTTAAGGAAATCCGGCTGTTCCAACGTGTCCCAAGTCCAGAAGAGCCAGCCGTCAAATCCGTATTCACAAGACTCGATTTGCCAGTCGACAAAACGCTGCGCGGCGGCATCCACCGAGGCAAACCGCGTTACCTCGCCGCCAAACTCGCCCATGATGACTGGTTTTTCCCGCATGTCTTTCAAGCCAAAGTTATCCATATACTGTTTCAGACTCAGGTCAAAGCCGGGGTAGGCGTGCAGGTCAATGAAATCAAGTTGCGATTCCCAAATGGCTGGCGCGCTGACCGCGTAACGTGGGTCGCCAATTCGGGACGGGTGCGGCTCCTGCGGGTGAAAGAATCCCACGCTGACCAGCACGGTCGGGTCTACTTCAAGAATCGCGCCGCGCACAGCATTCAGCCAGAAGACGTTGTTCTCTTCGATCATCTTCGTTTTATCGTCTGGGCTGGACATGTCGTATGTCTTTCCGTTGGCGGTCGTCACCTTGCCAGTTGTAAAGGACAGCGGCGGTTGGTCCATGTCGTAGAACATTTCATTCCGTAATTGATATGAGAAGATGTATTCCGTCGGCGCGCCCTGTTTGATCAACTCCCTTGCAAAATCCTGGAAGAAGACCTGGTTCGCCTTCAACCCTGCAGGCGGAAGAAAGTTAGCGTTCATCAATGCAAAGGTCTCACAGCAACCCGCGCTCAAAATCTGCCCCCACTTTCCGCCAGGAATCCAATCCAGCGTGAACATCACATAGATTTGATTCGTCTCCGCGATTTTCAAAAACTCGACGATATTCTTGATATACGCGGAAGAAAAGCCCCCACTCGCGGTCCCCATTGTGTCTGGGCTGAGAAATACGCGCACAACGTTGTATCCGTCATTGTGCATCTTCGCCAGATCGCCCGAAACCCGCAGGGAGTTATATTGTCCCGGGTCGAATAACGAATGTCCAAATGTGGACGAACCGTCCATTTTCGTTTGTGGAGCCAGCCTGACGTAGTTCATCCCACGCGGGATGAATTTCTCTCCCGTTTCACGGTTATAGAATTCGCCCACCCCGTTCACAATGCGGATGGCGATCTGATGTTCAGGAAGAGGCGGCGCGTTGGTAGGCAGAACCTGCGTTGAGGGCGTGTTTGTATTCGCGGGCAGAGGAGTTGCGGCTGCATCTCCCTGCGGCAAGTTGCAGGCGGAGAGCAGAATGACCAAAAGGGCGAAAAACAGCCATATTTTTTTCATCTCTTCACCTTTTTATTTGAAAATTAACCAGACTCCCGCCGTCAATGCGACCAGACCAACGATGAGATTGACCAGTCCGCGCGCGCGGTAGCCGAAATCTGTCCACTCGCTTCTTTCTTCGGGACGGTGGGCGCTGCCTGCGATCAAGCGGATCAAACCGAACAGCAGGGTGAAAAAGCCGAACATGATAAGCAAGGCGCCCCAGCCGCGCGAAGAACCGACCAGCCCCGCCAAAAATTTTCCAGCCGCGCCAGGACTCGTCCATTCGTAGAAGGCATAGAATAGGACAAGCGCCCCAAAGAGCAGAATCATCACGCCGAATAACCGCGCAGGCAGACCTGTAAAGTTTTCCCTGCGGCTGTATAAGCGGTTGAACATTTCGATCTTTCCGCTGGCAATTGTTTCGATGCCCAGGGCGATTCCGAACAACCCGAAGAGACCCATCGCCAGCGGAATGAGTTGCGGCATGTTAAACTTTTCAGCGGCGAAAACCATTCCGCCCGCGATGACGAACGCAAAGATGCCGAGTTTCCCGACAAAGTTCATGAGAGGTTCTCCGTTACGGACTGCGGCACTCGTATATGGGGACAACGCCAGGAATCTCCACCCAGTTGCATCCGTTGGCGATGCAGGCTCTCTGCTCGGTGAAGGATGAGCAACTGACGGTCACTCTGCCGCAAGCCTGTACGACGATATCCGCAAGAACAGGCGTGCGGATGGATGTGTCGCCGTCGTTCTGCTGGACGACAACTTGATATTGCAGGGTGGCTTGCTCGAATGGGACTCCGCCAAGCAGGGAAGTTGGGTTGAGCGTCGCTTCGTAGAGATCGCCGCCGATGGATTTCATGCCAAGGCTTTGAAATTCACTGGAGGAATTGCCCGTTGCAAAGCGATAGAACAATACAACGACTTTGATTCCGTTCGGCGCAGTGGCGCGGGCAAGAATAGTAACTTCATTCGTCCCACAGGAAGATTCGCCGAGATAAACAAGATTCGTGGAGACTCGTTCAACGGTCACGCCGCCTGTGGGTTGGGGCGTTGGAGTCTCCGTCGGGGTGGAGGTGGGAGGGAGAGTCGCTGTCAGCGTGGGGATGGCTGTATAGGCGGCGGCAGGCGTCTCGGTGGAAAGAGGCGGGGGCGCATCGTCAGGAATCCGCTCTTCGGCGAGGAAGACGATCGTTTGGGCAGAGTCGCTCCACCCTCCCGCATTGTCCTGCGCGCGTACTTCAAGGATGTTTTTTCCAGGCGCAAGCGTCGGGCAGTTCGTATCCAGCGTGGCAAGCGTCGCTTTGGAATCCGAGGGCGCTTCGTTGGAAGCCGCCGCGCCGTTGACGGAAATTTCAAAAGCGGCAATGCCATTGGGCGATGCGCCATGCGCGATCAGATGACATGGGTTGGGCGGATAAAAAACCGTGTCGGGCAGGGGCATATCGAACCAGGCTTGCGGCGCGGACGCGGCTGGCTGTTCTGGCAGGTTACATGCGGCGAGAAGCAGGCAGAGGAGGAAGGAAAGGGTGCGTTTCATATTTCGCCTTCCTATGGGCAGTTATAGGGATGACAGGATTGCATCCACGCTTCGCCCAGCGGACCGACCTGAGCGCTATCGCCCGTAACGGCTTTATCGCTGAAGCCTGTGCCTTCGGGGAATTCAAATTTGCACGCGCCGCCTGCGTTGATATTTGCCAGCGCGCCTTGATACAGCAGATACCAATCGTCGAAGTGTTCGGGTTTCCAGCCTTGTTGAACGAATTGCTTGTGCCCCGCCAGCCAGAAGGGATGAGGCTCAAGGATGATGGGAATGACGGTTGACTCGCCAGGCTGTAGGTTGAGGAATGCGCTCGCGCCGCTGAAGAGTTTGCCTTCGATGGGAACGCCGCTCCATGAAAAGCCTGCCTGTGTCGTAAACTGTTGACCGATGTGCGAGTCGTTTGTGGCTTGGGCATCGATGGAGACGTTGCATGATTTCGGTTCGGGGAAGTCTGCGCCTGTGGTATTGGGTCGGCGCGTGACCTGCACCTGCACTACGGCGGGGGCGGGCTGTCCGCGCGGGTCGGGTTTGGTGATGATGTACGATGGCAGGCAAAGTTTTTTATAGCCCGCCTCTTCCGCTTCGCTCGTGCAGGAGGAGTTGCTGGCGCTCTGCTTGACCTGTTCCAGACTGTAATCTATGCCCTTGCGGATCACATCCTTGCAGTCTTCAGGACAGGGGATGCCCTGATCTTCGAGTTGTTGGGCGGCGAGTTCCACCAGATTATCTTTTCCGATTTCGGTGAGCTGGTCGAAATTGGGAAGCGACGGCGGCAACCCTGCGTAGGTCTTCGCGGCGGTGACAACGGCAACCGCGACAAGGTGACAGGCGTCCTTCACTTGTTTTTGCCCTTCGCCGATCGCTTCCGAGGCAAGCTTTGCCTGAATGCACAACGGATTCAATTTCTCCACCAGGTCAGTCACCCAATCGGATAATTTATTGTAAAGACCCGATATGAAATTGAACGCATCTTCAACGGCGTTTGAAAGATCGCTTAGAAAATCTCCGCTGCCGCCCTGATCTTTTTCTGGGCAAAGTACTGTGCCTGGAACAAAGCCCGCCCACGGAGAACCTTGCGGCGACTTGTTCTCCACCACCACAACGCAGAATTGATATTTATATTCTGGCACATGCACGCCCGTAAAGTTAAGTATCTTCACGTCGTAGTAGGTCTGGTTCGGCACGGGAATCACAGGGAATGAAATTTTGATCTCGCCGTTGGGATCGTAGGCGATCTTCACAGTATTCGACGGCGCGCCTGCGGGCTGTCCGTTCGTGACGGGCAACACGCGCACAAAGTACGTCGTCACGCCTTCCGCTGAAGTGTTTTGTGAGCACGGGTCGAAGTTCGCCAATTCAGGCGCGCCTCCCAGTTCGATCATGCCGCTGTTCCACGCAGGCATGGTCACTGCCTGCCCGCCTGGGGCGTCCAGTTTTTCGGGCGAGTACGGCGAAAAAAATACGGGCGTCTGGTCGAGCATGTTTTCAAACGGCGAAAGCGCCGCCGACTCGACCTTCGGCTTCAACAGCGCAAAATCAATCTCGAATGTGTGCGGCGAATTTAGCGCGCCACTGCCGTTGGTCTTGCCTGTCAACAACAGACATGCAGGATTGAACAACGCCTCCGATTGAAATGGCGCGCTCGCTACCTGCCAGACCCCGTCTGCCGCGCCCGTGTCCGTGCCAAAGCGGAAGGTCTCCATGCCATAGCCTGTCCCCTTTTCAACCAACCACGGATACTTGCCCTTGCTGACATCGTACACCCCGCGCACTTCCAACTTCGTCGAGAGAAACAAATAAGGGACAGACGCATCAAACGACGCTGGAGGCTGGTTCGCCTTAAACGACTTTTCAAACGTCCCAAGCCTGGTCGCGCCTCCATTGACCAACCCCCAAACTTCTCCCCGCATCGAAATATCGCCGACATAATTCGGCAGGAGCGCGTCCGCCACCTGACCAAAATCAATATTGTCCGACCGTTTCAGGTACGTGAAATCGTCCGCTGGAAATCTCCGCCACGCCCCATCGTTGATGGACAGATACAGGTAATAACGATCCACGCTCATGGGAATTAGGGCAAGCGATTCTATCGGCGTGGATTCGCCCGCGCAGTTCGAGTCGGCGGCTGTGACGCTCACCAAATTACTTGCCGCTTCTCCATTCGCATCGAACGCGGCAACGTAGTAATGGTACAAGCCGTAGAGATTTGAGTCCTGATGGGAAAGAATTCCCGTCCCCTCATGGGCAGGGAGGGAAGTCAACCTGGTGAAAGAGATCGCGCCTGGGTCAAGGCGGTATACATTGAATCCGTCTTCGTCCTCAGAAAAATCGTCAATGGACAAAGTCGCCGCGCATCCCTGCCCTGAGACCGTCAACGTGGGCGCATCCACCGAAGCGGGAGCATTTAACCGCGTCAGGCTCATCAGCGCTTTGGCGGCAATGGACGGTTTGGAAGAGGTAATCGGCGCGCCGATATGAATGAAAATTTCCGTTCCAATCGGGAGCGAGGTTGCATCCGCAAGCGACGGATTCCAGCGCAGTAGATCCTCCACAGTGACGTTATACCTGGTCGCAATGACTGGGAACGAGTCTCCCTCCTGCGCGGTGACGATGATTACAAAACCAGGGTCAGGGACCCCCTCGATGTAAACCGCGTTCGAAATCGCCGACTGTCCCCGATCGTCATAGGCGCGCACCATCAGCATGTGCCGCCCGAGCGTCTTCGGCGACCAATCCCAATAATGGACGAGCAACCCAAGCCCGTCTTCAGGGGCAACATAGGTTTCATACAATTCCCCATCCGCCCAGAGTTCCATGCGGGCAATCGGACCGTCCGAGATTGCCTCCCCGCGCACCGAGAGCCCCGCGCTGATGGGATACGACTCTCCATCGGGAGGTTCGGTCAACGAGACCAGGATGCGATTGGTGAATTTTGGGGAGGGTATCGCTGGTTGACTTGTGTTCGGCAGTCCACATGCCGCGCTGAACACGACAGCCAGAAAGAGCCTGATTAACTTCCAACGGCGTTTTTCATGGGCCATTTTTCCGAACTCCTTCACGCTCCTCAGAACCAGGAACTTTGCCGGTCTGAAAAAATCCCTGGCGACGGTCATTTAGACCCTGGCTGGCAGGTCGTGGATGCCGCGCGCTGGGCGGCGTGCGCTCTTCGCGAAACGCGCATGTTAGGCGCTGGAGGACGCCGCTTACGCGCTTTTATGAAGCGCCGACGATCGTTCGTTTCTGCGCCCATTGGGCGTCGAAAGACGCGAGTTCGTCTTCGCTCAAAAATTGACGCGCCATGCGGAAGAGGATCTGCTCCTCTTTTTGGAAGTGTCCGCGTGTGGCTTGAATCATTTGCTTCGCGAGGACGCGGGCGGAGTCGAGTTCGGTGGCGGCTGCGATCTTGCCGAGCAGATCGGCGGTCTGGTTGTGCTCGAAGCGCATGACGGCGAGCGGTCCGCTGTGCGCGCCGAGGCAGGGTTCAAGGGCGTTGAAGAGTAGTTCGTCTTCGATGTTTGCGTAGGATTCGAAGACGGAGGCAGAGAGGGCGATTCGGCGCTGGGGGCGTGGAGCGAATCGAACGCGGGGAAGGCATCTTCGACGCGCGCGAGCATAAAATAATATACGTCGTGTTCGCCGAGGAGCGCGTGTGCGATCAACATAATATCCCGCGTAGTTTGCGCTCTCTAGCGCCGACCTGGCGCGCCGTCTGGCGTTTGAGAACGCCAGGCGCGCGCGGCCTCACGGAAATACGACTCGCCCGCGCAGGGCTTGCATAGCGTCGTTCCCTCTCGAATGATTTCGCGCTGGTTGATGATCTCCTCGCCGCAGACTTCGCAGTTAACGCGCAGGCCCGCCCGCCCGATGATCTCCCTGATGGGGACGGCCAACTCGACGGTTTGCCAGTCGAACATCAAGTCGTCGGGGAGGCTCTGGTAGCCGATGAGTTGCGCTTCCCACCTGTTTTTCGCGGACGGGGCATAGTCCCGCGCCAGTTCGCGGACATTTGGGCGCGGGGCTATGCGGATAGTCTTTTCGGCGCGCGAGTCGACGAGCGTCGCGGCGACCTTGCCATAGTCCTCGACGCGGAGGGTGCGTCTGCCGACGTGGCAGCCGGTCGCGGCGGAGATCCCGTCCACGAAGCAGCCATCCGTTTCGACGATGGCGACGAGGCGTTTGTCGGATTGGGGCAAAGGCAGGTCGAGCAGGAGTCCGGCCAAAAGTCCGAGGCGGGCGCCGAGTACCTGGCGCGGACAAACGCGCTGGTGGCGGGTCGCGCTTTGGGCGAGGATGTCGGTCAGGGTGGTCATGGGATTTTGTACACGGATTACGCGGATTTGACGGATTTTTTAAATTATTTCCCGCGTTTGTCCGTGAAATCTGTGTGCCGTATTACCGCCGAGCCTTGTTCCAAATCACGATCTGGTGTTCGCGCCAGAGATAGGAGAGCGGGTAGGCCAGCAGGTGCACCAGGCGCGTGAACGGCAGGAGCAGGGCAATGACGAAGCCGTTCAGAAAATGGAATTTCACCCAGAACGGGAGCGCGACTACCGAGGCGATGTTGGGCTGGAATTTGACGAGCGAGATCAGCCACGGGACGGCGGTGTGCAGGTACCAATCGGAGCCCCAGCGGTAGTAATAGGCGACCCAGAAGCCGAGGCCGATTTGCAGGAAGAGGAAGACCAGCAGTATCCAGTCGAGTTCCGAGGTGACGGCCCGGGCGCGGGCGTTGGTCATGCGGCGGTAAAACAGCAGGACGAGTCCGACCGTCGCCATGAGCGCGAGCGCAAGTCCCGTGATCTCAAGGATGTAGAGGCGGAGCTGGTTGGCGGTAAAGAGTCCCCATAGGCCGGGGAAGAGGAGCGCGGTCAGGTGTCCGAGCAGGATGGTGATCAGCCCATAGTGCCAGGGGACCGAGCCGAAGAACAAGACGCGGTTTTCGAGGAATTGCGACGACTGGCTGGAGTAGGAATAGGGGTCGAAGAAAAAACGGTAGACGCTGACCACGATGGCGATGGCGAGCGCCGCATAGGGAAAGCCGACGAACAGGGCGGTATCGAACATGGGTTGCTCCTTTTATCGTTCCCTCATCCCCAGCCCTTCCCACAAGGGGGGGAAGGGCCCTCTCTCTTTGGGAGAGGGGTTAGGGGCGAGGGCTTTTATGCAGATTCCAACACGGTCAGGATTTGAAATTGATCTTGCAGGACGGAGCGCAGCGCCTCCAACACGCCATGGAACTGGGTGCGCTTCTCGGACTCTTCGCCAGCGTTAGTCAAACTGCCGGCCTGGCTGACTTCCGCGCTCTCCTCCTCGTCGAAGCCTTCGGACTTGGCGCGTCCCGTCATGCGGTCGAGGGTTGGAAGGAGCGCGTCGCGGGCGATCTCCTGCGTCTGGGTCTCGTCGCGGGCGGTGGCGAGGAAGTGCAGGATGACGGCCAGATGGTCGGGCAGTTCGGTGTCGGGAAAGGCGAAGTTGTCGGCGGCGTAACGCTGCTTCAATTCGACGAGGAAGATGCTGCGTTTGTACGTCTCGCCGAAGAGGTGGTAGCCCACGTACGGATGGCAGGCCGCGTCCAGGTCGAACGTGCCGGTGTACACTTCTTCGAGCCGTCCCGGCGGGAGCGCGGCAGCGTAGTCGTAAAATTCCTTCAATTGCGCGGCGGATTGGGGATCTTCGTCACGCAAGAGTCCCTGCGCTTTGATGGCGGCCTGGAGCGTGCCGCCCGCGGGATATTCCAACATGCGGGCAAAGCATTGGTAGAGGCTTCGCATTTCGGTTTCGGTATACATTAGAACTTCCTCTTGGCGATCTTGTTGCGGACGCCGAAGCCGGCTTCGCGTTTGCGGTCGAGCGGCCTCTCCCACGCCTCCACCGCGGACTCGCGTCCGAGCGGCGGGACGACGAAGCGTTCTTCGTAGGTGGGGAGCGAAGTGAGGCGGAAGATGGCTTCCACTTCCTCTGCGTCCGTCTTGCCTTGCGCGAGAGCGGTATCCACTTCGGCCTGCTGGTAGCCTTTCACTTTTTGCGCGCGCTTGAAGATACGTACGGCGATTAGTTTGCGATATACCTGTTCCACCTCTTCCACGTTGCCGGCCGAGAACAGGCTCGCCATATACTTGATGGGCATGCGTGCCTTCTCCAGCGAGCTGAGCATGGCGGGCAGGTTTTCCTGGTCCAGGCCTTCGATGTCGTAGTTGCCGTCTTTGGTCTTGGCGAGGACGGGCAGCATGGGCGGGACGTAGTAGAGCATGGGCAGTGTGCGGAATTCGGGATGGAGCGGGAGCGCGATCTGCCACTTCTTGACGAATTTGTACACGGGCGAATTCTGCGCGGCGGCGATCATCGCGTCTGAGATTCCGTTGGCTTTCGCCGCGGCGATGATCTCCGGGTCGAACGGGTCTTGGATCATGTCCCGTTGAGCCGCGACCAACTCGTGGTCCGCGACAGAAGCGCACTCTTCGATCCTGTCTGCATCGTAGAGCAGGACTCCCAGATAGCGGATGCGTCCCACGCAGGAGTGGAAGCAGGCGGGGGGTTGTCCCGATTCGAGACGCGGGAAACATAGAATGCATTTTTCAGATTTGCCCGAAGACCAGTTGTAGTAAGTCTTCTTGTAAGGACAGCCCGAGATGCACATGCGCCAGGCGCGGCATTTTTCCTGCGAGATCAGCACGATGCCGTCTTCGCCGCGTTTGTAGATGGCGCCCGCCGGGCATGCCGCGACGCAGCCGGGGTTGAGACAATGATTGCAGATGCGCGGCAGGTAGAAGAAAACCACGCGCTCGATCTCGTTGAGTTGTTCGCGCTCGTCCTCGGTGAGTTTGTCCAGGTTGACGTCGTTGCTGGCGTAGAGCGGCGAGCCGCCCAGGTCGTCGTCCCAGTTGGGCCCCGCTTCGATGTTGTCCATCGGCTTGCCGGTGATCATCGAGACGGCGCGGGCGGTGGGCTGGTCGTCGCCCTCTGGCGCGTTGAAGAGATTCTCGTAATCGTATGTCCAGGGTTCGTAGTAGTCGTCAATCGTCGGGAGGGCCGGGTTGTAGAAGATGTTGGTCAGGCCTTCTGTGCGGTTGTGGAGACGGAGGTGGATCTTTCCGTCTTTGCCTTTCTCCCAGCCGCCTTTATATTTTCCCTGGTCTTCCCATTGGGTGGGATAGCCCGTGCCGGGCTTGGTCTCGACATTGTTCCACCACATGTATTCGGTGCCTTTGCGATCGGTCCAGATGTTTTTACAGGCGACGCTGCACGTGTGACAGCCGATGCACTTATCGAGATGGAAGACCATTGAAACGTGTGCGCGTATATCCATGAGGTTCTCCTTTGTTTTTTCCCTCATCCCCCGCCTTTCCCGCCAAAGGGGAAGGGGTAGGGTGAGGGAAAGCCTTTACCATTCCAATTTTTCCATCTTCCGCACGACGCAGTAGGTATCGCGCGTGAATACGCCGATGGGTCCCCAGTAGTTGAAGCCGTAGGTGAACTGGGCATAGCCGCCCGCCAGTTCGACGGGGTTGATGCGCGTGCGCGTCAGGCTGTTGTGTCCGCCGGCGCGCTTTCCGCCGCGCACCTGCGACTTGGGGATGAAGACCGTGCGCTCGACCGCATGATAGTACAGGCACGTCCCAGGCTGGACGCGGGAACTGACCGCGGCGCGCGTCACCACCACGCCGTTGTCGTTGTGGACTTCGACCCAGTCGTTATCCACGATGCCGACGCTCTCGGCTTCCTTGTCGTTGAGCCAGACCGGGTCCATGCCGCGCGAGAGAGTCAACATGCGGTGGTTGTCCTTGTAGGTCGAGTGGATGTTCCACTTGCCGTGCGGCGTGATGTAGTTCAGGATCAGGCTCTGAGCGTCCACAGGGCTGTTCACGATGTCGCCGATCTTTTTCCAATCGTCCGGCTTTGCCACCAGTTTCGGCTTGAAGGTCGGCAGGTTTTCGCCGAAATCCATGTAATAGGGATGGTCAATGTAGAAGTGCTGGCGTCCCGTCAATGTGCGCCAGGGGACGCGGCGTTCCACGCTCAGGCACCAGGCCGCGTAGGCGCGCCCGTCGTTGACGATGCCCGACCAGCACGGGCTGACAAGCGTGCGCCGCACCTGCCGCGTCAGGTCGAAGAAGGTCATGCGCACGTCGCGGATGCCTTCGGCGAGGTCCGCCAGCGGCATCCCTACTCTTTCCTCTTCGTGCTTGAACGCCGCGTACGAGATTTCCCCGTTCGTTTCGGGCGCAAGGAAGAGCAGGACGTTCGCCGCGTCGAGCGCGTCTTCCACCGACGGGTATTTGTTCCCGCCCCATTCCACGCAGCGCATATGACGCGGGTCTGGCGAGCCGCCGACGGGGTTTTTCAACAACTCGTCGTAGAACTCCGCGACGGGAATGTGTACGCCGTTGCCGCTGATGCCGTCTGTGCGGATGTTCGGTCCCAGCGAGATGAATTTGTTATACAGGTTGGCGTAGTCGCGCTCCACCACGCGGAAGCGCGGCATGGTCTTGCCGGGGATGGGATCGCACTCGCCCGCGCGCCAGTCGCGCACCTCGGGCTGGGCGAGTTCGTCGGGCGTGTCGTGCATGAGCGGCGTCATGGCAATGTCTTTGACTGGTTCGGGGAAGACCTCGGGCGCGAGTTCGCTGACCTTCCTGGCGAAGGCTTTGAATATCTCCCAGTCAGTCTTTGATTCCCAAACGGGCGGGACGGCCTGCCCGAGCGGATGCACGAACGAGTGCAGGTCGGTGGAGTTCAGGTCGTTCTTCTCGTACCAGAACGCGGCCGGTAGGACGATGTCCGAATACAGCGCGGACGAATCCATGCGGAAGTTGAGGTCCACCACCAGGTCCATCTTGCCGCGCGGGGCCGGCTCGCGGAATTTGACGGTCTTGACTTTGTCTTTGGCGTGTTCCTCGGCGATGATGTTGTCGTGCGTGCCGAGATAATGACGGAGGAAGAACTCATGTCCCTTCGCGCTGGATTGGATGGCGTTGCCGCGCCACAGGATCCAGACGCGCGGCCAATTCTCTTCCGCGTCGGGGTCGTCCACCGCGAATTCGAGTTTGCCGTCCTGGAGTTGTTTCGCCGTCCATTTCGCCACATCTTCGGGGGTTTTTGCGCCGGCCGCCTCGGCTTGTTTTGCCGCCTCGAGCGGGTTGGTCTTGAACTGCGGGAAGTAGGGCATCCAGCCCATGCGCACCGCCAGGGCTTCCAGGTCCATGGCGTGGCCCTTGGCCCACTTCGTCTGCGGCGGGATGGGCGCGTAATCGGTGAAGTCGCCTTCGTAGCGCCATTGGTCGCTGTTGACGTAATGCCAGGTGGGGGATTGCTGCTGGCGCGGCGGCTTCTGCCAGTCGAGCGCGAACGCCAGACTCGTCCACGGCGCGACCAGCGTCAGTTTTTCCTGGCCGACGTAGTGGTTCATCCCGCCGCCATTGACGCCGCAGCAACCGCACAGGATCAGCGCGTAGATTGGGGCGCGATAGGCGAGGTTGTTGTTGTACCAGTGGTTGATGCTCGCGCCGATGATGATCATGGATTTGCCGTTGGTCGCCTCGGCGTTGGCGGCGAACTCGCGCGCCAGGCGCACGACCGTGTCGCGCCCGATGCCCGTGTAGGATTCCTGCCAGGCGGGCGTGTACGCGCCGACTTCGTCGTAGCTTTGCGGATAGTCGCCGGGCAGGCCGCGTCCCACGCCGAATTGCGCGATGACCAGGTCGAACACGGTCGTGACCAGCTTCTTCCCGCCTTCGGTCTCGATCCACTTGGCGGGGACGCCGCGCATGGCGGTGACTTTCTCGGCGAACTCGTAGAACGCGACGTCCACCGTCTCGTCTTGCGAACCGAGGAACGAAAGCGTCGGCTCGATGGGCGAGTCGTCCAACCCGTCTTCCATCTTGATATTCCACTTGCCTTTTTCCTGGCTCCAACGGTCGCCCACCGCGCCCTTCGGCATGCGCGGCGCGTCCTGCTTCGCGTCATGGACGAGGAACTTCCATTCGCCGTTCTCCACGTCCTTGTAGCGTTTGACCGTGTTGGCGCGGACGTAACGTCCCGCCTTGTAGCCGTCGCCGTCCTGTTCGAGCTCGATCAGGAACGGCATATCGGTATTCTCTTTTAGATAGTTGACGAAATACGGAACTTGTTTGTCAACGTAAAATTCCTTCAAAATGACGTGATTGGCCGCCATCCAGATCGCCGTATCCTGTCCCGCCTTGACGGGAATCCACCAATCGGAATATTTCGCCACCTGGGAGAGGTCCGGCGCGATGACGACGAACTTGGCGCCCTCGTGCCGCGCCTCGGCGATGAAGTGAACGTCGGGCGTGCGCGTCATGTTCAGGTTCGCGCCCATCGAGACGATGTACTTGCTGTTGTACCAGTCGGCGCTTTCGCACACGTCGGTCTGGTCGCCCCAGATCTCGGGGAAGGCGTTTGGCAGGTCGGCGTACCAGTCGTAGAAACTCATGTTCACGCCGCCGAACAGTTGCAGGAAGCGCGACCCCGCGCCGTACGAAAGATACGACATGGCCGGGATCGGCGAGAAGCCGAAGACGCGGTCGGGGCCGTATTTCTTCGCGGTGTAGAGACAGGACGCGGCGACGATCTCCAGCACCTCGTCCCAACTGGCGCGGCGGAATCCGCCTTTGCCGCGCGCTTTCTGGATGCGCCTGCGCTTTTCCTTGTCTTCCATAATGGACGCGTACGCTTCGACTGGCCCAAGTTTGAATCTCGCCTCGCGCCAGTAGTCGAGCAGGACGCCGCGCGCGTACGGATACTTCACGCGGATCGGGCTGTAGACGTACCACGACGCCGAGATACCGCGCTGGCAGCCGCGCGGCTCATAGGGCGGAAGTCCGTCCTGCAACAGCGGATAGTCCACCTGCTGCATTTCCCACGTGATGATGCCGTCTTTCACGTAGACCTGCCACGAACATCCGCCCGTGCAGTTCACCCCGTGCGTGCTGCGGACGATGTTATCGTGTTGCCAGCGGTTGCGATAGAACTCTTCCCACTGACGGGCTTGCGGGTTGATCAAATCTTGAATCCAACTCATGTTAGATGCCTCCGTGTAAGGTCTGTCATTGCGTAGGTTGCGCTCTCTGGCGCAACGTTGGCGTTAGAGAACGCCAA
>DKTP01000147.1 GCA_002473085.1 Anaerolineales bacterium UBA7227
CTCTACAAATTCTTTGCGCGTTCGGCCAGTTGCGCGTGCAGGGATTTGATGTCGCGCTCCACGAAGAAGAGCGCGCCGAGGTACAGGAAGAAACACAAGACCCAGGCCGTAACGCAGACCACCGTGATGGCGAACTGCTTGCTGCCGGTGGAGAATGCGATGGCGCCCGCCAACGTGGGAGCGAGGGCCGCGCCGCTGTTTTCAATGAAGTATTCCACGGCCTGCGCCGAACTGCGGATCTCGGGCAGGCTGATGTCGAACACGGTGGAGGTGACGTTGGGCGAGGAGAACGGCATGAACAAAGCGGTGAGACACATCAGGATAAAGAACGTGGTCCGCTGGTCAACGGGCGTGTTCATGGCGAGGAACAGGAAGAGCGCGCCGAGGATGACGCCCACACTCGAGACGATGATGCGGCCTTTAAGCGTGCGCTTGAAGAGCCAGTCGCCCAACATGCCGCCGACGAAGTAGCCGCCCGCCAGGATCAGCACGACGGGGCCCATCGTGAGGAGGACCGCGTCGTTGTCGTAGCCGCGCTCGGTCATCAGGTAGCCGAAGAAGAAGAAGGTGATGACGTTCCACGGGAAGACGCCCGCGAAGCCTTGCAGGAAGACGAACCACATGGTCTTCTTCTTCATCACGTCTTTGAGCGCGTCCCAGTTGAAGCGGAACTGGCCGATCTCCTGGCCTTCGAATTCCTCCTCGGCCTGGCCGCGCGGCGCTTCCTTGATGCCGAAGTAGATGACGGCGGCCATCGCGATTCCCAGCAGGCCGGTAAAGAGGAAGATCGTCCGCCAGCCTTCGAGACGGAAGATCAGCCCGTCGAGATTCGGCGCGACCATCAAAGCCAGGATCATGCCGAGCAGGTAGCCGATGGGCTGCGCCAGTTGCAGGATGCCATAGACGCGGCCGCGCAGCTTCGGCCCGAAGTAGTCCGCCGCCAGGCTGTAGAGACCGGGGTAGGACGAATCGTCAACGCCGGTGGATGAACGCGTCACCAGGAACTGCGGATACGTTCGCACGACGGCGCTGAGCCACGTGGTCGCGCCCCAGATGAACGAGGCCAGCGCCAGCAGTTTGGCGCGGGCGTAGCGGTCATATAGATAACCCCAGAGGGGATAGAAGATTGTCCCCACGATCAGGGCGCCCGTATTGATAAATCCCCATTGCAGGTCGTTCAGCCCGAACGTCTCGCTCACCGGCAATTGCATGGAGCCGATCAGCAATTTGTCGGTCTGGTGCAGAAGGACGAACAGAAAGAACACAACGATCACGAACGCGCGGTAGCCAGTTCTTTTCTCGGACATCGTTTGCCTCGCGATAGTGGATTTGGGCAAGTATCAGGGGGAAGGGGGCGGATGTCAAGCGCGCGGCGCGCTTCTCAAAATCGGAAATTTTTTACGCCGACGGAGAAATCCGCCGAGAAGAACGCCAGAAACGCGAAATTTAATCGAATTTCTTCGCGACCTTCGCGGGCTTTGCGGTTCGATGGGTTTGTCTGACGGCGGTTTGTGAAAGCCATGAATTCAGGCTTGACCCATCTCTCAATGTGCATTAAAATCCCGTCGCCTTTGCCTCTGTAGCTCAGTGGATTAGAGCGTTTGGTTGCGGACCAAAAGGTCGCGTGTTCGAGTCGCGCCAGAGGCGCCAGTTGAGGAGCGGAATCCCGCTCCTTATTTTTACGCCATGAAGAAACCGCAAATCCTCCTGACAAACGACGACGGCATCCAATCGCCCGGGCTGTGGGCCGCGGCCGAAGCGCTCTCGGCCCTGGGATACGTGACCGTCGCCGCGCCCCGCGAACAGTCCTCGGGGATGGGACGCAGCCTCCCCTCGACCTCGAGCGGCGTCATCACCCCCGAATCGCTCGTCGTCCACGGCCAAACCTGGACCGTCTACGCGGTGAGCGGGAGCCCGGCGCAGGCCGTGCTGCACGCCATCTTGGAGATCATGCCGCAGCGTCCCGACCTGGTCGTTTCGGGGATCAACTACGGGGAGAACATCGGCACGGGCGTCACCGTCTCAGGGACGGTGGGCGCGGCCCTGGAAGCCGCCGCGCTGGGCGTGCGGTCGCTGGCCGTCTCGCTGGAGACGCAGCAGCAGTATCACCTTTCCTACTCGCGCGAGATCGACTTCGCCGCGGCCGCGCAGTTCACCGCGAAGTTCGCCCGCTTTCTGCTGGACAATTCCCTGCCCGAAGACGTGAACCTGCTGAAAGTGGAAGTGCCTTCAGACGCGGCCGCCGAGACGCCCTGGGAGATGACCCGTCTTACGCGCCAGCGATACTATGAGCCTCTCAAACCCGAGCGCGCCTCGTGGGACGTCCCCGCGCCGGTGGGATATCGCGAGGCCCTCCGCCTCGAAAAGGAATCCGACGACACCGACGCTTTCGTGGTGCGGAAGAAGCGCCGCGTGTCTGTCACGCCGCTCAGTCTCGACCTGACCTCGCGCGTGGACCTCGCCGCGCTGGAACGCTCCATGCGGGAATAGCCCGCGCCCGGCTTCTTTCTGGCTCATCCGCTTTTCGTCCAGTTGTTGCATTGCGTTCAGGCGATCCAGTTCTCTGGCGCTCATCGGTAGTATGTCCCTTTCGGATGTCTCGCCTGAGATTGACGAAGGGGACATTTTGACTTTGGCGAAAAGGGACATTTCTACTTTGGGCTAACACGGTGAACGCGCAGGGTTGTCAACTTATAAAAACGCGTGTAAAATCCGCTTACATTTTTCTTAATTGGAGTCACCCGTGATGGAATCAAATGAAGCCCTCAATGGGCAGGGGGCCGCAAACCTGCACACAGACCAGAACGAATCCCACAACAACCAGAGCATGGAGACGTTGTTAGAGGAATCTTCGGGCGTTGAACTGCCTCAGGCGGGGGAGGTCCGTCGCGGCGTAATTGCAAGCATCGGTCCGAACCAGATCCTTGTCAGCATCGGCGCCAAGTCTGAAGGCCTCGTCTCTGGGCGTGAACTGGAAGCGCTTTCCGCGGAGGAACGCGCCGCCCTCGCCGTCGGCCAGGAAGTGCTGGTCTACGTGCTCAGCCCCGAAGATAACAACGGCAACGTCGTGCTTTCGTTCAAGCGCGCCCAGGAGCAAATGACCTGGGAAAACGTGGAACGCATGCTCTCTGAAGAAGAAGTCATCGAAAGTAAAGTTACCGGCTTCAACAAGGGCGGCCTGATCGTCGCCGTCGGCGGACTGCGCGGCTTCGTCCCCGCCTCGCAGATCGGCGCGGCGCGGCGCGCCGCCGCCGTGGGCGAGACGCCCGAACAGCGCTGGGGCAGGATGATCAACGATCCCATCTCCGTCCGCATCGTGGAAGTGGACCGCGAACGCCGCCGCCTCATCCTCTCTGAACGCGCCGCCGGCTCCGAATCGCGCCAGTCCGTCAAGGAACGCGTCATCTCCGAACTGGAGATCGGCAGGACCTATACCGGCCGCGTCACCAGCCTGGCCGAGTTTGGCGCCTTCGTCAACATCAACGGCGCGGACGGCCTCGTCCACCTTTCCGAGATTTCCTGGGAACACATCCAGCATCCAAGCGAAGCGCTCGAGGTGGGGCAGGAAGTCAAAGTCAAAGTCATCAATGTGGACCGCGAAAAGAGACGCATCGGGCTGTCCATCCGCCAATTGCAGGAAGACCCCTGGCAGGCCAAGATCTCCAAATTCAGCGTCGGGCAGCTCGTCGAGGGCGTCATCACCCGCCTCACCAAATTCGGCGCGTTCGCCCGCATCGAGGGCGACCTCGAAGGCCTCATCCACATCTCCGAGGTCAGCGACCACCGCATTGACCATCCCAAGGAAGTCCTCAAAGACGGCGACGTCAAGACCCTGCGCATCATCCGCATAGACACCGACCAGCACCGCATCGGCCTCAGCCTCCGCAAAGTGGACTCGGGCGCCTTCGCCGACAAGGACTTTAAACTCCTGATGGCCGAGGAGAAAAAAGCGGAGGAAGCCTCCGCCCCGCCCGTAGAAGAGGAAACTCCCGCGCCGGTTGAGAGTGAAGAGGCTCCTGCCCCGCCCGTAGAGAAAGAAACCTCCGCCCCGCCCGAGGAACCGCAAGCCTGAAATCCGAAGAGCGTACCGCAAGGTGCGCTCTTTTTACACATGCACATCATCGTTGACGCCCACCAAGACCTGGCCTGGAACATCCTCTCCTTCGGCCGCGACTACACCCGCGCCGCCCGCGACACGCGCGCCCTCGAAGCCGGTTCCCCCGCCGTCGAACAAAACGGCGACACCCTGCTCGGCTGGCCCGACTACCAGCGCGGCCGCGTCGCCGTCGTCTTCGCAACCCTTTTCGCCTCGCCCGCGCGCCGGCGCGTGAGCGAGGACGAAAAACTCTTCTACCCCGACTCGGACTTCGCCGCCGCCCGCCGCCTCTACTGGGACCAACTGACGACCTACCACCGACTCGTCGATTCCCACCCCGACCGCTTCTCCCTCATCGCCTCCCGCGCGGACTTGAAGCGGATCCTCGACCGCTGGCATTCCCCCGCCGACGCGCATCCCGTCGGCCTCGTCCCGCTGATGGAGGGCGCGGACGGCGTCCGCAGCCCCTCCGAACTGGCCGAGTGGTGGGACTTCGGCGTGCGCCTCATCGGTCCCGCCTGGGCGGGGACGCGTTTCTGCGGCGGGACGCGCGAACCCGGCCCCCTCACCGACGAGGGCCGCGCCCTGCTCCGGGCCATGTCCGACTTCCCGTTCACGCTCGACCTCAGCCACATGGACGAGGTCGCCGCGCTGGAAGCCCTCGACTTCTACGACGGCCCGATCGTCGCCTCGCACGGGAATTGCCTCGCGTTGCTCGAAGGCAGCGAAAGCAACCGTCACCTCTCCGACCGCCTCCTGCGCGGCCTGATCGAACGCGGCGGCGTAATCGGCCTCATCCCATTCAACGCCTTTCTCAAAGTTGGGTGGTCGCTCGCCGGCGGAAGCCGCCGCGAGGAAGTCCCGCTCGCGGTCCTCGCCGACCACATTGATCACGTCTGCCAGATCGCCGGCAATGCCCGTCACGCGGGCATCGGCTCCGACTTCGACGGCGGATTTGGGTTACAATCCGTCCCGCCAGAGATAGACACCGTCGCCGATTTACAAAAACTGGCCGATCTCCTCCGGCCGCGTGGATACAGCGACGCCGACGTGGAAGCCATCCTCGGCGGCAACTGGCTCCATTATTTGCAGGAGAACCTGCCCTGATGACCCGACCCGACCCCGCCTCCCTCCCCGATCCGTCTTCACAGGGAACGCCCTCGCGGGCGCGCGTCCGCCTGGGATTGAGCGTCACCCTGCTTGGATTCTTCATCTTCATCGTCGGAGCAAAACCCGCCTGGTTCGGCTGGGATAGAAGCCCCACGGTCGGATTCATCCAGATCTCCGCCCTGCTGTTCGGGCTGGGAATTCTCTGCTTCGGCGGATACGTCGGCCTGATGGCTCTCTGGCGGGGGCGCGAACGCACTATCCCCGCCGATATTGGGGTGCGCCTGGTCGCTACCGGCTACGTCATCTCGGTGTTCGCGGCCATGGCCGATTGGCTCGGTATGGGGACGCAGCTGGGACCCGAAGGCCCGTTCTTTGGGCCGCTGCAGGCGCGCGGCATCATGGTCGGCGAGGCGATCATTGCGGTGGGATTCCTGATGATGATCCCTTTTCGAGAAAAACCGGGTGAGGATAAAAAACGTCCGTAAGAGAGCCTTTCTCAACTCCTTTTTGCGCGCGGGTTTGACGGATTGTACGGATAGCACGGATTTTCAGTAGATCACGAAAACTA
>DKTP01000179.1 GCA_002473085.1 Anaerolineales bacterium UBA7227
GCGGTGGCATAGCCAAACGTACTGAGCAGGTAATCGGTGTACAGTTCTAATTGGGCTTTGTCCATGCTCCAATCTTATCCGATTTTCCAACTGCTCCCTGCGTAACATCAGTTAATTAATTTGAAGCGCCGACCAAACTCCACTCAGCAGAATCAACCATCCCTGAAGAGCGAAGCGTGGTCTCGATACGCCCTTCGCCAAGAACGCTCAGGGCTACTCGACCACCGTCTACTTTCCACTTTCTACACACCATCCTTAAGAATCTCCTTCGCCGCCAACATCCCCGCCGCGCCCATCACTCCTCCGCCAGGATGCGCGCCGCTTGCGCCGAAATAATATCCCTTGAGCGGCGTGCGGAAATCTGCCCATTGCGGCGTGGGGCGCAGGAAAAAGATTTGATGCAACAACAACTCGCCGTGAAAAATATTTCCGCCCGTGATACCCGCGATGCGTTCGATATCTTTCGGCGAAATCACTTGCATGCCCACAATACATTTGCGGATGTTCGGCGCGTATCGCTCGATGGTCGAAATCACGGCTTCACCCAATTCATTGCGCCGTTCGTCATTCCAGCCGCCTTCCAGATCGTACGGCGCGTACTGCACAAAACACGACATGACGTGCTGTCCGGGCGGCGCCATGTCGGGGTCAATCATCGAAGGGAAGATCATGTCAATATACGGCTGCCTGGAAATCTGCCCGTACTTGGCGTCGTCGTAGGCGCGCTCGATGTAATCAATACTCGGACTGATCGAAACCGCGCCGCGATGCAACACCGAGTCATGACTCGCCCCTGCCTTATACGGCAGCGCGGTGAAGTTCGGCAGTTTGCTCAACGCGATGTTGACCTTGCCCGACGAGCCGCGCGTGCGGAAGTTTTGAATTGACGTCACAAAATCGTCGGGCAGGTATTTCTCCTCGACGAATTGCAGGAACGTCCGCTTCGGGTCGGCGGCGGACATCACGACCTTCGACTCGATCTCGTCCCCATTCTCGAGGACGACGCCCACAGCGCGTCCGCCCTTGACCTTGACCTGCTGAACCGAAGCGTTGACTCGAATCTCCACCCCGAGCGCCTGCGCCGCGTTCAGGATGGCGCCGCTGACTCCGCCCGATCCGCCTTTGGCGAATCCCCAGGCGCGGAAGGCGCCGTCAATCTCGCCCATGTAATGATGCAGCAGCACATACGCCGTGCCGGGCGAGCGCGGACCGAGGAACGTCCCGATGATTCCGCTGGCGGCTTTCGTGCCTTTCAACGCGTCGGTCTCGAACCACTCTTCGAGCAAGTCCGCCGACGATTGCGTGGCAAGTTTGGCGACCATGTACAGTTCTTTTTCAGAGAGTCCTGCCGCGTACTGACCGACCTTCAATAAACCCATCAAGTCGCGGGGACTCATCGAAGACGGGTCGGGCGGAATTAAATTGATGATGGGTTTGATCGCTTTCGCCGCACGCGCCATGACGCGGGCGTACTCGTCGTAGGCTTCCGCGTCCTTCGGCGAGTGACGATAGATCTCGCGGCGCGTCAAATCGTGGTCGTCCCACGCGGCGAGGTAGTCGCCATTTTCCATCGGCGTGAACGTGCTGGGCAACGGCAGGATTTTCAGTCCGTGTTTGGGCAATTCCAAATCGCGGATGATCTCGGGACGGAGCAGACTCACTACGTACGAAAATTCGGTGAACTTGTAGCCGGGGAAGATCTCCTCGGTCACCGCCGCGCCGCCGACGATGTGCCTGCGCTCCAGCACGACGACCTTCTTCCCCGCCCGCGCCAGATACGCCGCGGCGACCAGTCCGTTATGCCCGCCGCCGATGATGATTGCATCGTATTTGTTTGCCATAAATCTCACTCCTAAAGACGGCCTGCCGTCTACAGTTTATTGTGATCGCGAATCCGCTTTTCCGCCAGCCGCACATACTCCTCGCTGGCCTCATAGCCCACAAAGCGGCGTCCCGCTTTCAACGCGGCGAGGGCGGTCTGTCCGCTCCCCATGAACGGATCGAGGACCACATCCCCGCTGAAGGTGTAGAGTTGGATGAGGCGATACGGCAGTTCGACGGGATACGGCGCGGGATGTCCGACTTTGCGCGCCGATTCCGCGCCGAACGTCCACACCGATTTGGTGAACTCCAGAAATTCCTCTTTCGAGATGGTGTTCTCGCGCCCGTCCAATTTTTCGCGGCGGAAACTGCCTTTCGAAAAGACGAGGATGTACTCGTGCGTGTCGCGCAAAGTTGGGTTGGCCGCCGATTGCCACGATCCCCACGCGGTGGACGCGCTGGCCGAAGCGGCCTTGTCCCAGATGATCTCGCCGCGCATGAGAAAACCGAGGTCGAGCAGGTCGGCGATCAGCATAGCGTGGAGCGGGATGTAGGGTTTGCGTCCGAGGTTGGCGACGTTGATGCAGGCGCGTCCGCCGGGGACGAGCACGCGGCGCGTCTCGGTCCAGACACATTTCAGGAACGCCAGGTATTCCGCCAGCGACAGGTCTTCGTCGTAGTCCTTTCCGACGTTGTACGGCGGCGAGGTGACCATCAGATGCACACTGGCGTCGGGCAGTTCCTTCATGGATTCGGACGAGGCGTGGATGACGGAATCCAGCCGCGCGGCGGGGATGGGATTCTCGACGTACGCTTCCTCCTGACTTTGGGGCTGGTCCGCGTAGAGACGCGCGGAGTAGAACGCCGAGGCGTCATGCCCGGCGCGGCCGGGGGAACCGAAGGAGGAGGCGCGGGTGGATTTGCGAGGCATGGAGGATCAGTTGCCAGTGAGCAGTTACCAGTTATCAGTGCAGTGAACAGTAAGTAGTAATCAGCGAGGCTTGTCTTGTGCGCGTGTTTACTTGTCTATAAAGTCAGCCAGCATTTTTGTTGAAAAGGTTTCCGTCGTCTTCTCGAATTCGATCCTCGTCCGCTTCACCGCGGCGTGGAAGGCGTAATCGAACCGCCCGGTCCCGTCATGATCGTCAAGGCTCATGCGGGCGTGGGAATCGGCGGGGAAGAACGGGGCGAAGAATTTCCCGACGCGGGGCAGGAAGGTCAGGGCTTCGAGGGGATAGTATAACTTCCCGGAGCGGAGGCCGGGGTGACTGAGAATTTCGGAGAAAACAGGATCCACTTCCTCGGGCGCGGGAGGCGTCCCCGCGTCGAAGAGGGAGAGCCAGCGCGGGATGTAGTCGGTATGGGCGTAGAAGTCCTGCGCGGCATGGGTCAGCCGCCCGAAGGCCTGCCATGCAGACGGCGCGTCGCCGCGCGCCAGCGCGGAGCCGGCGAGGGCGCGCTGTTCCTCGATGTACGCGTAGGATCGTTCGAGGCGGTTGTTGTCGAAGTGGAAGTGGTCGTGACCGAGCTGGTAGCGCAGGCCGTCCTGCCCGACGTTGGCGCGGACGATGGCTTCGAGGGCGCGCAGGCTTGCTTCCGCGCCGAGGGCCAGACGGGTGATCTCGATGTGATGGCGGACGAGCATGACTACTTCAGCCCCATGAAGCGGTAGACCTGTACCGGCTTTTGGCGGCCGCGCACCGCGATGGGGTCGAGCGCTTCGGCGGCGACGCGTTCCGCGACGATTTCGTAGGTTGTGTTTTGAAGCAGGATCTCGCCCGGCTCCGCGGTCGCTTGCAGGCGCTGGGCCAGGTTCACCGTATCGCCGATGGCGGTGTAGTTGAAGAGGTCTTTGGCGCCCACGTTGCCGACGATGGCGGGGCCGGTGGCGATGCCGATGCGGAAGTTGAGGCGGTGGAGCGGGTTGGTGAAGTTTTCGTGGGACTCGAGGGTGAGACGCAGGATGGCCGCGGCGGCGCGCACGGCCCGCAGGGCGTGGTCTTCCTGCGGGTCGGGGCTGTTCCAGATGGCGAGGATGGCGTCGCCCATGAACTTGTCGAGGGTGCCTTCCTCTTCCAGCACCGCGTCGGCCGCGAGGGAGAGGTAGGCGTTCAGCACTTTGAAGACGGTCTCCGGGGCCTGTTTTTCGCTGTAGGCGGTGAAGCCGCTCAGGTCGGCGAAGAGGACGGTGACGGTTTCCTTGCTTCCGTCTAGGCGCAGGTTGCGCGGGTCGGCGAGCAGGCGGTCGCGGACGCGCGGGGCCACGACGCGGCCGAAGGTCTGGCGGATGCGCTCCTGTTCGGCCTCGAGTTGGCGGCGCTCGGTCAGATCTTCGAAGAAGATGGTGGCGCCTTTGGCGGAGCGGTAGGCGTCGAAGAGCGGCGCGCAGGAGACGCGCAGCGCCAGTTCGCCGCGCGAGGGGATGACGCGGTTGATCTCGGCGATGTAGACCGGCGCTCCTTTTTGCGCGGCGGTCTCGGTGAGGTAGACAAAATCGGAGAAAAGGGCGGGGAAGGCCTGCTCGAGGGGGCGGCCAACGACCTGGTCCATGGGGATGCCGAGGATCTGTTCGGCGGCGCGGTTGAAGAGGGTCACCTGGCGGCCGAGGTTGGTGGTGATGACGCCGGTGGCGATGGAGGCGAAGATGTCGTCCATCAGGCTTTTCATTTCGAGGGTCTGGTCGAAGGTGCGGCGCAGGTTGATGAAGAGCCGGGCGTTTTCGAGCGCCAGCGCGGACTGGGCCGCGACCGCCGCCAGGAAGTCGAGGTCGTCGCTGTTGTAGAGTTCGCCCGAGCGGCGCGGGCCGAGGACGAAGAATCCGCTCAGGCGGCCTTCGTATCGCAGGGGGACGAAGGTGAAGCCGAGAAAGCGCTGGTATTCGCTCAACTCATCCGGCAGGGAACTGCCCGGAGAGATCCAGAAAGGCTTCGCCATTCGTTGGATGTGCATCGCCAGCGGATCGTCCGCGGGGTAGGCCGGGGCGCTGTCTTCGCGCGTGGCGTGCGGGAAGTATTGTCCGTATTCGTCGTTGTAGAGGTAGATGATGAAGCGCTCCGGCGCGAGGGCTTGGCTGAGTTGCTCTTCGAGCAGGCGCATGATCTCGTTCAGGTTGGGAGTCACCGCCAGTCCGCGCGAGAGGCTGGAGAGGACGCGGCGGTAGTCGGCGGGGGCGCGGTAGAAGAGACGGTCTATGGCGCGCTGGATCAGATCGCGGACGGGGGTGAGTCCGACCGCGAGGAGGACGAGGAAGAGTCCGATTGCCAGCGGCTCGTCGGCGCGGAGACTTTCCTCGATGGTGTAGGAGATGAGAGCGATCAGCCCGTAGAAGGCTCCCAGCGCCACGCCGGTCGTCAGCAGGTAGGCCAGGGCGCGGCCGAGGATGCGGTCCACGTCCAGCAGGCGGTAGCGGATGATGGCGTACGTCACCGAGAGCGGGAGGAAGACCAGCATCGGGAAGAAGAGCGCGCCCTGAAATTCGGGGATGGTTGGGCCGAAAACGATGGGAAAGAGATACAGCGCCAGGGCCGGCAGGAAGGCGATCGACGCGCCGAAGACGATGACGCGGCTCTGTTGGCGGACGATCGGCGACTGGCTGCGGATGACGCGCACGATCAGCGCGCTGATGAACAGCAGCATGGCGACCAGGATGAAGGCATATCCCGCGAGCCAGGTATTCACGTACGCGAGGGAGGTCGTCGGGCGGATGAGTTCGCGCAGCGCGGGGAGCGCCAGTCCCGCCGCGAAGACCCACGGGATGTAACGCGCGGCGGGGAAACGGTCTACGAAGGGCATTTGCTGCGGAAAGACCAGCGCCAGGTGCGCCAGCGCGCCCGCCCCAACGAACAGACTCAACGCCCACAGGATGACGGCGTGATGGGACGTGCTCATGTCGAAGAAGCAGGAGGTCAGGACCGAAACGGCCGCGGTGAACGTCACGAAGGCGCGGCTGGCCCGCAGGTCCGAGCGGATGCGGTAGGCCCACAGGCCCGTCAACAGGAACACCAGCCCCGTCAGATAGGGGATGATAAACGAGGTCAGCAGGCTGCTGAAGGGAAAACGGATCGGCGTGATGGTCAGGCTGTACGCGCTCCCGGTCTGCTTCACGAATTCCGCCTCGACCGGCTTGAAGCCGTTGGTCTCGAGGAAGGCGCTCACGTCGTCCACGTTTTGCATCGGCTGGCCGTTCAATCTCACCAGCTGGTCGGACCAGGCCGCGCCCATGTTGCGGGCCGGCCAGCCCGCGTCGTCGATCTGCGAAACGATGTTATTCGGTTCGAGGAGCGCGCCGATGAACGGCTCGCGCGCCCACTCGACGGCCCAGATCGGCGTCAGGACGAGCGCCGCCGCCGCGATGCCGATCACGGTCAACGGCGCGAAATGGCGCAGCCACGAAAAACGCGTTCCGGGAAACATGCGCCGATTATACGCCAGAGTGAACGGAAACCGGTTTCCTTCGAGAAAACGGGTTTCTCGCGGCTATAATAGCCGCATGAATTTTTACACCCGTAAAGGCGACGACGGCACGACCGGCCTGCTCGGCGAGGGACGCGTCCTCAAGACGCATCCGCGCATCGAGGCGCTCGGCGCGCTCGACGAATCCACCGCGACGCTGGGACTGGCGCGCGCCCAGGCGCGCGATCCGCGCTCGCAGCGACTCTTGCTCGAGGCCCAGCGCGACCTCTACAGGTTGATGGCCGAGGCGGCCGCCACGCCCGAAACCGCCGACCGTTTCCGCTTCGACGCGGCCCGCGTGGACTGGGTGGAGGCGCAGATCGACGCGCTCACCGCCACAGTGACGATGCCGCGCGAGTTCATCATCCCCGGCGACAGCCCGGCCAGCGCGTCGCTCTCGATGGCGCGCGCCGTCGTCCGCCGCGCCGAACGCCGCGTGGTGGAACTGCTCGAAGCGGGGGAGCTTTCCAATCCCGAACTGGTGCGTTATCTCAACCGCCTGTCCTCCCTGTGTTTTGTGCTGGAGCTGGTCGAAAACGCCGCGGCCGGGAAAGACACGACGCTGGCGAAGGCATGAAAGCGGCGCCTCTAAAAATATGACCGGCACCCTCCTCAACGTCGCCGCCGTCCTCGTCGGCGGGTTTGTCGGTCTGTTCTTCGGCGCGCGCATCCCCGAACGGTTCAAGTCCACCGTCATCGCGGGCATGGGACTCTTCACCCTGGCCCTGGGCGCGCAGATGTTCCTCAATACGCAAAACCCGCTCATCGTGCTGGGCGCGCTCATCCTCGGCGCGCTGCTCGGCGAGTGGTGGCGCATCGAGGACGGACTGCACAACTTCGGCGCGTTGCTCGAAAAGCGCTTCGCGAAAGACGATTCCGCCGAAGGCTCGGCGCGCTTTATCCGCGGCTTCCTGGCCGCGTCGCTGCTCTTCTGCGTCGGCCCGATGACCATCCTCGGCTCCATCCAGGACGGGCTGGCGGGCAACTATGAACTGCTGGCGGTCAAATCTGTGCTGGACGGATTCGCCGCGCTGGCTTTCGCGTCCACGCTGGGAGTCGGCGTGCTGTTTTCGAGCGTCGTCGTCCTCGTCTATCAGGGCGGGATCAGCCTGCTGGCCGTGCAGTTGAGCGCCGTCGTCACCGAACCGATGATGACCGAGATGAGCGCGGCGGGAGGCGTGTTGCTGCTGGGGCTGGCCCTCAGCAGCATGATGGAGATCAAGCGGATGCGCGTTGGAAATTTCCTGCCCGCGCTGTTCATCGCCCCGCTGATCGTGTGGGGCCTCAACCTGTTCGCCAGATAAGAAGGACGCCATGCCAAAACAACCCCTCTTCTCCGGCCTCGTCTTCGACGAGAGCGACCATCCCGCCGAAACCGCCTACGTGGGCGACGAGCCCTGCTACGTGGTGGACGACGCGGGCTTTAAACGTCACATCCCCTCCGAGCAGGTGGACCGCGCCGTCCTTTCGCAGATGCAGGAACTCATCAAGGGCAGCGAGAATCTCGTCGGCGAGCAGGCCGCCAAAATGATCGGCCAGGACGACCCGTTCAGCGTCGCCGCCATCGCCAGCCAGCTGAAAAACCTCGACAAGCAGTTCGACCAGATGTTACAGGCCGGGTTTCCCGAGGAGGCGCGCGCCTACCTCGGCATGTTGGGATTCAAGATCGTCATCAATTACCACGGCGAGGTGGTGAGCGTCAACCAGCCCGGCGCGGCCAGCGACGACGATTCGGACGAATAACCCGATTCAACACCGGCATCAACCATGCCCGCCTCCCAAAACATCCACAAACTCCCCCGCAACGTCTGGGTCGTCACCGCCACGTCGCTGCTCACCGACATCTCCTCGGAGATGATCGTCCATCTCGTCCCGCTGTTCCTTTCCAACATCCTGGGCGTCGGCACGGCGGTCATCGGCCTGATTGACGGCATCGCCGAAACCACCGCCAGCCTGCTCAAAATCTATTCGGGCGCGCTCTCGGACAAACTCGGCAAACGCAAATGGCTCACTGTGGCGGGCTACGCGCTTTCGACCGTCGCCAAGCCGTTCTTCTACGTCGCGAATTCGTGGGCCTGGGTGTTGAGCATCCGATTTTCGGACCGCGTCGGCAAGGGGATTCGCACCGCGCCGCGCGACGCCCTCCTGGCCGACTCCATCGAATCGGACCAGCGCGGACTGGCCTTCGGCCTCCACCGCGCCGGCGACACGCTCGGAGCCTTCCTCGGACTGGCGGGAGCCGCGGCCATCGTCTGGTTCACGGAGCGGCGGGCGGAATTCCTGACGATCGACGCCTTCCGCAGCGCCGTGCTGGTCAGCGTGATCCCGGCGGCGCTGGCAGTCCTCATCCTTGCCCTCGGCGCGCGCGAAGTCCATCAAACCAAACCGTCTGCCGCGCCCCTGCTTTCCCTCAAAGGCATGGACGCGCGCTTCAAGACCTTCCTCGTCATTGTCGTACTGTTCACCCTCGGCAACTCATCCGACTCGTTCATCATCCTGCGCGGCCAGGAGCGCGGCCTGAACGTCTTTCAGATCATGTTGATGGCGATGACCTTCAACTTCATCTACGCGGTCCTCGCGGGTCCGCTCGGCGCGCTCTCCGACAAGATCGGCCGCCGCCGTATCATCCTCTTCGGCTGGCTGGCCTATGGGCTGGTCTACCTCGGCTTCGCCTTCTCACGGACGGGCTGGCAGGTGTGGACGCTCTTCGGCCTCTACGGGATCTACTACGCCGCGACCGAGGGCGTCGCCAAAGCCCTGATCGCCGACCTCGTCCCCGAAGCGCAGCGCGGCGCCGCCTACGGCCTCTACGCCGCGGCGACCGGCATCGCCGTCCTGCCCGCTTCGCTCATCGCCGGTCTGCTCTGGCAGGGCGTCGGCGCGTGGACGGGGTTCGGCGCGTCGGCCCCGTTCTTCTTCGGCGCGGCCATGTCCCTGCTGGCGGGCGTCCTGTTCTGGCGGCTGGTAAAACCCTGAAAGGAGAAAAGACCATGACAGATCATTCGCGCACTGTCCTCGTCACCGGCGCGGCGGGCGGGATCGGCTTTGCCACCCTCGCGCTGTTCGCGTCGAAAGGCTGGCGCGTCATCGGCGTGGACCGCCTGCCGTTCGGCGAAGGATTCCCCGCGGACGGCCTCTTCATCCAGGCAGACATCTCCCGCGCGGACGAAATCGCCGTCATCTTCGAGAAGGCGCGCCAGTTCACCGATTCGCTCGACGCGCTGGTCAACAATGCCGCCATGCAGATCGCGAAACCCCTGCTCGAAACCAGCGCGGAAGAATGGGACGCGGTCATGGCCTCCAACCTGCGCTCGGTGTTCCTCGGCGCGAAACTGGCCCATCCCCTGCTGAAAGCGCGCGGGGGCGGCGCGGTCGTCAACGTCTCCTCGGTCCACGCCATCCAGACTTCCGCCAACATCGCGGCCTACGCCGCCTCCAAAGGCGGGATGCTCGCCCTGACGCGCGCCATGGCGATCGAGTTCGCCGCCGACAACATCCGCGTCAACGCCATCCTGCCCGGCGCGGTGGACACGCCCATGCTGCGCGCCGGACTCGGCCGCGGCCACGCCGGTCACGGCGATATGCGGGAGAGACTCGAAAACCTGGCGCGCAAGACCGTCAGCGGCAAGGTGGGACGTCCCGAGGAGATCGCCCAGGCCATCTACTTCCTGGCGGACAGCGAGCAATCATCCTTTATGACGGGTCAGGCCATGGTGGTGGACGGGGGCGCGACGGCGCGGTTAAGCACCGAGTGAAAAAAAAGGCTGTCCATGCGGACAGCCTTTTTGACAAGACAGGCGGGTTAGCGGATGCGCAGCGTCTGACCGGCGTAGATCCAGTTCGGGTTCCAGATGTTGTTCAGGGATTGCAGGCTGGCGACGGTCGTCCCGAAGCGCGCCGCGATCTTGAACAAAGTATCTCCGTAACGGACGGTGTAATAGACCGGGCGATAAGGCAGGTTGATGACCTGTCCCACATAGATCAGGTTGGGATTCCAGATCTGCGGGTTGGCCGACAGGAGTTCCCACACCGTAAAGCCGAAGCGGTCGCCGATTTTGCGCAAAGTGTCGCCGTACTGCACCACGTAGGATCCGCTATAGCCGTACGAAGGCGGCGGGGGCGCGGGCGGGACTCCGCCGGGGATGTTGAGGACCTGTCCAGCGTAGATGTACGCTCCAAGTCCGGGGTTGGCCGCGTAGAGGGCGTCCACCGTCACGCCGCACAGGTTGGCGATGCGTCCAAGCGTATCGCCCCACTGGATTGTGTAGGTAGAGCCGCAGTAGCCTCCCGCGTTGACGCTCCCCGCGCTGGCAAAACTACCCAGCAGGATCGCGGCCAACAAGACAAAACGAATGATGGATTTGTTTAACATCGCATGCTCCTTTTGCAAACGGATGAATTTTCAAGCGGGCTCCGCGACGTGGCAGGCGTTGAAGGTCCGCTCAGGGAATTTGAAGGGTGGTTCCGAAAGAAAGGACGGTCGAAGTCAGGCCGTTGACCTGCATGATGACCGCCGGGTCCACTTCGCCGAACAGGCAGGCGACCTTGAAGACGGTCATCTGGCTTTCCTGCACGGTGAAGGAAGTTGGGTGGGCGCGCAGGGCGCGCGGCGGCGGGAAGGGACGTCCCGTCTGCGGGATGCTCAACGTCAGGCCGGGTTGATAGATAACGCCGGAGCGGAGGTTGTTCAGGTCGAGCAGTTCCCTGGGATGCACGTCGAAGCGGCGGGCGATGCAATACGGAAATTCGCCGGGCTGGAGAACATAAACCGCCGGCCGGTTGACGATAGGCGTCAGATAAACGCCGGGGATGGACGGCGTGATCGTCAGGATGAGATAAGGATCGAGCGTGCTGGTGGGCGTCGGCGTGGGAGTCTCACTCGGCAGTATCGTGGGCGTTGATAAGGCCGCAGATTGAATCAGCTCTTGAGCAGCCGCCTCAGCCGTAGCCGTCTGGTTATCCACAGACGACTGGGTGGTGAAGGCGCAGGCAGAGAGAATGGTCATCAATATGAAGACGCCGGACAGGGATATCAGGGAGATTCTTCTCATGCGCATACCCTTGTGGAAATGATTTAAGGTTAATTTCATTATAGCGCTATACGCATTGCTTTTGTGCTATTTCCGATCATCTTTCTTAACGCCGCTCCCGAGCGTTTGGTTTCATGCTTTCCGCTCTCCGATGGTTGCCGTAAACGCCGAATCCAGCGGAACGTCACGGCGATTCGCGGCGGGCCAAATATCGGATGATATAATTCCCTCGAAAATTTTCGCAAGGAGATGGAAAGATGGCATATCAACATGTGAAAGTCCCCGAGGGCGGGGCAAGGATCGGCATCCAGGACGGCAAATTACAAGTCCCCGACAACCCCATCATCCCGTTCGTGGAAGGCGACGGGACCGGGCGCGACATCTGGCGCGCCTCCGTCCGCGTGTTCGACGCGGCCGTCGAGAAAGCCTATGGCGGCAAACGTAAGATCCACTGGATGGAAGTCTACGCGGGCGAGAAATCCTTCAAGATGTTCCAAACCTGGCTGCCCGACGAGACGACCGAGGCCTTCAAGGAATTTCTGGTGGGGATCAAAGGCCCGCTCACGACGCCCATCGGCGGCGGCATCCGCTCGTTGAACGTCGCCCTGCGCAAACTGCTGGACCTGTACGTCTGCCAGCGTCCCGTGCGCTGGTACAAGGGCGTGCCTTCGCCCGTAGTCCATCCCGAATACGTGGACATGGTCATCTTCCGCGAAAACACCGAGGACATTTACACCGGCATCGAATTCCAATACGGGACCGAGGAAAATAAAAAATTCAAGGAACTGTTCAAAGAGGCCTTCCCGAAGGAATACGCCAAGATCCGCTTCCCCGACACGGCGGGCATCGGCATCAAGCCGGTTTCGGTGGAAGGCACCGAGCGCCTCGTCCGCGCCGCGATTCAGTGGTCGCTGGATAACAACCGCCGCAGCGTGAACTTCGTCCACAAGGGCAACATCATGAA